>NZ_LRTR01000514.1 GCF_001550375.1 Streptomyces europaeiscabiei | reverse complement strand
GGCGGCGGCCCGGTGGAACGCGGCGAGCGGCTCGGGGCCGGAGGCGTCGCGCAGCGCCCGGTAGCCCTCCAGGGCTAGGTCGCGCCGGGTCCTGGCGACGCGCTCCTGCTCCTCCTGCGGCGCGTCCAGCGGGATGCGGGTGGCGGCGGCGTACGTCCGCGGGTCGGTCAGGTGCTCCGGCGGCAGGGTGAGAACGGCGTCGCCCGCCTCCGGAAGCCCGCTGTTCTGCATGAGGACGGTGATCCGCAGGTCGTCCTCGTTGACCAGCCGGTGGATGGTGCCGGGCGTGAACCAGGCGACCGTCCCGGGCGCCAGCGGCGTGACCTCGTACCCGGAGGTCGTCAGCGTCTGCACCGCGCCGCGCCCGCCGGTGACGACGTACGCCTCCGAACAGGTCAGGTGCATATGGGGAGTTCCGCCGCAGACCCCGTCGGTCGCGGGCCAGTCGTAGACGGCCAGGTGCGAGACGGCGACCCCGCCGGGCAGTCCCTCGTATCCGCTCACCACGGGTGCGCCTCCAGGTACTTGGCGATCTCCTCCCGCTCCCAGGCCCCGTCCGCCACGACGACCCGATAGCGACGGGTGAGCGTGTCGCCGGGAGCCAGTTCCAGTTCCTCGAAGAAGGCCCAGGAGGGAGCGACGGCGGCGAAGGGCTCGTTGCGGACGAACCAGTGGGCGGGGTGCGCGCCCCGGTCCCCGGTGTGGTCGTTCTCGGGCGCGTGCGCGAAGACGAGCGTGGCGTGTCCGTCGGTGGCGTCGTGCTCGCCCGAGTAGGCCAGCCAGGGCGCCTGCTCGCCCATCAGCTCGGGCCCCTCGGAGTCGGGCCCGATGATCCGCCCGTCCCGGAAGGCACGCGGACCGCGCCAGAACAGGCCCGTGTATCCGGCCATCTCGCGACCGGCGGTGGTGGGGCTGCCGAACAGCAGCGGCTCGTCACGGCGGTTGGTGATCGCGCTCGTCCAGGTCAGCGCCCACGAACCCGACTCGGTGTCGACGTCGTGGATCTCGATCCGGCGCTCCTCGTCCGCCCACAGCTCCCCGGTGTACGGGTGCCAGGTCAGCCGCTCGGCGATCACGACCCGCTCGCCGTCCGACTCGACGACGTCGAAACCGACGTGCGCCATCGAACCGACCCGCTCCGGGATCGGCAGATAACCCTCGCCGTGCACATACGAGTTGCCGCCCCACAGGTTCTGGCCCGACAGGTGCGAGGCCGTCAGCTGCAGGCCCTTGTGCCAGCGGTGGTCGTTGGGCCGGAAGTCGGTGACGACGTCCCCCGCCAGCGTCCGGATCGGGTGCAGATACGGCTTCGGCGCCTCCCAGGCCGCCTCCGGCCGGTAGACGTAGCTCAACAGCTCTACGCCGGTGGCGGGTTCGGTGACCGTGATCCGGTCGCCGTGGGCGTGGACCACGCGCAGCCCGTCGTGGAAGGTCATGCGGTGATCTCCTCACTCGTGCCGACGGAGCTCGCGTCGGCGGACACCTGGGCCGTTCCGGGCGCCCACCCGGGGGCGCCTCCGTGCATGGCCGTGTAGTACGGGTCCCCGGGCCCGATCTCCCCACGCCGTACGGTCGCGTCCGTGAACGCCGACTTGTACAGGGCGGCGATCAGCTCCAGGCTCGTCCGCCCGTCGGCGCCGCTGCTGCGCGGGCGCTCGCCGGCTCGCATGCTGGCGACGAGTTCGCGCAGCTGGGCCAGGTGTGAGCTGGGGACGTCCTCCCCGAAGTCGCGCCAGGCCGCCGCGTCCGCGTCCGGGGTGCCCGGGGCGGGGGTGACGGACCAGTTGGCGTTGGAGTGGCCGTACAGATGGGTCAGTTCGACGGTGGCGCGCTCGCAGTCGATGCGGATGCGGCTGACCTCGTCGGGGCTGAGGACGCTGTTGACGACGGTGGCCAGCGCGCCGCTCTCGAAGCGGACGAGGGCCGTCGAGACGTCCTCGGTCTCCACGTCGTGGACCAGCCGCCCGGCCATCGCCCGGACCTCGCTCCACGGGCCGAGCAGATCGAGCAGCAGATCCATCTGGTGGATGCCGTGCCCCATGGCGGGCCCGCCGCCCTCGGTGGCCCAGCGTCCGCGCCAGGGGACGGCGTAGTAGGCGGTGTCCCGGTACCAGGTGGTCTGGCAGTGCGCGACGAGCGGGCGCCCGAGGCTCTGCTCGGCGATCAGGTTCCGTACATGCTGCGAACCCGACCCGAAGCGGTGCTGGAAGACGATCGAGGCGTACGGCCCCGAGGTCTGCGCGCCCTCCTCCGCCTCGACGGCGTCGAAGTCGGCCAGCGTCGGCACCGGCGGCTTCTCGCACCACACCCAGGCGCCGGCCCGTAGTGCGGCGATCGTCTGGTCGCGGTGCAGGGTCGGCGGGGTGCAGACACTGACCAGGTCGGGCCGCTGCTCCGCGAGCATGCGGTCCAGATCGGTGTAGCCGTGCGGGACACCGTGCTCCGCGCAGAACTTCGCCACCGCGTCGGCATCGATGTCGACGGCCGCGACGACCTCGGTCTCGCCCTCTTCGGCGAGCCGCGCGAGCGCGGGCAGGTGCGAGCCGCCACCAATGGCGCCGACACCGATGATCGCGGCACGGACACGACGGCCGGCGAGCGGGGCCGGGGCGCTGTTCGGCAGTTGGTCCGGAGTCGGGCCCGGGTCGTTGCTGGGTGTGGGCATGGACGTGATCAGCACTCCATCGAACGTGACATCGGACGTTGGCGAACGCCTGGTGGCGGGGGCTCCGGTGGTGCGGCGACCCCTCCGCGGCAAGCGCTTTCCCTCGCCAGCAACGTATGTGCGGACATAGTGACTGGTCAACACCACGGATCCGGCCGTTCCACGCCTCGGAACGCCGACGCTCCACCCGTCCCGCGCACACCCTTCGCCCGCCCCCCGGCCGGCCCTGCGAAACCCCTGTGACAGCCCTGTCCCCTTGGGGCGCTAGGCTGCCCCCAGCACCTGTGATCACCCGCCCCGCGGCGCGGCACGTCTTCCGTCGGCCCTCCACGATCAGCGCTTGGACCACGTAACTTCATGTCTTGGTTTGAATCCCTCATCCTCGGACTCGTCCAGGGGCTGACCGAATTCCTCCCCGTCTCCTCCAGCGCGCACCTGCGCCTGACGGCGGCCTTCTCCGGCTGGGAGGACCCGGGAGCGGCCTTCACGGCGATCACCCAGATCGGCACCGAGGCCGCCGTGCTGATCTACTTCCGCAAGGACATCGCCACCATCATCTCGGCGTGGTCGCGCTCGCTGTTCAACAAGGAGATGCGCGGCAACCACGACGCCCAGATGGGCTGGCTGGTGATCGTCGGCTCCATCCCGATCGGTGTCCTCGGCGTGACGCTCAAGGACCAGATCGAGGGCCCCTTCCGTGATCTGCGCCTCACGGCGACGATGCTGATCGTCATGGGCATCGTCCTGGGCGTGGCGGACCGCCTGGCGGCGCGCGACGAGACCGGCGGCAAGCACCGCGCCGCCAAGGAGCGCAAGAGCCTCGAACAGCTCAGCGTCAAGGACGGTCTGATCTTCGGCCTCTGCCAGGCCATGGCCCTCATCCCCGGTGTCTCCCGCTCCGGCGCCACCATCAGCGGTGGCCTCCTCATGGGCTACAAGCGCGAGGCCGCGGCCCGGTACTCCTTCCTCCTCGCCATCCCGGCCGTGATCGCCTCGGGCGGCTACGAGCTCAAGGACGCGATGGAGGGCGGCCACGTCACCTGGGGGCCGACGATCTTCGCCACGGTCATCGCCTTCTTCGTCGGCTACGCGGTCATCGCGTGGTTCATGAAGTTCATCTCGCACAAGAGCTTCATGCCGTTCGTCTACTACCGCGTGATCCTCGGTGTGGTGGTGATTGCGCTGGTCAGCATGGGTGCGCTGAGCCCGCACGCGGGCGAATCCGGCGGCTGAACCAGGGCCGCGCAGGTAGCGCCGTCTAGCATTTCCTAGCGCCTGATTGCAGCACCACGCCATGATCATCTCCCACTTGTCTCCCACTCATCTCCCACCGGGGAGGCGGGATACGCCCTCTCAGGGCGTGTGCGTCCGCAACGTAGGGGATGACGCGGAAGGGCCCGCACGTCCGTGCGGGCCCTTCCGTGCAGAGGGTGGAGCGGGTCAGCTGAGGTTCGTGTCCGGCCAAGGCCGCGACCCTCGCCACGCGGAAACGCCGCCGCTCATCCACCGTGTCCCAGGCAGCACCCGGTGAGGTCGTCCAGCGCCGCGGCCGTGAGGATAAGCCAGCCGAGGCGCGCTTCCATGTCCTCCCACGTGTGCGTCACCTCGACTGCCTCACCGTGTGGACCCGTGCCCCGTACACCGTTATGGCGGCTCTGTTCCGTAGTCGGTGGTGACGGTTGGTGACGGGCGTCGTTGATGTTGTATGCGAGATGTCAACTCCCTCGTGGCAACGGTGTTCTCAGGGCTCTCAGCGCTGGTCATCGAGGATGTGGCGGACGACGGCGAGATGATCCGGGTCTTGGCCCGAACCCGGGATGTTCCCTTTCCCTGCTCGATGTGCGGGGTCCCGACGGGGAAGGTGCACGGATACCACGTCCGGACCGTTGCGGATGTGCCGGTCGATGGCCGCCGGGTCGTGGTCAACGTCCGGGTACGACGTCTGGTCTGCCCGGTCCTGGGCTGTCGGCGGCAGACCTTCCGCGAGCAAGTCCCTGGGCTGATCGAGCGCCTTCAGCGCCGCACCACGCGTCTGACCAGCCAGGTCTCGGGGGTGGTCAAAGAGTTATGCGGCCGGGCGGCTGCCCGGCTCACCCGGTTACTGGCCGTGCCCGTATCGTTCGCCACCGCCCTGCGGGTGCTGCGGGCAATACCCCCGCCGACGCTGCGGATCCCGAGGGTGATCGGGGTCGATGACTTCGCCCTGCGCCGCCGGCACCGCTACGCCACGCTCATCATCGATGCCGAGACCGGGGAACGCGTCGACGTCCTGCCCGACCGGGAAGCCGCCACATTGGAGGCTTGGCTGCACGGGCAGAAAGGGATCGAAGTCGTGTGCCGGGACGGCTCGGCCACCTACGCCGAGGCGATCCGCCGGGCCTTGCCCGACGCGGTGCAGGTCAGCGACCGCTGGCATCTGTGGCGGAACCTGTGCGACAAAGTTCTGGCCGAGGTCCGCGCCCACGCCCCCTGCTGGGCCACCGTCAACCCGCCCCGGCCCGGCGGCGTCCGCGAGCAGACCACCCGCGAGCGCTGGCATAAAGTCCACGCCCTCCTTGACTCCGGCGTGGGCCTGCTCGACTGCTCCCGCAGACTGAACCTCGCCCTGAATACCGTCAAGCGCTACGCCCGCATCCCTGAACCGCCCGCGGATCGCATCGCCCCCCGCTACCGGCCCACCCTTGTCGACCCCTACCGCGACCACCTGCGCCGACGCCGTGCCGAGGAACCCGCCGTCCCGGTCACCCATCTCCTCGAAGAGATCCGGAAGTTGGGCTATACCGGCAGTGCCAACCTGCTGGTCCGCTACCTCAATCAGGGCCGCGCTGAAGGCGACCGCCCCGTGACAACCCCCCGCCGCGTCGCCCGGCTCCTGCTCACCCACCCCGAGCACCTGTGGACCAAGGACACCGACCTGCTCGGCCTCCTCACCGCGGCGTGCCCGGAGATGACCGAACTCGCCCGACTCACCGGCGAGTTCGCCGCGTTCCTTACCCCGGCCCATGGCAACAACGACAAGCTCTCCCGGTGGATCGCGACAGTCCGCACCGCTGGCCTGCCCCACCTGCTCAGCTTCTGTAACGGCCTCGAACTCGACCGCGCCGCCGTGAACGCCGGCCTCACCCTGCCCCACCACAACGGCCGGACCGAGGGCGTCAATACCCGAACCAAGAAGATCATGCGGCAGATGCACGGCCGAGCAGGATTCGACCTCCTCCGTCACCGCATCCTCCTGCAATGAGGAGAACGCACCGTCACCACCGACTACGGAACAGAGCCCGATTGCTGACACGTCCTCAGGCCGATAAACAGGGGCAGCCACGCGCCGTGGACCATTACTGGGCATTCCGGGTCAGCGGGTGCGGGCCACCAGTGGCGGTGCTGGTGGAGAAGGCGTCAACACTGAAGGGGCGGCAGCGCCAGGCCACCCAGGCTTCCGGGGCTCGTCCAGCGAGCGGTGCAGCAGGCGCCCAGCGTTGTGGACCAGGTACGCGACGACGCCAGCAGCGTCACATTGCTGTGTTCAGGGGACCGCGTCCGGCACCTGAACAGCGGTGGCGGTGAGTGCCGCCGTAGCGCCCGCCCCAGAATGACATCGACCGTTTCGCCGATGTCACCGGCGATCACCAGTGGATCCACCTCGACCCGAACAAGGCCGCGAAGGGCCCGTACGGAACGACGGTCGCCCACGGCTATCTGGTCCCGTCCCTCGTCCCCATGCTCCTGTCGGAAGCCGCGCGGACCGAGGGGCTGACCGCCGCCATCAACTACGGCAGCAACAAGGTCCGTTGCCCGGCCCTCACACCCGTGAACTCCCAGGTGAGGGGCATGGTGGAGCTGACGGAACTGCGGCGCGGACCGCAGGGAGCCCAGGCCGTCCTCCGCGTCACCGTCGAGCGGCGGGGCGGCGACAAGCCTGTGTGCGTCGCCGAAGTCGTTGCAGTGCTCTTCGAGTGAACCCACAGAGGAGAAAGCTGACATGAGAACCCCTCCCTCATAGCGGAGGGAGGCATCACCCCGTCGGCGACCTCCTCCCCACGGAGACCAGCCGCGGCATCTTCCCCTTCGGCGGCGTCACCACCCCACCGTTCGACCCGGTCTGCCTCCGGCCAACCAAGGCAGCGCCCTCCTCGACAAGCGGCGGCTGGGCGAACTGGCCGTCCAGCGAGTCGGCCAACTCCCCGCAGGCGAACTGCCACCCCCTATCGTCCCGATACCAAACTTGGATGTCCGCGGCACGCCGTGACTCACCCTTTACCTCGATCCGGCAGCGAGGTTCGGGCGCTGAGCGACTCGGCGGTTCGCTCGCAATGTCCCCTGCAGTCGGGGGTGGGCCGTCGCGTGACGCTGCGGCTGCGCCGGGCTCCACGGGCCCGGGGTGGTGCGGGTCTCCCCCGTTCTGGTCTTCGTCGGGACAGGACCGACGGTCGGGTGACGGCGGGAAGTTCAGAGAGTCGCCGCCCGCAGGTGGTGAACGCGTTGGCCCAGGGCCAGGTGGCCTCGATGCGGAGCAGGCGGCGGGCGTGCTTCGCGATGCGGGCCCGCAGGCGGCAGAGGCGAAAGCGCCTGGTGCCGGGCTCGGCATCGACCAGATCGGCGTGGTCGCGCACCGCCAGGAGCCTCACCCAGGCGTCGCGGTCGGCGGTCAGGTTGGCGGAGAGCATCCAGCCGCAGTTCCCATCCCAGGACTCGGGTGGGAGGTCAATCAGGCCCATCACCTTGTTCGTGGGGCACCCGGTCCTCAGTTCGCTTCGCTGTAGTCGTCACCGCGGATGATGCCCCAAGGCAAGCCCCCACCTTGGGCCAACCGGCCCTTGGCTCGCATCTTACTTACCTGTAAGTTAGAAGCATGGTTACCACCGTGGCCGAAGTGGCCGCATCAGACATCAAGGCCCTTGAGGCGTTCTGCGATCGATGGGAGAGGGCTTGGAACGAGCACGATGGCGATGCCGCGGCGGCGTTGTGCGCCGAAGACCTGGTGTACGACGAGCCGGCGCTCGGTGAGACGGCACACGGCCCCGACAGCCTCCGCGCCTTCGTGACGCAGATGGCACAGGCCTTTCCCGACTACTCGTTCACGCGTATGGGGTTGTACGGGGAGGTGACGCGGCGGGCCGTGCTGGTGGCGTGGCGCTTCTCGGGGACCCTCGCCGGCACGGGGCAGCGCGTGGAGTTCCACGGTGACGACCGTCTGGAGCTGGGAGAGGACGGGCTGATCCACGCCTACCGGTGCCTGTACGACCACCGCTTCGTGCTGAGTCAGATCGGCCGCGCGAAGGCCGAGAAGTGACCGAGCCCGGCCGCACCCGTAAGCCGGCGTCGGTGCGGCGGGCTGAGATCATGGAGGCGGCCGACGCTGAGTTCGCCCGGAAAGGACTGTCGGGGGCGGGCATCGAGGCGATCGCCGCACGGGTCGGCATCTCCCATCCCCGCATCGTGCAGATGTTCGGCTCGAAGCGTGATCTGTTCCTTCAGGTCGTACACGCGGCCTACGACGGGATCGAGGCCACCTTCGAGAGCGCCGAACCGACGCTGAGCGCGCTCGGTGACGCCTACCGGCATCTCCTGCAGAGCCGACCCACTGTCGGCCTCGTCCTGTTGCAGGCTTATGCCGCGTCAGGCGACGCGGTGGTCCAGGAGTCGGTACGGCGGCGCCAGCTCGACCTCCAGCAGACCATCACCCGTCTGACGGGCGCCGACCCGATGCAGGTGCGCTCCTTCTTGGCCACCGGTCTCGTCCTGACGGTCTCCACCGTGCTGGACCTGCCTGAACGGCGCACCGACACGGAGTGGGGCGCCTGGATCATCGGCCGCACGGACCCACCCACCGACGAGCCATGAGGCGCAAGCGGCGACAGAACTGATGCGCCCTGAGGGGCACCCGCAGCGCCGCGACACCGCGCGATCGACGAGCCGTCACCCTAGGTCGCCGCAGCTGTCGCCGCATCTCCACCCGCCGGCTCGTCCTGGCGGTGGCTCTTTCGGCGCTGCTCGGCAGCGGAGCGTTCGTGGGCACGATGCCCCGACGGGGCGCCCACCTTCCCGAAAAGGATGCACCATGACAGAACACCTTGAAATCCCATCGGCTTCAGGCACCTTCGACGCGATCGCAGCAGGACCCGCCGACGGGCGCCCCGTCCTGCTCCTGCACGGCTTTCCCCGGACCGCCGTCCTCTGGGAAGAACAAGTGGCCGCGCTGGGTGACCAGGGCTTCCGCGCGGTCGCGCCCGACACCCGCGGCTATTCGCCAGGTGTGCGCCCGATGCGTGCCGACGCGTACGGGGTGAGCGAACTGGTCGGGGACGTTCTGGCGGTGGCCGACGCACTCGCCTGGAACCGCTTCGACCTCGTCGGACACGACTGGGGCGGCGCCATCGCCTGGTGGACCGCGGCCCGGCACGCCGAGCGACTGCGCACGCTCACCACCGTGTCGACGCCGCATCCCAACGCGCTGGGCGAGGCACATCGCACCGACGACGACCAACGCCGTCGCTCCCAGTACCAGCAGGACTGGCGCAGCCCCGACACAGAGGCCCGCTTCCTCGCGGACGACGCCGCGCTCCTGCGTTCCCTCTACCAGGGCAAGGTTGCCGACCATCACGTCGACTCATACGTACAGCGTCTGTCCGAACCCGGTGCGCTGAGCGCGGCCCTCAACTACTACCGCGCCGACCGGCCTGACGCCGCGGTCGGGAAGATCCAGGTACCCACGCTCTACGTCTGGGGCACCGAGGACGTCGCGCTCGGGTCCACCGCAGCTCATGCCACAGAAAAATGGGTGAGCGGCCCCTACTCGTTCCACGCACTGCAAGGCATCAGTCACTGGGTCCCCGATGAGGCTCCCGAGGTCCTCACCAGCCTGATCATCGACCACCTGAACGAGCATGCACCGGCGCTCTGACGCAGTAGTCAGTACCAGTGCTTGCCCAGCGAGCGGGGAGTGCCCGGCATGGGCCTGCCGCCAGGGGCGGGACCGACGTCGGGGCCCTGGCCGTCGAGCATGCAGGAAACGGAATCTTGCGATATGACCTCACTCACCCTCGTCCAGCTCACTGAACGGCTCCGCAAGGACCTCGGTCGCCCCGAGCGTGACCTGCTGGCGCCGGGCAGCGCCTGGAACCTGTCCCAGACACTGCAGCACTGTGCCCAGACCGTCCGCTACTCCGTCTCCGGTTATCCCAAGCTCAAGCCCGCCCTGTTCCGGGCGACGGCAGGCGCTCTGGCCAAGTGGGTCTTCCTGCGCCGCGGAGCGATGAAGCACCCGCTCGGCGCGGAGATCGACGGAGCGCCGCCGCTGGACCCGGGCCTGCCGGTGAGCGAGGCCGCGGCCGGCTTCACGGACGCGGTGGCCCTGTTCACCGGCCACACCGGAGAACACGCCCCCCACCCCGCCTACGGACGCTGCACACACGACGAGTTCGCGCGGCTGCATACCATGCACCTCGCCGAACACCTCCCGGGACTGGCCCATGCCTGACACTGCTCCCGCCGGTGCTCGTTCATCGTGACGCAGGACGTGCGCGACGCCGTTCTGCGGCCGGGCGAATTCACCCTCCGCACGAAGCTGACAGTTCCCATCGAACGGGCCATGGCTCGCCCTGCCGTGATCATGGCCCCGACGGCAGTCGCACGAAGCTGACGCCGTGGGCGACTCGGCGTGACACGCGGCGGCGGACTGAACGGCACATCGAAGCTCCGGTCGGGCAGAACGACCTGACAGGTCACTCTGCCCACCGGAGCTTCGTCGCGTACGTCGTGTGCCACCTGGCATCGTCACGCCGCCGAGACCCGCCCACCTACGGGATCGTGGCGGTGGTCATACGGCCACCCGAGAACTGTGGCATCGCCCGCCCTACCCCTGTAGCGCCTGTGCCGCGTGCGGACCGGGCGGCTGTCGAGGGGCGGGGTTCTCAGCCGAGTGTCCAGTTGACGCTGTCGGTATAGGTGGAGCCGTTGATGGTCGCGGTGACCGTCACGGTGTTCTGGCCGGGCCTCAAGGTGATGCTGGGCCATCTGAAGATGTGGTCGCTGCTGCTCCGGGTTCCCAGGGAGGTGCCGTTGAGGGTGGCGGTGACCTGGCCCGCGTTGGAGTAGACCTTGAGTTCGGTGGTGGGCTCGGTGCGCTGGGTCCACCGACGGCTGGTGATGTAGAGGGTGGGAGTGGTAGCCCAGTTGGACTTGTACCAATAGAAGGCGTCCTTGCGGATCTGCCGGTCGCGGGTGACCAGGCCCTTGTCGTTGATGCCGGGCTGGCCCCCCTCGCTGCGGCCGTCGGAGGGGAAGTCGAACATGGCCCAGACGAACGTGCCCCAGATGAAGGGACGGGCGGCGAGCTGCTTCCAGGCCGCTTCGTGGAACAGCGACTGGTACTCCTCGGGGTGCCAGGATCCGCCCGGAGCCGGCTTGGGCGGGTTGAGGGCGTGCTGGGTGGTGCTGGCGCCGACGCCGTACTCCGACATGGCGATCCTGCGGGACGGGGAGGTGGCGTGCAGGTTGTCGGCCCACGCGCCGAGGTCGCCGTCCTTGGAGCCGTAGTACCAGCCGTAGTACTTGTTGAAGCCCGTGGTCTGGGTGTGCAGTCCCGCCTGCGCGTTGTCGGGGTCCTCGCCGCGGACCGCGTAGGTGGAGAGCCTGTCCGGGTCCTCGGCCTCGACGATGTCGGCCAGTGACGCGAGCAGCGTGTTCGTGGCGGTGCCGTTGTAGTCGATCTGCTCGTTGCCGATGCCCCAGAAGGCGATCGAGGGGTGGTTGTAGTTCTGCCGGATCAGTTCCCGCAGCTGGTTCTGGGTGCTGGTGGTGAAGGCGGCCGAGTCGGTGACGAGGTCGACCAGGGGAATCTCCGCCCACACGATCATTCCGCGTTCGTCAGCGAGGTTGTAGTCCTTCTGGTCGTGCTGGTAGTGCGCCATCCGGACGGCGTTGGCGCCGATCTCGCTGATGAGGTCGAAGTCCTGGGTGTGATCGGCGTCGGATATCGCCCAGCCCTGGCCGGCCCGGTCCTGGTGCAGGTTGACGCCATGCAGGTGGAGGTGGCTGCCGTTGAGGCGGAACCCGGTGTTGGCGTCGACGGCGATGGAGCGAAGACCCAGGCGTTCGGTCACCACATCCGTGATCTGGTCCCCGCCCCCGGTGACGTCATGGATCTCGACGCCGGCGTTGTGGAGGTAGGGATCCGCCAGGCCGTTCCACAGGTGCGGGCTGCTGATGTGGAGAGTCTGCTGGACCTCCGTGCCGGTGGCCGCGAGGACGGTCTGCGCGGTGCTGCTCGTCTCCGCGACGACGGTCCCGCTCTTGTCCGCGATGACGCTGCGCACGACCACCGATCTGGTGGTGGTGCTGTCGTTCCACAGCTTCGTCGTGACGGTCACCGTGGCCGAGGCCGCGCTCACGTTGGTCTGCCGGAGGTAGACGCCGGGGCCCGCGTAGTCCGTCATCCGGACGTGGAGGTCGTCGACGGCCCACAGGCTCACGTTGCGGTAGATGCCGCCCTGGAAGGTGTAGTCCGCGCTCAACGGGGCGATGCCGGTGTCGCGGGCGTTGGTCACCTTCACCGCGATGACGTTGTCCCCGCCCGGGACGAGCGCGGCCGTGGCGTCGAAACGGAAGCGGGAGTACCCGCCCTTGTGCTGCCCGAGGTACGTGCCGTTGACCCAGACGTCGGCGATCTGGTTGACCCCGGCGAACTGCAGGTACAGCCTCTTTCCGGCGAGTTCGGCCGGCACGGTGTAGCGGCGGCGGTACCAGCCCACTCCGCGGTAGTAGTCGTTGCCGCCGTCGGCACCGCCGACGGCGTTCCACGTGTGGGGGGTGACGACGGACGTCCATCCGGAGTCGTCGAAACCGGGCGCTTGCGCACCAGTGGCGTCCGCTCTGATGAATCGCCACCCGTTGTTGAGGTGGATCCACACCCGCGGATCCGGCGCCGTGTACGTCACAGCGGCGGACGCGGCACCGGCATGCGGGATCCCGGCCAGCGTGGCCAGTACTCCCGCTGCCGTCCCGCCGAGTACCTGTCGGCGACTGGGCAAACCTGTCATGTCAGAACTCACTTTCCGTGGAGTCGAGAAGGAAATCGACCTGGCGCGGCATTACGCCGACGACCGTGGCGGGCCGGGCAGCACCCGGATCGGGCTGACGGCCTGCTTCAGACAACCGGGAGGAGTGCCCCGGCCCGCCTCGCGTCCAGTCGGCGCTTCTCCCGGGCAGCGGCGCCGTAGTGGCACGAGGTGTGATTCTCGGAGATGCGGGGCCGCGCCGGCCGGCGCGGCCGTTGGTCATGTGGAAGCCGGGCGAGGTCGCACCTGGAGAGAGGGCCCCGGCACGTCGGCACAGTCGAGCGGAATGCCTCCCGATGACCCCATGGCCGAACCTCGCCAAGCCCGAGGAAGGACCGACACACGGAGCAACCCCCTATACCTGGGCTCACCACTCGGCTTCCGCCATCGGCTCTCGGACGACTGCGACGCGCTCATGGAGTCGGGAACCCGGTAGAGACAACGCTCGTGGCCGACCCTGCGCGCAGGGCACAGCCCGCAAGGCTGGGTGGGGTTGATCACGACCAGGCCACCGGGCTTGAGGCCGGCGACGGCCGGGCCGACCTCGGTGACCGTGCCCACGCCCTCGCGGCCGAGGATCAGGCCCTTCTGTCCGATGGCGTACTTGCCCTTCCGTTTGGTCATCAGACGGTGTGCGAACCCATGGATGCATCCTTGAAGACCGCACCGCTGTTTCGGCCCGTCGCTGACGAAGTGTGTGCCGGGAAACGGTCCTGACGAGGGCGGTGGGCTTCGCCGGGTCGCCTGGCCGGCCGCCATCGCCCCTCGACAGCGGCCCGGGGCTCGCCGAGCTCGGCACAGGCTCGCGCGTAGGCCTCGGCCCGGCCGATCTCGGAGAGGGGGATGCGGCAGGCGCCCGGCTCGAGCGGCATGCTCTCGTCGAGGGCAGTCCGCGGTCCGGGACCATCGTTCGGGGAACCGCCAGCCACCCCCGCCGCCGGGCCGTGCAGCGCCCGGTCGGCCCGCCGGCCCACGGTGGGCAGCAGCGTCGCCGACGGGCTCTGTTGCTCAGGCGCCCGGTGTGATGCGCAGCCTGATGGTGCGGGCTTCGGGGCGCAGCACGAACTCCGGCCACACGTCCGGCCCGCAGGACCGGGAGCCGAGTCCGTGCTGGACGGCGTCGATGATCAGGTGACTCGCGGTCGACTCCGGGAGCTCGAAGGGATGTGCGGCGCTGGCGATCTGCTGGGGGGTGTGGCGCCCGAGGGTGAAGCCGGGGCGCCGACCGCGGGCGTCGGGGAGTGCCACGAGCCGCAGTACCTCGGTGCCGCCGCTGGTCAGCGTGAGGCGCCGCAGCTGGGAGCGGTGGCCGGTCTCCTGGGGGCGCGCGTAGGCGACCGCGAGGTCCCCGATCGGGTAGGAGAAGCGGCCGGTGCGGGCCGCGCGGAGACTGTCGGGGTAGGACTCCAGCGGGCCCAGGCCGAACCAGTCCGCGCCGTCGACGGGTGCCGTCCCGTCGGGCAGTTCGAAGCGCACCCCGATCCGCGGCCACACCGACCGCCAGCCGCGCGACGGCTCGATCTCCACGCGCAGTTCGAGTTCGCCGTCCTCGATCGACCAGAGGGACTCCACGGTCACCGAGAGGGCGGAGCCCGCGGCGGAGACCCGGTCCACGGTGCGCAGGGCGTCCGCGGCCTGCTCGACGTCGAGGCGCCGCGTGGTCAGCCGGTCCAGGCCGTCGCGGCGCCAGGTGTCGGCGCTCGACACCCCGAGGACGCTGTTGTCGCTTCCCTCCAGCCGGTCGGCCCGGCTCTCGTCGTTGTCGGTGGGCGCGCGGAACAGTTCCAGGCGAGGGCCGGCCACGGGGCGCCCGGCGAGGCGGGTGAGGGAGCCGCCGGTGAACTCGGCGATGCCGAGCGTGAGCGTTCCCTCGCCGGGCCGCCAGTCGCGCCGGGGCCGGGCGACGGGCACCGGCCGCCGTACCGAGCGGTCGAGTTGGGCGGTGGCGATCTCATGCCCCTGCGGCGCCCAGGCGGTCGCCGTCGCCAGCACCGCCTCGACCGTCAGCCAGGTCTCGCCGTCCGGGGCCACCGCGACCGGCGGCAACGGCACCCGCCCCGACTCGCCCGCCGCGAGGACCGGGGCATCCCACTCCCCCAAGTCCACGAGGTTCCCGTCGTGCTCGACGCGCCAGCGAAAGCGCAGGTCGGACGTGTCGGCCGAGTGCCGCAGGTTGGTGATCACGAGCTTGTCGCCGTCGAAGGCGAAGCGGATCGGCGTCACGACCGCCTTGAACTCGTACAGGCTCGGCGTCGGCACGTCGTCGCTGAGCAGCATCCCGTCCATCACGAAGTTGCCGTCGTGCACGACCTCCCCGAAGTCGCCGCCGTAGGCGTGGTACGGCGTCCCGTCCGGGGCCGTGGCCAGGATGCCGTGGTCGCGCCACTCCCAGACGAAACCGCCGTGCACCCGCGGGAACCGGTGGACCAGTTCCTCGTACTGGTCGAGGGCACCCGGCCCGTTGCCCATCGAGTGGGCGTACTCGCACAGCAGGAACGGCTTGGTGCGCTGCCGGGCGCCCTGCGCGGGGGTGCAGCCGAGCAGCGGCGCGACGGAACCGTCCGTGCCGATCTGCTCGATCTCCGGGACCGTCGGATACATGCGGGAGTAGACGTCGGTGTACTCGCCGGTGTAATCGCCTTCGTAGTGCACGGGACGCTCGGGGTCGCGGGCGTGGACCCAGGCCGACATCGCGGCGAGGTTGGCGCCGGTTCCGGCCTCGTTGCCGAGTGACCAGATCACGATGGCGGGGTGGTTCTTGTCCCGCTCGACGGTGCGCTGGACACGGTCCAGATAGGCGGCGCGCCAGGCCGGGTCGTCGCTCGGGTTGTCGGCCCAGTCGACGTTCTCGAAGCCGTGGGTCTCCAGATCGCTTTCGAGGACGACCCAGAAGCCGAGTTCGTCGGCGAGGTCGAGCAGCCGGGGATGCGGGGGGTAGTGACTGGTGCGGATGGCGTTGACGTTGAACCGCTTCATGCGGGCCAGGTCCGCGCGGGCGTGCTCCTCGTCGAAGACCCGGCCGCGCTCGGGGTGGGCCTCGTGCCGGTTCATCCCGTGGAAGACGACACGGCGGCCGTTGACCAGGAGCCGGTCGCCGTGGATCTCGACCGTGCGGAAGCCGACCCGCAGGGCGATGCTCTCCGCGGCCGAGGACACGGTGGCGTCGTACAGGCGGGGCCGCTCGGCCGACCACGGCTGGACGCCCGCGATGTCGAGGGGCGCCACGTCGGCCGGGGTGGCCCAGACCCGCTCGACGCCGAGTTCGGGGATGCGCAGGGTGACGGGGAACGCGGCGGCGTCGGCGGTGACCTCCGGGTCGATACGGCCGTTTCCGTGGTCGTAGCCGGTGCGCAGCCAGACGTCCTCGACGCCCCCGGCCGGGCGGGCGAGCAGGGTGACGTCCCGGAAGATGCCCGGCAGCCACCACTGGTCCTGGTCTTCCAGGTAGCTGGCGGCCGACCACTGGTGCACCCGTACGGCGACGACGTTGCCGCCCGGTCGCACCGCGGACGTCACGTCGAACTCGTGGGCCAGCCTGCTGCCACTGGCGCTGCCGATCTCGACGCCGTTCACCCACACCCGGAACAGCGACTCCACCCCGTCGAACCGCAGCAGGACCCGCTCGGCGTCCGACCAGTCCTCGGGGACGTCGAAACGGCGGCGGTAGTCGCCGGTGGAGTTCTCGTCGGGGACGTGCGGCGGGTCGATCGGGAAGGGGTACTGGACGTTCGTGTAGATCGGCCGGCCGTAGGCGCCGTCGCCCTCCAGCACCCAGTGCGCCGGCACCGGGATGCTGTCCCAGCCCCGGTCGTCGAAGTCCTCGGAGGCGAAGTCCTCGGCGACGGCCGCCGTGGGCGACAGACGGAACTGCCAGGAGCCGTTGAGCGACTGGGAGGGAGCGTCGGAATGCAGCCAGGAGCGGGCCGGGCGCAGGGCGCCCCGCCACGGTGCGGTGTCCGACACATACGTGGGGAGCTGGGAAGGCAAGGGGCTCACAACCTTGTTGGGGCGTTCGGTGCTCACAGGTGCTGCTCCGGGGAAGTGCGGGGAACGAGTGGGGGGTTCAGGTTCAGCCCTTGTTGGCGCCCAGCGTGAGGCCGCTGACGAACTGCCGCTGGAGCACGAAGTACACGATCAGGGTCGGGATCGCGGTGAGCAGGGCTCCGGCTGCGACCAGGTTGGGGTCGGTGAAGTACTGGCCGGAGAGGTTGTTCAGCGCCGAGGTGATCGGCATGTTCTCGCCGGTGGAGATCAGCACGATCGCCCAGAAGAAATCGTTGTAGATCCAGATGGACAGCAACGTCGCCAGGGCGGCCATGGCGGGCTTGCACAGGGGCAGCACGATCTGCCAGTACAGGCGCCAGACGGAGGCGCCGTCGACCAGGGCGGCCTCGGTCAGCTCGTGCGGCAGGGAGCGCATGTAGTTGGCCAGCACGAAGGCGCAGAAGCCGGACTGGAACGCCACGTGGATCAGTACCAGGCCCAGCGCGGAGTCGTAGAGCTTGCCGCTCATGGTGATGCCGGGCAGGTCGATGAGCAGATACAGGCGGTACAGCGGGGTGATGATGACCTGCTGGGGCAGCAGGTTGCCGGCCGTGAACACCAGCAGCAGGAACAGATTGACCCGGAAGTCGAAGCGGCTGACGTAGAAGGCGACCATCGACGACAGGAACAGCGTCAGCAGCACCGCGGGGATCGCCACCAGCAATGTGTTGCCGAAGTAGTGCAGCATGTCTGACTGCTGGAAGGCGTTGGTGAAGTTGTCGAGGCTCAGTTCGTCGGGCCAGGAGACGTAGCCCTTGGTGCTGGTCTCGGCGTACGGGCGCATCGCCGCGTACATCGCCCACAGCAGGGGTGCGAGCCAGGCCAGCGCGGCACCGGCGAGGAAGACGTGCAGCAGGATCCGGGCAGGGCGGACGGGGGTGCGCTGCTTGGCCAGCGCGCCAGAGTTCAAAGGGGTGGCGCGAAGCGCCTCGTTCAGGGTGGTGGTGGGCGACGGGTGGGAGCTCATGCGCGCCGCTCCTTCCGGAAGGTCGCGATCAGATACGGGATGATCACGGCAAGCGAGATCACCAGCAGGACCACGGCGATCGCGGAGCCGTATCCGATGCGGCTGGACTCACCGATGATGTTGTTGGTGACCAGGATCGACAGCAACTCGGTGCCCTCGGCGCCCTTGTTGAAGACGAAGACGAGGTCGAAGGCGCGCAGCGCCTCGATGATCGTCACGACCAGGACGACGGTGTTGGTGGGGCGCAGGGTGGGGAAGATGACGTTCTTGAACGTCTGCCACTCGTTGGCGCCGTCCAGCGAGGACGCCTCCCGAAGCGCCGGGTCGACACCCTTCAGGCCGGCCAGGTAGAGAATCATCATGTAGCCGGTGTGGCGCCAGGAGGCGGCGATGAGGACGGACCACAGGTTGAGGTCCGGGTCGCCGATCCAGTCGATGTAGTGGCCGGGCTCGTTGGCGCCGATGATGCTGTTGATCAGGCCGGTGTCGGGGTTGTAGACGAGCTGCCATACGAACCCGATGACCGCCATCGACAGCACGACGGGCAGGAAGAACGCGGTCTGGTACACCTTGCTGAACCGGATCTTCTTGTCGAGCTGCACGGCCAGGAACAGGCCGAGCGGCGTCGGGATCAGGATGAGCACGACGAACCAGACGATGTTGTGCTCGACGGCGGGCCAGAACTGCGGGTTGCTGGTGAACAGCTCACGGAAGTTGTCCAGGCCGACCCATGTGATGGAGTCGAAGCCGATGCCGTCCCAGGTGGTGAAGGCCAGCGCGATCGAGGCGAGAGCTGTGAGCCAGACGAGCATGACGTGCAGGATCGTCGGCACCCCGGCCATCAGGCCGAGGGTGAGGCGGTCCCGTCGGGTGAGCAGCCGTCGGTGGCCCAAGGGGGCGCGCAGCCGCTTGGTCTGATTCTTGGTCACATTCTTCGGGTTGCCCGGGGGCGGCACTGCGGCCGCCCCCGAGGTGCTGGTGGTTCCGGTCCCGGTACCGGTGTTCGTGGTGGCGGTCATGCGGACGCGAAGATCGTCTTCTTCTGGCGCTCGATCGACGCCAGCAGGCTGTCGACGCCCTTGGGGTCGCGGACGAACTTCTGCAGGGCGGGCTGCATCACCGTGGAGGTGAAGTCCGGGCGGCTGTCGCGGTCCATGAACTGGGTGAGGTGCTTGGCGCCGGCGATCGTCTCGTACGCCTTCTTCTGGAGCGGGGTGTACGAGGAGGTGTCGGCCTTGTTGGAAGCCGCGACCAGGCTCGGGTCGGACTTCAGGTAGATCTGCTCTGCCTCCGGGGTGCCCAGGAACTCCAGGAGCTTCAGCGCGCCGTCCTTGTTCTTCGGAGCCTTGGAGAGCATGAAGCCGTCGGTGGGCGCCTCGACGGTGTCCTGTCCGTGCGCGGAGTCGATCTCCGGGAAGGGGAAGAAGTCAAGGTCGTCCAGGTCGGCCTTGTTCGTGAACTGCTGCGCCACGAAGCTGCCGAACAGGTACATGCCCGCCTTCTTCGAGATCAGCGTCTGGGCCGCGTCCTGCCAGGTGCGGCCGACCGCGCCCTCCTGGTGGTAGGGGAGGATCTCGGCCCAGTGGTCGAAGGCGGTGCGGACCTTGGCATCCGTCCAGGACGCCTTGCCGGCCATCAGCTCGACGTGGAAGTCGTAGCCGTTGGTACGGAAGTTGATCTGGTCGAAGGTGCCGAGCGCGGGCCAGGCGTCCTTGTCGCCGAAGGCGAACGGAACCAGGCCGTCCTTCTTCATCTGCTTGCACAGGGCGACGAGCTGGTCCCAGGTGGTGGGGACCTCGTAGCCGTACTTCTCGAAGACGCTCTTGCGGTAGAAGACGCCCCAGAGGGACGTGGAGATGGGCACGAAGTAGTACTTGCCGTCCGCGCCCTTGCTGAGCGCCTTCATCGCCTCGGGGAAGTTTCCGCCGATCTTCTGCCACACGTCGTCGATCGGGGAGGCGAGGCCCTTGGCGGCGAAGAACTGCATGCGGTAGCCGGCGAACCAGTTGAACACGTCGTCCGGGGTGCCCTGGAGGTAGGTGTTGATCTGCTCCTGGAACGTGTTGTGGTCCTTGGTGTTCACGTCGACCGTGATCCCGGACTGCTTCGTGAACGCCGCGTAGATCTCGGCGAACGCCTTCTTCGGCACCGCGTCCGACGCGTTCGACCCGAGGCTGACGGTCTTGGGGTCGGATGCCGTGCCGCTGCCGCTGCCGCTGCCGCCGCAGGCGCTGAGCAGCGGTATGCCGGCGCCGAGGACGGCTGCGCCACCGATACCGCGCAGGACGGTGCGTCGGCTGGCAGAAGGCATGGGCCGACCGAGGGAGGAAGAGTGCATTTCGGCTCCTGACAGGGCGGCCGTGCTCAGGCGGCACGTCGGCCCGCGGGGTGTGACGGGGAAGCGGTCGTCTACGCGACCAAGACTCAACACGATCGAACAAATTCGACCGGCGGTTGGGAGGAAGAGTGAACGCTCCGAGGAGTCGCTGTCAAGCCCCTTCGACCTGACCTCAGAGCTGACCGTACCTGTCGGCAGGACGGCCGGCCTACCGCCGGAGGGGAGCGACACCCCCGTTCCGCGAGCCGGCGCGAGAGCCAACTTGTATCCCTTGACCAGCAGATATGTCCACCACGGGGGCTCTCCGCACGGCGACTGCGACTCCCTTCGCCGACCGGCCGCCCTCCGACGAACCCGCATCCGCCCCTCGGAATCGATACCGCCGGAACCCTTGACGTACCGCTGTCGGCTACGTAGACATGACCACGCGGTCAGACCGCGTGGTCATACAGTTGACCGCCTTCGATGCAGACGTACGGCCGTCGGGAGACTTCATGGCAGCAGTGGTGGGACGGAGCGAGGGCTCCGCTGTGCCGCGCAGCGCGGACGTGGCCCGCCTGGCCGGGGTGTCACGCAAGACGGTGTCCCGGGTCCTCAACAACGAGCCGTACGTCTCCGAGGACGCCCGCACCAAGGTCCTCGCGGCCGCCGAGGAACTCGGCTACCGGCTGAACCAGGCGGCCAGGACACTGGTCTCCGGGCGTACCGGCTCCATCGGTGTGGTCGCCCTGGGCACCGCCGGCTACGGGACCGCTTCACTGCTCGTGCACATCGAGCGGGCCGTGCGCGACGCGGGCTACGCGCTCCGCGTGGTCAACACGCCCGACGGCGACCCGACGGGCATCGCGGGTGCCGTGGCGTCGCTGCTCGAACAAGGGGTGGACGGCGTCATCGTCTCCGAACCCATCGTGGAAGGAGACATCAGCGTCCGCGTCGGCGTCCCCGTCCTCTTCCTGGGAGCACCGCCCGCCTTCACCGCCACCCGCACCGTGACCATGGGTGTGGGCGCACAGGAACTGGCGCGGGCGGCCACCGAGCATCTGCTGGACCTGGGACACACGACCGTTCATCATCTCGCCGGTCCGCGGCGCTGGTACGCCACCAAGGACCGCATCGAAGGATGGCGTGCGGCGCTCGCGGCACGGGGCGCGCACGAGCCGCCACTGCTCAACGGTGACTGGTCGGCTGCCTCCGGCCATGCCGTGGGCCGGGCGCTGGCGTCGGACAGGTCCGTGACCGCTGTCTTCGCGGCGGGCGACGAGATGGCCATCGGGCTCATCCACGCCCTGCGGGAAGCCGGGCGCCGCGTACCCGAGGACATCAGCGTCGTCGGCTTCGACGGCAACCCGGTCTTCGCCTACGTCTCTCCTCCCCTGACCACCGTGCGCCAGCCCTTCGAGGCCGCGGCCAGAGAGGGCATCCGCCTTCTCGTGCACGCGATCGAGAAGCCCGACACCGACCTGCCGCAGGCGAGCGACCCACCGGTCGAACTCGTCGTCCGCGGCTCGACCGCGCCTCCGCCGTCGCACCCCGACAAGACGGACCGGCCCACCACCTGAGAGCACCCCGGCTTCGGAGAACACACCGCGCCCCGGGCACAGCTCCGCCACTCGCACCAGCCGTCTCACTCGCGAGGCGGATCGGTCCGACTCCTATGCCGCACGACACCGCGGTTCCTCGTACGCGGTGGACGTGCACTCCGGGCTCGCCGCTTCCCACCCGGTTTCGTCCCGGGCGGCACGCACCGGACCCTCCTGTCCCTCCCCTGCCCTGAGAGCCGCACATGTCCCCTGCACTGTTGAGCGCCAGACCCGGCGCCGCTCAGCATTCCCGCCCCACCACCCTGCTGTTGCTCATCCTGGCGCTGATCGTCGCCGCGGCGACGATTGTGCTGCCTGCCTCGGGGCGGGCTCAGGCCCTCTCCCGTCCCTCGCAGACCATGTACACCCCGCCCGCGGGTGCGCCCTCGCCCGGTTCGCTGTACCCGCGGGTGCTGCGTCTGCAGCACAACGGATCGGCCAACGGCACCCTGCTCGCCACGTTCGAGCAGTACACCAACGGTACGCCCGTCTTCCCGATCTACCGCTCCACCGACAACGGCGACTCCTGGAGCAAGCTCTCCGACGTAGCCGACACCGAGAACGGCTGGGGCATGCGCTGGCAGCCCGAGCTCTTCGAACTGCCCACGGCCATAGGCGACTTCCCGGCCGGGACCATCCTGGCCGCAGGTGACTCGGTGCCCTCCGACCGGTCGGCCACCAAGATCGACATGTACGCCAGCACCGACCGCGGTCAGACCTGGGACTTCGTCAGCAACATCGCCACAGGCGGCTCGGCGTTCGACACGAACGGCCAGACTCCCGTGTGGGAGCCGTTCTTCCTCGTCTCCGACGGCAAGCTGATCGTCTACTACTCCGACCAGCGCGACCCCGACCACGGCCAGAAGATCGTCCACCAGGTCTCCACCGACGTCCGCAACTGGGGCCCCGTCGTCGACGACGTGGCAATGCCCACCGCCGGCGACCGGCCGGGCATGCCCACCGTCGCGAAGCTGCCGAACGGCAAGTACGTCATGTCTTACGAGTACGGCGGCGCTCCCGAGGGCAACTTCTCCGTCTACTACAAGATCTCCTCCGACCCGGAGGCGTTCGGCTCGGTCACCGGCATCCCGCTGCGGACGACGGGCGGCGTGGTGCCGCAGAGCGCTCCCTACATGACCTGGCTGCCCACCGGCGGCCCCAACGGCACACTCGTCGTCAGCGCCAACAGCGCCGAGGACCTGTTCATCAACACGCAGAACGGCGCCGCGAACACCTGGACGCGCATCAGCGCCAATGTGATCGGCGGCTACAGCCGCGGCATGACGGCCCTCGCCGACGGGCACAGCCTGCTGATCCTCAGCGCCGGACGGGGAGGCAGCGGCCTCTCCAACCCGGTCACCTACAGCACGATCGACCTGGGCGGCGGCGTCTCCGACGGTGCCACCTACACCATGACCAACGCGAACAGCGCCCTGAACCTCACGATCGTCGGCGGCTCCACCACCAACGGCACCACCGCCACCCAGCAGAACCCCACCACCTCCACCAACCAGCAGTGGCGCTTCGAGCAGCAGTCCTCGGGCTACTTCAAGATCTTCAACGTCGCCAGTGGCAAGGTCCTCGGCGTCCAGAGCCAGTCCACCGCCAACGGCGCCACAGTCCTGCAGTGGGATGACAACGGCACGCCCGACCACGAATGGGCCATCGCGCCCCACCCGGCCGGCGGGTACAGCATCACCAACCGCAGCAGTGGCAAGCTCCTCGAAATACCCAGCGCCTCCACCACCGTCGGCACCGCCGCCGTCCAGTGGAGCGGCACCAGCTGCGGCTGCCAGCGCTGGAACCTCACCCAGACCGCCCTGCCGCCCCTGGGCACCGGCCAGTACGTCCTGGTGAACAAGAACAGCGGCAAGTACCTCGACATCCCGAACGGCTCCACCACCGCCGGCACCGCCGCCAACCAGTGGCAGAACACGAACTGCACCTGCCAGCTCTTCACCTTCCAGTCCGCCGGCAGCGGCGCCTGGAACATCAAGAACACCAAGAGCAACCTCAACCTCGACATCCAAGGCTCCTCCAGCGCCGCGGGCGCTGCCATCGTCCAGAACACCGCCTCCAGCGCCGACTCCCAGAAGTGGACCCTCACCGACGGGGGCGGCGGCTACTACAAACTCCGGAACGTGAACAGCACCCTCGTCGCCGGCGTCACCCAGTCCTCCACCGCCGACGGGGCAGCCGTCATCCAGTGGGGCAGCGCCAGCCTCGACGACCAGCTCTGGAAGATCGTCCGGATCAACTGACCGTCCCACCGTGCCATGACCAGGCGCGGGGACCGCCGGCGAAGCGGTTCCCGCGCCTGACGTCCGCCTCGGCCGACCAGCCGAGGCGCAGCCGACCGCTCCTCTCTACAGTGACCGATGTGAACCTCCTGCCTGCGACGGACGACCCGACCACGACGCGGACCCGCCGACAGGGCTGCCTGCGTGCGACGGGCGTCATCACACTGGTCCTGCTGGCCGCCGCGGACGTGCTCATCGCCGTCACCAACGGCAAGACCCTCTGGCCTGTGCTCCTGCTGCTGTCGCTCGGCCTCGCGGCCGTCCTGTGGCCCTCCGCCCGGCAACCCGCGTGGCTCACTCCCCAACTGCGGGCCGCCCTACCAGCAGGCGCTTCCCTGGCCTTGACCGCCGTGGCCACGACGACCGAGCGAATTCGTATGTTCGGCCCTGGGGAAGTGGCGGTCCTGCTCTGCCTGCTGCTGCTCGCCGTCCGTACCTGCCCACCACGATGGGCAGGCCCCTGTGCCCTGCTCGTCGGCGGGGCGGCCATCGCTGCACCGCTGCGCTTCTACGCAACCGGCACCCAGGACGACGCCCTGATCCTGGGGCTCACACTGGTAGTAGCGCTGATGACCGGCATCACCATCGGCCTCGGCGGCTACCTGCGCTCCCTGGACCACAGGCGCGGCGTCGCGGTCGCCGAGACCCGTCGCTCCGAACGCCTCGCCATGGCAGCCGACCTGCACGACTTCGTCGCCCACCACGTCACCGGCATCCTCATCCAGACACAGATGGCCCGCATGATGGTCAGCAGCGAACCAGATCGCCTGGACCCGGTCCTGGCGGGAATCGAGCACGCCGCGACCGAGGCGCTCGACTCCATGCGGTTGACCGTCGGAATCCTGCGCGAAGGCCCGGAGCAAACGGCCCGGCTGGAGCCGGGCGAGAACCACCTGGTGGGCGACCTGGCAGCCCTCACGGAACTCGTCGACCGATTCGGCGGCCCGACCGGCCCGAAGGCCGAACTGCACCGCTCCGCCTCCATGCCCCCGAATCTGCCCCACGAGGTACAGGCCGCCGCCTACCGCGTCGTCCAGGAAGCCCTCACGAACGTACGGCGCCACCCCGCCGACGCCACCGAAGTCACCGTCGCCCTCGCTCACGCCGACGACACCCTGCACGTGACGGTGCGCGACAACGGCCGCGCAGGCGCCCCGCTGCCCTACGCCGCCCGCGGCGGAGGCTTCGGCATCGTCGGCCTCACCGAACGCGTCACCGCACTCGGCGGCACACTGCACACCGGCCCACGCGAGGACCACGGCTGGGAGGTCATAGCACTCCTCCCCACCATGCGACGAGCGGGCCCTGGCAGGGCCGGGCATCGCTAAGGGCGCCGCCAACTCCCGCAGTCCACCCGCCCCCCGGCACCGGACTGAGGTCTGCCCGCCGGGGCGAGCAGGTGCTGCGTCCAGTTGCTGGAGCCGGTGAACGGGCGCAGGCACTTCCTACCGGGTCCCTTGTCCAGCCGTCGCCCAGTCCTCCAACAGGCGCACTGTGCGTCCGACATGTTCCTCGTGCAGGTAGTGCCCGGTGTCAGGCCAGTGTTCGACGCGGGAGCCGGGGACATGCAGGGTGCCGCGTTCCCAGGTGGCCGCTTGCGCCGAGGTCCATACGGTGAGCGCGGGCTGGCTGCGCCGGCGCAGATACGCCTCGCTGTGCGGGCGGACGCCGACCGCGCCGGAGTCGGTGTACATGCCCGCGTACGCCTGGGCGATGACGTGATCCGGGGTGCCGAGCATGGTGCGGACATGTGCCGTACGCAGTCCGGCCGGAGCGCCTGCCGGGAAGGCGCCGGCGATGAACTCGGCCGCGGCACGCGCCCCGCGTTCCCGGTACTCCGCGAGCCGGGCGGGAATCCCCTCCACTTCCGCCCCGTGCGCGCCGTGAGCCGGATCAAGGGCGATGACCGAGCGGACGAGCTCCTGATGCCGGACCGCGAGCAGGTTGACGACCTGGCCGCCCATGGAGTGGCCCACGGCGATCGCCGGCCCGGTGCCAAGGTGCCGGAGCAGCGCGGCGAGGTCGTCGGCCATCTCCGTCGGCGTGTTGCCCTCGTCGGGGACGTCCGACCGGCCGTGCCCGCGCAGGTCGGGGACGATCACGCGGAACCGGTCGGCCAGCGCCTCGGCGTGCGCGGACCACTCCCGGCCGTCCCCGCCCCAGCCGTGCACCAGAAGCAGCGGCACCGCCTCGTCGGACCCGAGATCGGTGCGGAAGAGGTGGACGCGTCTCAGGTCGTCGATCGTCATGCGGGGCCGTCCGGAAAGGTCCGGTACGTGGCGTGGGCGAAGTCCGCGTGGACACCGGCGCCGTCGAGGTCCTGCACCCACAGGCCCCACATGGCGCCGGTGAAGCCGAGAACGCGCAACTGGCCGTCGTGGAACTCGTCGGCGTGCTCGTCGGACAGGACGGTGGCGTCGAGCTCGATCGGCAGCGTCTGGACTCCCCCGCCGGTGTCGTACGAGAAGCGCAGGGCCGGAACGTCGAGTTCCGCGTGCAGGACGACCGGGCGTCCGGGCTTCAGCGGTACGGTCGGCTCATGTGCGACGAGACGGCCGGCTTCGCAGCTCAGTGCCCGCAGGACCGGGGAGCCGTCGTCCTCGGCGGTGACGTACAGGTAGTGCCAGTTGCGGGTGTTGTAGTAGGCCGTCAGACCGGCCAGATGGTCGGGGGTGCGGGGCGAGAAGGTCAGGCTGGTCTCGAAGGAGCAGCGCGGGGCGGTCACCCGCCGGGCCACCAGACTGGGCGTGCGGCGGCCCACCGGCGACTGACCGCCCCGGATGCGCAGCCGCCCCGGTGCCGGCTCGATCCAGTCGTCGCCGGCCGGGCGGCGCAGGGTGGACCAGTCGGGGCCGAGAACCGGAGCGTCGAAGCAGTCGTGCGCCGGTGGTTCGGCGACGGGCGCCGGTGGCAGCGCGGGTGCCGGCACCGCTACGGCGGGTACGGCGCCGGGGATGCGGGGCCAGCCGTCGTCGGTCCAGGTCACCGGTTGCAATGCGGTCTCCCGGCCGAGCACGCACCGGCCCCGCTCCGTGTGAGGGCGGGCGGCGATGTGAGCGGCGTACCACTGGCCCGTCGCCGTCTCGACGAGGGAGCAGTGCCCGGCCTTCTGCAACTCCAGGGACGGGTCGTGCCGGGACGTGAGCAGGGGGCCGGCCGGATCGGCCTCGTACGGGCCGAGCAGGTCGCGGGAGCGGGCCACGGCCGCGCCGTGTTCGTATCCGGTGCCGCCCTCCGCGTGCACCAGGTAGTACCAGCCGTCGCGCCGGTAGAGATGCGGGCCCTCGGCGACACCGACGGAGGTTCCGGTGGTGAGGGTGCGGGGTTCGCCGAGCAGGGCCCGGGTCTTGCGGTCGTACTCCTGGATCTCGATCCCGGCGAATCCCTCGCGGTCCGGACGCCAGTCGAACCGCATGTTCAGCAGCCAGCTGCGGCCGTCACCGTCCTCGTCATGGAACAAGGAGACGTCGAAGCCGCGGCCGTGCAGCGGAACCGGGTCGGACCACGGTCCTTCGATCGAGGGGGCCGTGGTGACGTAGTTGGGAAGGTCCTTCCATCCCTCGGCGTAGGTGTCGACGACGGTGAAGACGAGGTGGAACAGGCCGTCCGCGTACGACAGTCCGGGCGCCCAGATGCCGCCGGAGTCGGGGACGCCGGTGAGGTCGAGCAGGCGCGTGCTGTCCAGAACCCCGCCCAGGGACCGCCAGTCGACCAGGTCCCTGGAGTGGTGGATCCGGACGCCCGGGTACCACTCGAAGGTGGAGGTGGCGATGTAGAAGTCGTCGCCGACGCGGAGGATCACGGGGTCGGGTTCGAAGCCGCGCAGGACGGGGTTGTGGATCACGAAAGCTCCGCTCAGAGGGTGAACAGCAGGGTGCCGAAGCCCACGTGGTCACATTGGAACGCCGCGCCCTCCGGGCTGATGTTCCCGATGGCCGCGTACGTCCAGGGGGCGGGCAGGCTGCGGCGTTTGACGTAGTGGTTGAAGGCCATCTCGTAGATCGGGCGCAGATTCCCGCGCTCGACGGTGGAGATGGAGTTGAACGTGAGCCGGCAGGAGCCCCAGACGGTGTACGGCACGTCGTTGCCGGTGTTGTACTTCGCCGTGTACTCGAAGCCGGCCAGCAGCCGGTTGGCGGAGGCGGAGTACAGGTCCTGGCCCTGGACCCAGGCGATCTCGCAGGCCTCGGCCATGCTGCCCAGGATGAGCTGGGTGTGGGCCTGGTCGCGTCCGCTGTCCACGCACTGGCCGGAGTCCCTGATCACCCGGCTGATCTTGCAGCAGTCGTGCAGGTGGAAGGCGTCGACGGCGGCGTTGTAGAGGGAGGTGTCGTTGCAGAACACCCCGAACGCCATCATCGCCTTGATGCAGTTGGTGCCCCAGCCCGCGTCGCCGAACGTCCTCACCAGGGGCACGAAGACGTTCCTGAAGAGGTTCTCGGTCTGGGTGATCTCGGCCGCGGACCAGCTGCCCGAGGGGGCGGTGTACCGCATCAGCTCGGCTGCCGCCGCGAGTTTGAAGCCGTAGATGGAGGCCGCGAGCTGGGCGTCCTTGCCGGTGATCGAGGTGAGGGTGGAGGACCATGCCTTGATGATCTGCAGTGCCTTGGTGGCGTGGGCGGTGGTGCCCGTCAGGTTCCACATCAGGGCGTTCTGGTAGGCCGCGTTGCAGTCGTTCCAGAACTCCCAGTTGCCGATCTCGGTGGTGCCCCGGTCGATGGTCGTGCGCGGGCCCAGCATGGCGTAGGTCGACTGCGAGTACGCGTTCGCCCTGAACACGTTCCAGCCGCTGAGCCAGGGCTCGGTGGCGGCCGCGATCCGCGTCTTCATCCGCTGGATGTCGGAGAGTTTGTGCAGCACCCCGGGGTGGATGAAGGAGGTCAGGGCGTCCGCGGTCGGGGCCGCGGCGATCCCGGTGGCGGCCGCCGTGGTGCCGACGGCGGTGATCTGCAGGAAACGGCGGCGGCTCGGGGACGCGGGCGTGGCGGGCTGTGACTCGGACATGCGTCTTCCTCTTTCACTCGACGTTGAGTGTCAGGGGGTGGCAGATGAGGGGGAACCGGGCGTCGGCCCGGCTCCCCCGGTGCGGTCAGCCGGCCGCGCGCCGGCCCCGGTACAGCACGAGCGTGCTGCGCGGGCCGACCTTGGGACGCTGTCCGGCGCCGATGACGCGGCCGGTGGCAAGGTCGCGGGCCGGACCGAAGTCCTGACGGGCGGGCAGGGTGTACGTCCGTTCGGTGCTGGTGTTCATGGCGATCAGGTAGTCGCCGTACTCGCACAGATAGAACGGGGCGCGTCCGACGAGCATGGTCTCCACGCCCTCGAAGTCGACGCCCATGGCCGGGTCCGGGACGTCGGCCGGGACCGGAGCGAGCGGGTACACGTCACCCTTGAGTGCCTGGTGGAGGGTGTCGCCGGGGGGCGGGAAGCCGCCGGGCGGGATGTGTCCGGCCCCGGGATCGTTGATCGCGTAGTCCCACAGGATCCAGTCGTGGACCGTGTACGTGTCGTCGGTGGCGCCCGCCGAACGCTGGCGGATCGTCGCGGAGCGCTGGTCGGTGGGTGTGAGGTGGTGGATGCGGGCGTAGTCGTTGACGCCCTGCCGGGCGCGCCAGTACAGGGAGGCGAAGAGGAGTTCCTCGCCGTTCTTCACGGCCAGGACGCCGTTCTCCTCGTCGGTGAAGACGAAGTCGGGCCGGTCCCAGGCGGTGGGGATGCGCCCCGGGCGGGCCGGGAGGGCCTGGAAGGCGTCCCAGTCGCGGGAGACCAGGCGCAGCGCGGCGAGGCCGACGCGGGTCCAGGTGTGGTGGACGAGCAGATCGAGCTGCCGGTAGAACTGCCCGTCGTCGACCATCTCCTGGGTCCAGCCGACGATGTCCGGGTCCTTGAACACCACCGCCGACATCAGCGGGTGCGAGTCCCAGGCCGTGCGGGAGGCGTAGGCGACCTCACCGGGGTAGACCTCGTTGCGCCAGCCGACGACGGTCTCGATGCGGGAGACGCGGGCGCCCGTCTCGTCGACGTCGACCACCCGGAACCGCCCCCGGGCCTTGATGATCTTCACCATCTGCTCGCGCAGCTCCGGCGCCTCCTGGGCCCGGTATCCGCGCGTGACCGACTCGTACATCATGACCAGCCAGTCGTGGACCTCGCCGTAGCTGCCCACGTACCCCAGTTCGCGGGTCAGGCCGGCCCGGCTGACCTGGTGGTAGCTCTCACCCAGCGGCTTGGTGGGGTTGCCGTCCTTGTCCTCCTTGCCGAGGTAGGGCTTCATGCCGAGCGACTGGTACAGGTAGTCGCGGGCCTTGTCCTCCGGCAGTGCGAGGTCAGGGGCGAGCAGGCCGAGGCCGCGGTTGGCCTGGTAGAGGCCGATGGCGCAGATCTGCGACTGGTTGGTGTAGTGCGGGAAGTGCTGACGCCAGTAGTCCCGGCTCGACTTCAGCATGTCGGTGTAGGCGGCGCGCCGCACCGGCTGCTCGTGGGTTCCGGTGGCCTCGGGCGCGACAACGGCCAGGTCGTCGAACCAGGCGGTGCCCGGTCCGCTCAGCCGCAGATGGAACTCCACCTGGGTGGCGCCGGAAGGGGTTTCCAGGTCTATGGAGACCTGCTCCCACCCATGGGTTCCGGTGGCGGCGTACTGCCGGTGGTCGCCGCCGACGAGTTTGCCGCTCGCGTCGAAGAACAGCGGGTCGATGTGGGCGCCCGTGCCGGTGACGCCGTCGGTCCTGACCCAGGCGCCGTAGGTGTACTTCCCCTTGCCGACCTGGAGCTTCGCCGTGTTGTACGCCGTGACGAAGCCGTTCGCCGCGGTGGCGGCCAGCCTCAGCGACGCGGAACCGGACCGGTTGACGGACGCGTCCCGAGCCCAGGAGGCGTCGGCGGTCTTCCCCCAGCCCGGCACCTCCCAGCCCGACGGGGTGCCGGTGCCCTGCTCGAAGCCGGGGTTGCGCAGCTCGGTGGGCCCCACCATGTCCACGGAGTCGAACCAGGCCGTGCCGGGGCCGGACAGTCGCAGGTGCATCTCCACCTGGGTGGCGCCGTCGGGTGTGTCCAGGTCTATGGAGACGTATTCCCAGCCATGGGTGCCGGTGGTGGCGAACTGGCGGTGGTCGCTGCCGACCAGCTTGCCGCCCGCGTCGAAGAACAGCGGGTCGATGTGGGCGCCCGTGCCCGTGACGCCGTCGGTCCTGATCCAGGCGCCGTAGGTGTACTTCCCCTTGCCCACGCGGGTCTTGGGCGAGTTGTACACGGTGATGAATCCGTTCGCCGCGCTCGCCGTCACCTTGAGCGAGGCGGAGCCCGACCGGTTGACGGTGGTGTCCCGGGACCAGGAGGCGTCGGCGGTCTTCCCCCAGCCAGGTACCTCCCATCCCATGGGAGTGTCGCCGCCCTCTTCGAAACCGGGGTTGGAGATCTCGTACGGCGAACCGGTCACCTTCTCGTCCAGGCGGTCGCCCAGGTGCTCCCAGAGCAGCGCCAGCACCAGCCCGACCCGGCCGAAGCCCTGCCACTGCTGGTCGGAGCCGGTCATCACGGTCGCGTCGTTCTTCCACGCCATGTACCGGCCGTCGAGCGCGCGCAGGACGCGGTCCAGCGCCGCCGGGTCGTGGTACGCGGGGCTGCCGGACCAGAGGTAGCCCTCGGCGAGCGACTGGAAGGCGAAGGCGTCCATGCCGGCGGGGTTGGCCCCGGTCAGGTAGTGCTTCTGGTCCTTGGCGACCCGTTGACGCACCGCCTCCAGGATCTCGGGGCCCTCGACGGTACGAGCCTTCGGCAGCGGCGCGGGGCCCTGCACCTCACCCTTGGGCGGGACGAAGTACGGCTCGGTGTGGGTGTAGAGGCGGTAGATGCCCCGCGACGGCGTGGTCATCTTGTAGTACAGCTGGTCGACGTTCTGGCCGTAGGACCAGATGCGGCCCATCGAGCGGATCTCCAGCTTCACCTTCTTCCTGCCCCGGGTGAGCCGCTCCGGAAGCGGCAGGGTGTGGAAGAAGAACCGGCCCGGGGTGCGCGGCGCGGTGTCCAGGATGTCGAGGCTGTCGACGGCTCCCTCGTCCTGGTAGCCGACCTGCTTGCCGTCGCAGAACAGCTGCAGCCGCCACATGTTCGTGCCGGAGCCCGCCTGCTGCGAGGTGGTGTCGTAGTCGTCGCCCCACAGGCGAACGGTGACGTAGGTGGTGTCGGTCGGGCTGACGACTACGTCGAACTCGAGCGTGCCGCCCCAGTACGTGGCCGGCTCGGTGGGGTTGAGGACACGGGCCTTCTGGCCGAGGCCTCCGGTGACCGTGTCGGAGAGCGTGGCAGTGAGACCGTGCGCCGACTCGGAGCTCCCGTTGCCGAAGACGACGATGTCCAGGGGCTTGCAGACGGCCGGCTCGAAGGCGGCGTCCGCGGCCGGGGCCGCGGCGGCGGACGGGGAGTTCAGCAGGCCGAGGCCGGCCGCGGCGACGCCGGTGGTGCCGGCGTACTTGAGGACATCACGTCTTCTGGGTGCGTTGGGCACGGCTGATCCTTTACTTGAGGCTGCCCATGAGGATTCCGCTGCGCCAGTACTTCTGGAGCGCGAACATGAAGACCGCGAGCGGAACGATGGACAACAGGGACCCGGTGAGGACGAGGGTGTTCATGTCGCGGGCGGTCTGCGCCTGCTGGAGCCAGGAGTACAGCCCGAGGCTCACAGGGAACGTGCGCTCACCGGTGAGCATGAACAGGGGCAGGAAGAAGTTGTTCCAGATGTTGATGAATTCGAGCATGAAGATGGTGATGCCGCCGGTCCGCATCAGCCGCAGCGCGACCGACCAGAAGATCCGCAGCTCCCCGGCGCCGTCGAGACGGGCCGCTTCCATCAGTTCGGTGGGGACGGAGCTGTCCGCGTACACCTTGCCCAGGTAGACCCCGAACGGATTGATGAAGTACGGGATGAGTACCGACCAGATGGTGTTGGTCAGGCCGATCTGGGCGAAGACGAGGTACAGCGGGAAGGCCAGCAGGGTGCTCGGCAGCAGCGAGGCACCGACGATGACCGCGAAGAACGCGCCCCGGCCCCGGAAGTCGAACTTCGACAGCCCGTACCCGGCGGCGAGCGAGACCAGGGTGGAACCGGCCGCGCCGAGTGTGGAGTAGAGGATCGAGTTGCCGATCCAGCGGTTGAACACCCCGTCGTGGTAGGTCCAGATCTCCTGGACGTTGTCCGCCAGGTGGTTGGAGGAGAACCACAGTCCGAAGGTGGAGTACAGGTCCGTCTGGTTCTTGGTCGCGGAGACGATCAGGAACCACGTCGGGGCGAGTGAGTAGATCAGGAAGAGGACCAGCAGGCCGGTGGTGAGCGCCACCGCGCGGCGGGTGGGGCGCACGCCGCCCCCGGATACGGCAGCGCTCATGACATCTTCCTGTTCGTGGCCCGGTAGAAGACGAAGGCGAGGATGCCGGTGACCACGGCCAGGACCAGCGACTCGGCGGCGGCGTACTGGTAGTCACCGGTCTTGAACGCCTTGTCGTAGATCTCCATCATCGGAGTGAAGTCGGTGTTGATCGACTCCGGCGCGATCTGCCGCAGCAGCAGTGGTTCGGCGAACAGCTGCAGCCTCCCGATGAGGGAGAACATGCCGGTCAGCACCAGGATGCCGGTGATGTTGGGAATCTTGACCGACCAGGCGATCCGCCACTCCCTGGCCCCGTCCAGTCGGGCCGCCTCGTACAGCTCGCGGGGCAGCGCCTGTAGCGAGGCGGAGATCAGGATCATGTTGAAGCCGATCCCCTGCCAGGTCAGCAGATTGCCCAGGGAGAGGTAGGTGTTGAGGCCGCCGAAGAAGGTGATGTCCGTGCCGGCGCCGTGCGCGAGGTCGAGCAGCGGAGAGCCCGTCGGGCTGTAGAGGAACAGCCAGATCACGGTGGACACCACGGCGGGCACCACGTACGGGATGAGCAGCGCCGCGCGGAAGAACCGCACCGCACGGGCGGCCACCCCGTCCAGGAGCAGGGCGAGCAGCAGCGACAGGCCCAGCATCACCGTGATCTGAGCCGCTCCGAACAGCAGCGTGCGCAGCATGCTCGACCAGAAGGCGCCGTCGCCGAGGATGGAGGCGAAGTTGGAGAAGCCGGTGAAGACGACCCGGGTCGGGCCGAAGCCCAGCCCGCTGCTCTTCTTCTCCCTCAGGCTCTGGCTGAAGGCATAGCCGATCGGCACGACGTACGTGGCCAGGAAGCCGAGCAGGAAGGGCAGTGCGAACAGCAGTCCCTTGTGGGCTCCCCGGCTCCCGGCCCGGCGGGGGGAGGGCCGCCGGGCCGGGGAGTCGGTGGCGACCTTGGGGGGTCGCGTCAGGGTGGACACGGGTGTCTCCAGAGGTGGGTCCTACAGAGGCGGGGCCTACAGGGGAGGTCAGCTGTCGGCGACGGCCTTGATGCCCTTGCGGTTGAGGTCGTCCACGGTCCACTTCTGCAGCGAGGTCAGCATGTCCTTGACCGTCAGCTGCTTCTTCATGACCTTGCCCCACTGCTTCTGCATCTCGGAGTACATCGCCGCGTAGTTCGGCCCGTACTGCCACTGCTCGCCGACCCGCGAGGCCGCCGTGGTAATCACCTGCGCGCTGTCCGACTTCCCGTTGAACATCCCGGTCGGGATGATCTTGTCGACGTACGGCGAGACGTCCTTGACGGCGGGGAACAGGCCCGACTTGGAGTCCGGGTCGGTGAGCGCCGTCAGTGACTCCTTGCTGCTGCTCAGCCAGGCGGCGAACTCGGCGGCGCGGTCGGGGTACCTACAGCCCTTGAGGACGCCGGTGGTGTCGAAGTTACTGGAGGTCTGCGGCTTGGCGGTGTCGAAGGCCGGCGAGTCGGCGAGCTGCCACTTGCCCTTGGACTTGGGGAAGTTCGTGTCGTAGATCGGCAGCTGCCAGGTCGAGCTGGTCATCGCGATGGTCTTGCCGAGGTCCCAGGTCTTGAAGACACCCGGGTCGGCGTACGACGCGTTGGAGGCGAGGTCGTTGTCGACGAGCTGCTGGACGATGTCACCGGCCTTGAGCGCCTCGGGAGAGGCGAAGTCGATGACCCAGTGGTCGCCGTCCACCTTGTACCACTGCGCGCCGGCCTCCCAGGACAGGTCGACGAGCGAGCTCGGGTCCTCGCCCGCCATGTTGTAGATCTTGACGTCCTTGTCCTTCTCCTGGACCTTCTTGCCCGCGGCGATCAGGTCGTCCCAGGTCTTCGGGGCCTCGATCCCGTACTTCTGGAACAGGTCCGCGCGGTAGGCGGTGAACAGCGGCGCCGACCCCATCGGAATGCCGAAGGTGGTGCCTCCGGGGCTGACCGCGTTCCACGCGGCGACCGTGTACGCGTCCTTGTGCTTGGCCGCGACCTCGCTGATGTCGGTCAGCAGTCCGTCGGCGGCGAAGCTCGCCAGGTTCATCCCGTCCATCTTGGACAGACAGGGCGCGGTGCCCGCGTTCACCGCGGCCCGCAGCTTCTGGTAAGCGGTGTCACCCGCAGCGTTGACGAACTTGATCTGCGTCTCGGGGTGCTTCTTGTTCCACACCTCGGCCTGCGCCTCGATGCCGTCCGTCCAGCTCCAGAACTCCAGCGTGACGTTGCCCTTCGTGGCCGCCGAGGCGTCGGTGCCGGAGTCGTCAGAGCAGGCGGTCAGCAGCAGCGAGAGAGAAGCGGCGGCGGCCACCGAGACAAGGACCCTGGGGCGCATACCGGACTTGGACATCGGTCCTCCACGAAAGGAATGGGACGGCGCCTGCACGTGGGGGAACGGCGCGGTCAGGGCGACGCGAGGGGAGAGAAACGGGTACTGCGCGGCGAGGCAGTAATCGTTTGTTGTCGTGGACGGTACGACCGAGGGAGCCAGATCCACAAGAGGTGGCGCCGGATTGTTTCGCTCGACTTTCCAGAACGCTACCTGTCGATGCGCCTGACCATGGACGTTCGCGCCATCGCGGGGCAGGTGGGTGGACTCTCTGTGACGTACCTGTGTCGCAGAGCTGGTCATTGACCGGGTTCTCTGGGGCTTCTAGCGTGGAATACGTTTACTGTGACGCTCAGGCTTGTCGCCGGCCGATCCCGGCGCCCCTCCCCAGGAGCAGCATGCATACGTCAGTGCCGCCGTTCGCCCTCTTCGCCATGAATCCGGTACATCTGCCCGAACTCTTCCCGCCTCCGCTGCTGACCCGCCTCCAGCAACTGGCGCGGGTCGACCTCACGCTCGTCGCCCAGGACTTCTCCGATCCCGCCGTGGCCGAGGCCCTGGGCCGCGCCGAGGTACTGGTCACCGGCTGGGGCTGCCCGCACCTCGGCGCGGAGGTACTGGCGGCGGCGCCGCGACTGCGCGCCGTCATGCACGCCGGCGGCAGCGTCCGCCACCTCGTGGGTGAGCCGTTCTGGGAGCGCGGTCTCACCCTCTCCAGCGCGGTGCGGGCCAACGCCCTGCCCGTGGCCGAGTACACGCTCGCCGCGATCCTGCTGGCCGGCAAGGACGCCTTCGGGCTGCGCGAACGCTTCCGGGCCGAGCACGTCTACCCCGCTGCGACGGAGTACGTGACGGTCGGCAACCTCGGCCGCCGGGTCGGTCTGATCGGCGCCTCCCGGGTGGGCCGCCGGGTCCTGGAACTGCTGCGGCCCTTCGAGCTGTCGGTGAGCCTCCACGACCCCTACGTCGACGCCGCCCAGGCCGCGGAACTGGGCGCGGTCCCGCTGGGCCTCGACGAGTTGCTGCGCACCAGTGACATCGTCAGCGTGCACGCCCCCGACACCCCGCAGACCCATCACATGCTCAACCGCGAGCGGCTGGCGCTCATCCCCGACGGCGGCGTCCTCATCAACACCTCACGGGGCGCCCTCGTCGACCACACCGCGCTCACCGAGGAACTGGTGAACGGCCGGCTCAGCGCGATCCTGGACGTCACCGACCCCGAGCCGCTGCCCGCGGACTCCCCGCTCTACCGCCTTCCGAACGTGTTCCTCACGCCGCACATCGCCGGCTCCCTCGGCAACGAACTGGCCCGCCTCGGCGGCACGGTGGTGACGGAACTGGAACGCCTGACGACGGGGCTGCCGCCTGCCCACCCGGTCCACCGGGCCGAACTGGCGATCAGCGCCTGAGGACTTCGACGCCCACCCGCCGGCCGAGGACGCCGCCCGCCCGCCCGGGCTCCCGCAACGCCGATCCCGTCGCACCCCACCCCACCCCAGCCCGTCCCTCTTCCCTCGGAGACACCCTTGAACACCATTCAGGCCGGACCGGTCCACCCCTCCCCACGTGCCGTCTCACCCCTGCGTCCCGCCTCCGCGGCCCGCATCGAGGGCGGCTTCTGGGCCGAACGTCGCCGGGTCAACGCCCGGATCTCCCTCGCCGAGGGCCCGGGGCGGCTGGAGCAGGCCGGCAACCTGGCCAACTTCCGTGCCGCCGCGGCCCCGCGCACCGACGGCGCGGACACCCCGTCCGGCACCGGCTTCTCCGGCGACTTCCAGTTCCAGGACTCCGACGTCTACAAGTGGCTGGAAGCCGCCTGCTGGCAGCTCGCGGACACTCCCGACGAGACACTCGCCACCGAGGTCGAAGCCATCGTCGAGCTGATCGCCGCCGCCCAGCGCGAGGACGGCTACCTCCAGACGTACTACCAGCTCGGCGGCGGCATTCCCTGGACCGAGCCGGGCTGGGGACACGAGCTGTACTGCGCGGGACATCTGATCCAGGCCGCCGTGGCGCACCACCGGGCCACCGGTTCCGACCGGCTGCTCGCCGTGGCCCGCCGGCTCGCGGACCACATCGACTCCGTCTTCGGCCCTGGCAAGCAGGTGGACACCGTCTGTGGCCATCCCGAGGTGGAGACCGCCCTCGTCGAACTCCACCGGACGACCGACGAGAAGCGGTACCTGGACCTCGCCCGCTACTTCCTGGAACGCCGCGGTCACGGCACCCTCTCCTCCGGCGCCGACCGGGGCCACGACCGCGACCCGGGGCCCGAGTACTGGCAGGACCACACGCCGGTCCGCGCGGCGGACGAGGTCACCGGCCACGCCGTACGCCAGCTCTACCTCCTCGCCGGAGCCGCCGACCTGGCCGCGGAGACCGGCGACACGGAACTCCGCACGGCGCTGGAGCGGCTGTGGCGGGACATGGTCACGACCAAGACCTACCTCACCGGCGCCGTCGGCTCCCGGCACGACTGGGAGGCCTTCGGCGACGCCCACGAACTGCCGGCCGACCGCGCCTACGCCGAGACCTGCGCCGCCATCGCCTCCGTCCACTTCTCCTGGCGCATGGCCCTGCTCACCGGCGAGGCCCGCTACTCCGACCTCGTCGAGCGCACCCTGTTCAACGGCTTCCTGGCCGGCGCCGGTCTCGACGGCCGCACCTGGCTGTACGTCAACCCGCTTCATCGGCGGGCCCGTTCACACGAACGCCCCGGCGACCAGACCGCCCACCGCACCCCCTGGTTCCGCTGCGCGTGCTGCCCGCCCAACGTCATGCGCCTGCTCGCCGGGCTCCCGCACTACCTGGCCACAGCCGACGACAGCGGTCTGCAACTGCACCAGTACGCCACGGGCGTCTACGGCGGCGACGGCCTCACCGTACGGGTGACGACGGAGTATCCGTGGGAGGGCACGGTGACCGTCACCGTGGACGAGGCTCCCACCGCCCTGCCGCGCACGCTCTCCCTACGCCTGCCGGCGTGGTGCGCCGACCACACCCTGACCGTGAACGGCACCACCGTCGAAGACGGGGCCGACTCCGGCTGGCTGCGCATCACCCGCGCGTTCACCCCCGGCGACACCGTCCGCCTCGACCTCGCGATGCCGGCCCGGCTCACCGTCCCTTCCTCACGCGTCGACGCCGTCCGGGGCTGCGCCGCCGTCGAACGCGGTCCGCTGGTCTACTGCCTGGAGCGGACCGACCAACCGGGGCGCCTGGACCCGGACACGATCGCTGTGCCGCCGGACACGCCACTGACCGTGCGCAGCCGCCCCGAACTGCTCGGCGGGGTGCGAACGGTGAGCGTCGCGGGGAACCGGCTCCGCGCCGACGATACGTCCGGCGACTGGCCCTACCTGCCGTACACGTCGGCGACTTCCGGCGAACCCCACGAGAGCGTCGAGCTGACGGCGGTGCCGTACTACGCCTGGGCCAACCGCGAGCCGGGCGCCATGCGGGTCTGGCTGCCGCTGGCCGCCCGCGGGTAGACGTCGGCGCGGTCAACATGCCCGCAGTAATCGTTTACCAAGATTCGGGAACCGGTCGCACCCTTCTGTGTCCGCGAGGATGCTCAGTGCAGTAACGTCAAGGTGTGACAGCGAACGGAAACGGTTCTCCCCCAACGCCCGCCTCCCAGGCTTCTAGGCGTCGGCGCAAGAACCAGGCAGGTGAAGAGCGCCCCAGCACGATTCGCGATGTCGCCGAACGGGCGGGGGTGTCGGTAGCAACCGTTTCCAGGGCCCTGGCCGGCAACTATCCCGTGTCGGCCGCCACCCGGGAGCGCATCATGGCTGCCGTGGAGTCGCTGCACTACGTGGTGAACGTCCACGCCAAAGCCCTCTCCGGTCGGGTGGCCGGTCCCGTCGCACTGGTCCTGCGGGACATCACCGGGCCGTCGCTGGCCCATGTCGCCGCCGGGGTCGAGCAGGAGGCGGCCCTGCGGGGCCGGCTGAGCCTGGTCTGCGCCACTCACGGAGACACTGCCCGCGAGGACGACCTGGTGCAGTTGATGCGCGAGCAGCACGCGGCCGCGGTGGTCCTCGTCGGCGGGGCAGTGCAGGACGAGGTCTACTTCCAGCGCATGACCGAGTACGCGCGCGCCCTGGACGCCGCCGGGTCACGTCTGGTCCTGGTCGGCCGCCCGCCCCTGCCCGGGCATCACCCAGTCACCGTCGTGGACTACGACAACCGCGGAGGCGCCTTCCAGGCCGCAGACCATCTGTTCGTCCAAGGCCACCGGCGCGTCCTCTTCCTGGGCGGCGACCCACAACTCAGTACGGGGGCGCAACGGAGGGAGGGCTACCTCCACGCCCTGCGCGCGCACGGCGTGGAGTACGCGGAAGAACTGGACGTCCCCGGTCCGTACACCCGCGTCTCCGGCTACCAGCGCACGAGGGACGCGCTGAAGGCGGGGGTCGATTTCACGGGCGTCCTCGCGGGGACGGACATGGTGGCCCTCGGTGCGTTGGCCGCGCTCCGCGACGCCGGCCTGAACGTCCCCCGGGACATCTCCCTGGTGGGCTTCGACGACGTCCCCTTCGCCTCGGACCTGACCCCGTCGCTCACGTCGGTCCGGGTGCCGTACGAGGATCTCGGCAGAACAGCGGTCCGGCTCGCCCTGGAGCACAGCGAACGCATCAGCGGCGACGACCATGTCGTCCTCAGTACGCAACTGGTGATCCGTCAGTCCGTACGCCGCCCCCGTCCGTAAGGCCGTTGAGACTCCTCGTCCGTTCGGTCGGGAACCCTGGACGGCGGGAACAACTCCGCAGATCCCGCCCTGGGTCACTCCGCCCCCGCCAGGGCAATATCACCCAGTCCCGCAGTCCTCTTGGCAACCTCCCACTTCGTTCATACCGACTTCCACTCCAGAAAGAGGCCCGCAGCGGTGTACTCCCGCAGCCCGGACCACCACCCATCCACAATAGCGAGGGCAACGACCAACGCAGCACTTCGTGCGCAAGTCGCAGCCGGGGCGAGTGCAAACCCTCCGTCAACGCATTGGGTGCCCGTGTCTCCAGCCTGCCGGTGGCCCTTCGTCCTCTCACCCGGCGGAGGAGTTGGACAGCACGCGACGCAGACGCCCGGCGCACCCTGTCGTGAGCGCGCCGGGCGTCTATCCCCCGTTTGACCGTAGACGAGAAACTACTTGACGTCAGGCGACCGTCACGTCCACGGGATCCGATTCGGTCGATCCCCTCGCGTTGGTAAGGACGACCTTCAGGCTGTGCTTGCCCTTCGGAACCCCGGACAGAGCTACCTGAGGCGACTGTGCGTTCGGCGAATCGGCGGCCAGCTGGCCCTCACCGACGACTGCCCCGTCGAGGTAGAAGGTGTACGAGGTGGCGTTGGTGCCCCACCACAGGTTCGCGGTGGCGGTGAAGGTGCCGTCCTTGTCCCAGTTGTCGTGGCTGACCACGGGCTTGCCCGGGGCGGCATCCGTGACCGTGACAGTCGTGGTGTTCGTGGACGTGGTGCCCTTCGAGTTGATCAGTTCGGCCCGGTACGCGTAGGTGCCATTGGGCCTGTCCTTGAATTCGGTCACGACTGACTGCGAGGTGCCGCTGACTGTCGTGGGCACCCGCGCGGCGACGAGCTTGTCGTTCTCGTAAAGACGGAAGAAGCTGCCTGGCGTGCCGTGCCAAAGGTTCATCTTCACGCTGTAGTTGCCGTCATGGAGGCCGTGGGTCCACCCGCTGGTGTTCGACAGGGTGCCGGCGCCAGCAGCCGAGGAAGCGGAGACGAAGTTCCGCAGAGCGTCGCGCGTGGCGTAGTACGCGGGCTTGGGGTTGTACTCCTCGTCGAACATGAGGGGCTTCGCGCCCGGCAGCCACGTGTAGGCGTGCTTGTCGGTGAAGCCCCAGAAGCTGATGTCCCGGATTCCGGCCGCCAGCGCCTCGGCCATGACGTCCCCGTAGATCTGCGTCTGCTGATCCACGTCGTAGGTGTGCACGTCGAGTTCGGTGATCGCGACTTCGAGTCCGAGCTTCTGGTAGGACTTCGTCATCTCTGTGATGACTCCGGGCTCGGGACCCGCCTGTGTCTCGTGCATCTCGAAGCCCACCCCGTCGATGGGCACACCGTCGGCGACCATGCCGGCCACTAGGTCGTAGAGCTCCTGGCGCTTCGCCGGGTAGAACTCCACCAACGCCTCGTTGATGAACAGCTTCGCCTCGGGGTCAGCGGCGTGCGCGATCCGGAACGCTTCCGCGATGTAGTCCTCGCCGAGCACCTCGTAGAAGTGGTTCGGCGCGAGGCCGGTGCCGCCGAAGGTGGAGAACGGCTCGGTCATCACGTCCCACCGGTCCATCTTTCCGGCGTAGCGGTCCATGATCGTGTTGAAGTGAGTCTTCATGACCGCGCGCAACTCGTCCGGGTCGGTGACGTCGGTCACGTATTCCGGGTTGCAGCACTGGGAGATGAGCCCGTGTCCCTTGACTACCATGTCGTTGTCTTCAACGAAGTCGACGAGCCGGTCGAGGCCCCCGAACTCGAAGTCGCCCTCCGTGGGCTGGACGAATTTCCACTTCAGCTCGTTCTCGGGAGACAAGCTGTTGAACTGTTCCGCCAGCACCTCGCCGAACTTCGGTTCGTCGAGATAGGTGGGGTTGGTCGCCCCCGAGCCGATGAGGATTCCCTCCTTCGCTGCCAGTTCGCGGAGGGTCGCGTCTGAATCAGCTGAGGCGCCGGTGGTGGGGAGGGCCACGGTCAAGAGCCCTATGGTGACAGTTGCGAGCGCCGCGCCGATGCGGTGCATTCTCATTGAATGGTGTCTCGCTTTCCTGTTGAAGGATGGTCCGAGGGCACGCTGCGGTATCCGGACGACGTGGACCGTACGCTGTCTCCCGGCGGCCCACGAACGCGGCTCGGCCCGAGACCGCCTCTGCGGGTGTGCAGAATGCGGAAATTGAGGGTGGTCGCTCAGCGGCCGGCGAGGGCCGGGACGACCTTCGTGGCACACAATTCCGCGAACCAGTGCGCGCTCAGTTTCGGAATGCGCTCGTGGGTGTCGTAGTCGACCCGGATGATGCCGAACCGCGGGCCGTATCCCATGACCCATTCGAAGTTGTCGAGCAGCGACCACACGAGGTACCCGACAACGCGGGCGCCCCTCTCGCGAGCACGATGAGCCGCCGTGACGTGATCGATGAGGAACTGTGTTCGGTCGCGGTCGACGACCACGCGCCGGCCACCCGAGTCGTCGACCACGTCCTCGAAGGCCGCGCCGTTCTCCATCACCATGATCGGCAGTTCGGGGAACTCCTTGGAAAGGGCGACCAGATGATCCTCGAGGCCTCGTGGTTCGATCCCCCAGTCCATCACCGTTCGCGCCAGCTCGTCGCGGCGGACGAACTCGATGCGCTCCGAGCCCGGGAAGGGCGTGCCGCCGGAGCTTTCGGCGCTGGGGTCGAAGTCCTGATTCAGACGTACGTGCATGACCTCGTAGTAGTTGACGCCGAGCAGGTCGATGGGCTGGTGGCAGATCTCCAAGTCGCCCGGCAGAACGAAGCTCCAGTCGGTGAAAGCCCGGGTGTCTTGCAGCAGATCGGCCGGATAGTTCCCGCGGAGCATGGGCCCTGTGAACACGCGGTTGGCCACAGCGTCGAACCGACGCGCGGCTTCGGCGTCCTCGGGGGTCTCGGCTTCGATGCGGAAGATGTTGAGCACCACGGAAATCTGTGCTTCGGCATTGGTCACGGTGCGCCGCAGTGCTGCCACCGCGAGTCCGTGGGAAAGGTTGAGGTGGTGCGCAGCCTTGAGCGCATCTGCATGGCTCTTACCGCCAGGCGCGAACACGCCATTGCCGTACCCGGCGAAGGAGTTGTTCCACGGCTCGTTGTGGGTTGACCAGACGGCGACCCGGTCCCCGAGGGCCGCCCCCACGATCTCCGCGTACTTCTCGAAGGCGAATGCGGTTTCCCGCCCTCGCCAGCCGCCGTAGCGATCCTCCAATGCCTGCGGGAGGTCCCAGTGGTTGAGCGTCACGATCGGCTTGATGCCGCGTGCGAGCAGTCCGTCGACGAGGCGCGAGTAGAACTCCAGACCCTCCGGATTCGCTTCGCCCTCGCCCGTGGGCATCACGCGCGGCCAGGAGATGGAGAACCGGTAGGCGTCGAGGTGGAGCGAGGCCATCAGGTCGAGATCGACCTCGACGCGGTGATAGTGGTCCGCGGCGACGTCCCCGGTCGCCCCCTCAGCAGTCTTCCCCGGGGCGTGGCTGAACGTGTCCCAGATGGACGAGCCTCGACCGCCCTCCCTCGCGCCACCCTCGATCTGGTACGCGGCGGTCGCGGCGCCGAGGATGAAGTCGGGCGGGAACGCCAAGTGCCCGCGGTCGATGGAGTCGCGATACATGGATCAGCCTCTCTGGTGACGTGGCGCCAAAACCTATCACCTGAACTGTTATCGGCACAGGGTTGCGTCAAGGCGAACTGCGACTTCACATTCGCGATGACTTCCGCTGCCGAACATCCACGTTGACCTGAGGGGAAGACGGCGATCGACTCACGATGGGCGTGCTTCTGCAGGGATCGACCAATCGGCGCACTTCGGACCAAGCCGTTTCGCCGTCACGGCAGTTGCGGGTGCGTACGGCAACGACGGCAGCCGACGAGGCGCTTGCCAACGCTGACCAGCGCAGGGCTGCCTGAACGCCACAGGTCCTGACCGACCATGGCCGGTGTCGGTGCGGTCCCTGGGCTGGTGCCGTCAGGCAGAGCGCCCCAGGTCGGGCGTAAGGTGGCCGTCGGGTTGCGGCTGGACGGCTCCGGCAGCCGGCGCTTGGAGGGTCTCGGTGGTGCGTCGCGGGTGACGAGCGCGGATGTCGCGCGGGAGTCAGGCGTGTCGCGGTCAACGGTGAGCTTCGTACTCAACTACGTGCCGAAACAGACCATCCCGGAAGCGACGCGACAGAAGGTTCTGGCGGCTGCCGAGCGGTTGGGTTACACCCCGAACGGGCCCACGCAGGCACTGTCGCGAGGACGCGGCAGCACTGTGCTGCTGCGCCTGCCGGACTTTCCGCCCAGCTCGATCGTCGCCGAGCTCGATCGGGGATTGGCCTCGCAAGGATTGATGCTGGTGACCCATACGGCCAGCCCGGGCCGCCAGCCGGCTCTATCGCTGGCCGCCCCGGTCGCGGTACCGGGACTGACCCCCTTCGACGCAAGGCAAGTCGTCGCATTTCAGGCACGCGGCGCCCGGGTGGTACTGCCAGGACCCGACGACCCGCCGCCTCCCCGTGACGACGCGGGCCGCGTCGTCGGCGCGGCCCAGGCGACCCACTTGGCCTGGCGCGGCACCGTCCGCATCGGCTACGTCCACCCCGCCGATCCCCGGCTCGGACCGATGTCCGACCGGCGCCACGCGGGCGCCGACGAAACAGCGCGCCGGCTCGGCCTGCCTATGGTGCCCTCGCGTCGCATGCCCGACGACGGGGACTTCACGCCGATACTGCGCAGTTGGCCGGCACAAGCGCCCGTCACCGCGATCGCCGCGTTCAACGACGACGTCGCCCTGGCGATCTTGAACGCCGCGTGGGTTCTGGGCGTGGAAGTTCCCTCCGAGCCGGCCGTGATCGGCGCGGACGACATCGCGGCCGCCCGGTACGCCTGCCCACCGCTGACTACGATCCGCGGCTCCAACAAGCCCTTTGGGGCCATGCTGGCCGGGTGGGTTCTGCAGCGGCTCGACGCCGGCGGAGTCGCGCCCCCCAGCTCGGACGAACCTCCGGTGTGGACACCGGACATCGTGGCCCGAGCGTCCGCCTGACCGGTTCTCCAATGTCGGAGTCTGCAGCCAAGGAGCCCTCACGGGTGCGGCCACCGTGGCCGTCATACCCGGCGCCACAGAGCCGAAGGTCAAGGCAGTTGTGCTCTTCGGCAACCCCATCCGCGGGTTCCCGACCTACCGTCAGGTGACCGGCACCTACCAGGCACGCACGCTCGACGACTGCGCGACCGGCGACCCGATCTGTGGCGGCGGGACGGACTCCGCCGCCCACGGCGCCTACTCCCAACCGCAACACAACGACTCCGCCGCGGAGTTCATTGCGGCACGCATGTGACGCAACATCCACAGTCCGACAACGGATGCGAGTCATGAGCACCGCTGAGACCGCCGCCTGACGGCCGCTTGCGCCTCCGGCTTCGCGCGCGAGCGGAGCCGGAGGTCTTCATCAACCCGGCGGACCGTGAACGACGCTCAGTCGGAGTCGTCGTCGCGGCGGTTGGAGTCGTCCGAAGCCGCCTGCTGCACCCAGTGCGCCCGAGCAGCAGCCACGAGCCGCCAGAAGGCGTCGATGGCCTCGACGACATCCAGGTCGTCCCGGTATCGCCGCTGGATCTGGAGCCCGTCCTGCAGGGCGGTCCCCAGCGTGGCGATCATCTCCGGGCTGATCCCCATCGGGGCACCTTCGGGCGCCTCAGGGCCGGGGTCGAGCGTGAGTGTCTGGGCTGCCTGGTAGTGCTCGACGAAGTACGGGTGCGCCGGATGATCGCGATCAATCGCCTCGGCCGAGAGGATGATGTACAGGGACGTCAGTCCCTCGTGCTCCGCGGAGTGACGCGCGACCTCGCGGGACCGCGTAGCGACATCGGTGGCGTGCTGCTCCGACAGGTAGTCGGCAACGGACGAATCGCGCAAGTTGAGCACTTCGACCAGGAGTTCTTCCTTGTCGGCGAAGTGGTGGAGAAGCCCTGTCTGTGTCAGGCGCATCCGCCTGGCGAGCTCACGCATCGACGAGTGTGCGTATCCGGATTCAGCAAAGAGCTCGGCTGCAGCGGCGACGATCTCCCGGCGGCGCTGGAGCCCCTTGCGATAGGGCCCCCGAGGCCCGGTGCTTTCCGCCATGCCTTCAACATACAGCGACGCGGCGGCCCGTTTGACCTGGGTGTGGGCGTGACGATGAAAACTCCACGAAAACTTGTCAGGTGAACTGTGTTACGTGATACTGACGGCCACCGCCACTCCGAGACGACATCTCAGCCGGGGACGCAGCGGCATACACGACGTTCGGGTGACGGGGTTCGCGCACGTCTCAGGAGCGTGGTGCGGCCGGGGGGGGGCGGCTCCTTGCCGCCGCAACATCGCGGCACACCGCCTGGAAATAAGGAGTACAGATGCGATCCATTCGAAGGTCCCTCGCTGTGCTTGCAGCGGTCGCATTGACCGCCGTCACCGCCGGGTGCGGATCCAGCGACGAGGGCGATGCCGGCGGCAAGATCACCCTCAACGTCTCGACGTTCAGCGAGTGGGGTTACAGCGGCCTGCTGAAGGAGTACCAGAAGCTCCACCCCGACATCACGATCAAGCACAACCGCTTCGCCACGAGTGATGAGGCCAAGGAGCAGTTCCAGACCGCGCTCGGCGCGGGCTCGGGTCTCGCCGATGTCATCGGTGTCGACAACAGCTGGATGCCGCAGATCCTCAAGTACCCGGACAACTTCGTGGATCTCTCCTCACCGAAGGTCGAGGGCCGCTGGCTGGACTGGACAACGAAGATCGCCACCACGGACGACGGCAAGCTGCTCGGATACGCGACGGACCTGGGACCGCAGACGATCGCCTACCGCGCCGACCTGTTCAAGGAGGCCGGTCTGCCGAACGACCGCGAGGAGGTCGCCAAGCTCTTCGGTGGCGACAACGCGACATGGGACGACTTCTTCGCCGTCGGCGAGAAGTTCAAGGCCGCCAAGACAGGTCCGGCGTTCTACGATGCGTCGGCCTCGGTGGCGACCGGCTGGACCGACCAGTACGAGGTGCTCTGGGAGGACCCCAAGAACGGCGAGATCATCGCCGGCGAGAACAAGGACCTCCGGAACATCTACGACACCGTGATGTCGCATGAGGGCCTGTCCGCAGACCTCGCGCGGTTCAGTGAGGACTGGGTCAGCGCATTCCAGAAGGACAAGTTCGCGGTGATGCTCGCGCCTTCGTGGATGCTCGGCGTCATCAAGGGCAATTCGGCCGGGGTCAAGGGCTGGGATATCGCCGACGTCTTCCCCAACGGCGGTGTCAACAGCGGCGGTTCGTACCTCAGCGTGCCGAAGCAGTCCAAGCACCCCGAGGAGGCGCAGGCGCTGGCGGAGTGGCTCACCGCCCCGGAGCAGCAGATGAAGGCGTTCAAGGCGTCGGGCAACTTCCCCAGCCAGGTCGAGGCCCAGAAGAGCCCTGAGATGCAGAAGGTGACCGAACCCTTCTTCAACGATGCGCCCGTAGGAAAGGTCCTCGCCGAGCGCGCGTCGAACATCAGCGTGGTCCCGTACAAGGGTGACAACTACTTCGCGATCACAGCGGCATTCAACGACGCGGTCAACCGTGTCTCGGTCGACAAGACCCACTCCGCCAAGGAGTCATGGGACATGTTCGTCGAGGGACTGGACTCGCTGAAGTGATCGGTTCGTCCGCGCGCTCGGGGGCGCCCTCCGCGGACGGCGCCCCCGATTCACCATCGGAGGAAGAGCGCATGGTCCGTCCGGCAGGGAGCGCGTCACCCCGTGGTGATGCCTCACCTCCACACACGCCCTCGCCCTGGCATCAGCGTCTGGGCCGCTGGGACATGAAGGCGTCGCCGTACGCCTATATCTCCCCGTTCTTCATCCTGTTCGGGATCGTCGGCCTGTTCCCGCTGCTGTACACCGCCTACGTCTCGCTGCACGACTGGGACCTCATCGGTGGGCAGAGCGAATTCGTCGGGCTCGACAACTTCACCTTTATCCTCGACCAGCCGGTCTTCTGGGATGCGATGGGCAACACCGTCAGCATCTTCCTGCTCTCGACGGTCCCCCAGATTCTGATCGCCCTCGTACTTGCCAGCCTCCTGCACGCGAACATTCGTGCGCGCACCTTCTGGCGGATGGGGGTACTGCTGCCGTACGTGATCGCTCCGGTCGCCGTGACGCTGATCTTCTCGCGCATGTTCGCGGACCAGTCCGGTCTGGTGAACGCGCTTCTCGAGCAGCTGGGCATGGATCCGATCGGATGGCACCGGGACAGCCTTCCGGCGCACATCGTCATCGCAAACATGGTCAACTTCCGGTGGACCGGCTTCAACACCCTCGTGCTGCTTGCGGCGATGCAGGCGATCTCCCGTGACCTGTACGAGGCGGCGATCCTCGACGGCGCGGGGCGGATTCGACAGTTCTTCTCCGTCACGGTGCCGTCCGTGCGTCCGACGCTCATCTTCGTCGTGATCACGTCCACGATCGGCGGGCTGCAGATCTTTGACGAGCCGCGTCTGTACGACACGCAAGGGCTCGGCGGCAGTTCAGGGCAGTGGAAGACGATCACTCTGTACCTGTACGAACTCGGCTGGAACCAGCAGCGACTGGGCCGTGCAGCGGCCGTCGCGTGGCTGCTCTTCCTGCTGATCATCGCATTCGCTCTGGTCAGCAACTGGCTGTCGCGCCGCATCGCTTCCGGAGACGACGCCACGGCCGGCTCCCGGCAGACGCGCCGTGCCGCCCGACGCAGCGCACCGAGCGCAGCAGCTCGTACGCCCGACTCCTCCGCACCGTCCGGTGCCACGCCCGGGAGCAGCACGTGACCCCTCCTTCCATCCCGTACATCGAGCAGACGTCCGGTCGTGGAGCCGCCCGTGCGGCGCGCCGTCGGCGTGGACGGAACGACGGCGCTGTGCGCCGACCGGGAAAGACGACCTACGTCATCCTCACTCTGGTCGCGCTCATTTCGATCTTCCCGCTCTACTACGCGCTCCTGCTCGCGTCCTCGACGTCGGCAGAGGTCGCGCAGAACCCGATCCCCTCGCCGATCCCGGGCGGGCAGCTGGCCGACAATCTCACGCGGGTCTTCGAGTCGGACATCGACCTGCCGCGCGCGGTCTGGAACTCGGTCTTCGTCTCGGTGACAACGGCCCTCGCCGTCGTGTTGGTGTCCACGTTGGCCGGCTTCGCCTTCTCGAAGCTCCGGTTCAAGGGACGTGCCGGCCTCCTCACATTCGTGGTGGGCACCATGGCGGTACCCACTCAGCTCGGGGTCGTGCCGTTGTTCATCGTCATGCGCGAGATGGGCCTGACGGGAAGCCTCTGGGCGGTCATCATCCCCGGTATCGCCTCCGCCTTCGGCGTGTTCTGGATGACGCAGTACCTCCAGTCGGCGCTGCCCTATGAGCTCATCGAGGCAGCCCGCATCGACGGGGCATCAACGTTCCGGATCTTCCGCTCCATCGTGCTGCCGGCCGCCAGGCCCGCGGCCGCCATGCTGGGCCTGTTCACCTTCATCGGGGCGTGGACCCAGTACTTCTGGCCGTCGATCGTGCTCGGCACGACCAATCCGACACTCCCCGTCGCGCTGCAACTGCTGCAGGCCGGGTTCTTCAAGGACATCCCCCTCATCATGACCGGCGTTCTCGTGTCCGTGGTGCCGCTTCTCGTGCTGTTCGCCGTACTCGGCAGGCAGTTGGTCGCAGGCGTCATGCAGGGAGCCGTCAAGGGGTGACCCGCCCGCACCGCACTGCCGGACCGGGACATGTGCCGGTGCACTGACACGGTGCACGGCCCCGACCGCCCCGAGGGGGCCTGCACCCAGGCCCCGGGAACGAAATCGAGAGGAACTCCCACCACTCATGCCTGCGACGACTGCATCGGGCAGTACCACCTTCCGCGATCTCAACGGCAACGGGCGCATGGAGCCCTACGAGAACCCGCGGCTCAGCGCCGAGGAACGCACGGAAGATCTGTTGACCCGGCTCTCGCTCGAAGAGAAAGTCGGTCTGCTCTTCCACACAGTCATCGAGATGGGCCCGGGAGGCACCGTCCTCGAAGAGCCCGGTGCGATCAGCAAGTCACCCACCAGCGAGGTGATCCTGGGCAGGGGGATCAGCCACTTCAACACGCACCGAATCGAAGACCCTCGGGCAGCCGCACGGTGGCACAACGCGATCCAGCGGCTCGCAGAGAAGACCCCGCACGGCATCCCGGTCACGATTTCCAGCGACCCTCGACACGGATTCCTGGAGAACATCGGGGCTTCCTTCACTGCAGGTCCGTTCTCGCAGTGGCCCGACGCCCTCGGCCTTGCGGCACTGCGCGACCCGGACACCGTGCGCGAGTTCGCGCGCCGGGTGCGCGAGGAGTACCGCGCCGTCGGCATCCGCATGGCACTGCATCCTCAGGTCGACCTCGCCAGCGAACCCCGCTGGGCACGCCAACTCCAGACGTTCGGCGCCGACACCGATCTCGTGGTCGCCTACACGCGCGCGTACCTCGAAGGTTTCCAGGGCGCGGCGCTCGACTCAACGAGCATCGCCTGCGTCACCAAGCACTTCCCCGGCGGCGGCGCGCAGCTGGACGGCGAGGATGCGCACTTCCCGTACGGTCGCGAGCAGGTCTACCCGGGTGGTGCGTTCGAGGAGCACCTCCGTCCGTTCGTCACCGCCGTCGAGCACGGCACCGCCGCGGTCATGCCCTACTACGGCATGCCGGTCGGTCTTGAGATCGACGGCGAACCGATCGAGGAGGTCGGGTTCGGGTACAACAAGCAGATCCTCACCGGGCTGCTGCGCGAGCGGCTGGGCTTCGACGGGCTGATCGTCACGGACTGGGAGCTGGTGAACGACAACCACGTCGGGGACCAGGTCCTGCCCGCACGCGCGTGGGGGGTTGAAGAGCTCGACGCCCGCGAGCGCATGGTCAAGATCCTCAATGCCGGCGCGGACCAGTTCGGCGGTGAACAGTGCACGGATCTCCTGCTTGAGCTCGTACGGGATGGCGTCGTCCCGGAGAGCAGGATCGACGAGTCGGCGCGCCGCGTCCTGCTGATCAAGTTCCGGCTCGGTCTGTTCGACAACCCTTTCATCGACGAAGATGCCGCCGTGGCCGTTGTGGGCAACGCCGAGACCCGGCGGGTCGCCCTGGAGACACAGTCCCGTTCCGTCACCGTCCTGAAGAACTCCGTGGTCGAAGGAAGGCCAGTGCTTCCGCTCGCCGTGGGCGCGCGCTTGTACGCGGAGGGGATCGATCCGGAGGTCCTCGGCCGGGAGTTCACCCCCGTGACGACGCCGCAGGAGGCAGAACTGGCCATCGTGCGCATCGACGCACCGTTCGAGCCGCGGGACGACCTGTTCCTGGAGTCGTATTTCCACCAGGGGTCTCTTGACCTGCCCCCCGGCCTCGTACACCGACTGCGTAGGATCGCCCACTACGCCCCGCTGATCGTGGATGTCGCCTTGGACCGCCCGGCCATCCTCACGCCGCTCGTCGACGCGCTCGCCGGACTGACCGTCACCTTCGGTGTCTCGGATGACGCTCTGCTCACCGCCCTCACCGGCCGCATCGCTCCGGAGGGCAAACTTCCCGTCGAGCTTCCGCGGTCGATGCAGGCCGTACGAGAGTCCGCGCCGGACGCGCTGGCGGACACCGCCGACCCGCTGTTCCCCCTGGGATCGGGGCTGGAGATCTGATGTCCCGTTCGTGGAACCCGCACTCGCACAGAAGGATCACGTCATGACCGACGCACGTTCCCGCGCCATCGAGTTGCTCGGTCGCATGACCCTGCACGAAAAGGTCGCGCAGCTGACGTCGCTGATCCCGACAATGCTCTTCGACGCCAAAGGCATCCGCCCGGACGTCGCCGCGGCCAAGCTGGCGAATGGCATCGGCTACATCGAACCGCACATGGGGGGCTTTCCGGCGAACGCGGCCGAACTCGCCCGGCTCAACAACGCGGTACAGCGCCACCTGGTCGAGAACACCCGCCTGGGCATTCCCGCGATCATGCACATCGAGGCGCTGAACGGTGTGAACGCCCCCACCTTCACATCCTTCCCCACCGCGATCGCCCTCGCGGCCACCTGGGACACCACCGGGGTGGGCGAGATGGCCGCACTGACCCGTCGGCAGATGCGATCCGTGGGCCTGCACCACGCCCTGTCGCCGCTGCTCGACATCGCCCGCGACGCGCGATGGGGCCGAGTTCACGAGACGTACGGCGAGGATCCATACCTGGTCAGCGCGCTGGGAGTGTCCTTCGTACGCAATCTTCAAGGCGAGTCGCTGCTGGACGGGGTCATCGCCACCGGCAAGCACTTCCTCGGCTACGCAATGAGTGAGGCCGGTCTCAACATGGCGACCGTGCCGATGGGAGCGCGCGAGCTGCGGGAGGTGTACGCGCGCCCCTTCGCCGCCGCCATCCAGCTCGCGGGACTGGGCTCGATCATGAACTCGCTCGCCGACTGGGACGGAGTGCCCGCTGCCGCCGACCCTCGGGTGTTCCGCAAGATGTTGCGCGACCAACTCGGGTTCAACGGCACCGTCGTGTCGGACTGGCTGTCGATCGAGAACCTCGTGACCCATCATCGCGCCGCGCGCGATGCACGCGAAGCGGGCGTGCTCGGCATGCGGGCCGGCATCGACGTGGAAATGCCCGAGCCGTTCGGCTACGGCGACAACCTCGTCGAGGCCGTCCGCGACGGCGAGATTCCCGAAACGACCGTCGACGAGTCGGTCCTCCGCGTACTGACGCACAAGTTCCAACTGGGCCTGTTCGAGAACCCCTACGTGGAAACCGACCCGGTGGAGATCATGTCCGTGGCGCAGGAGGGCCGCGACCTCTCCCTGCGTCTTGCGCGCGAGTCCGTCACGCTCCTCAAGAACGACGACGGGGTGCTCCCACTCAGCGGCGCCCCGCGCATCGCGGTCGTCGGACCTCATGCCGAGGCTGTGGGCACGGCCTTCGCCCCGTACACCTTCCCCTCCTTCATCGAGCTGACCCGAGCACTGCTGAACGGCAAGACGAGTTCCATGGTCGGTGTCGAAAACCTCGACTCCTTCGGCCCCGACGACGCCTACGTGCACGAGGAGATCGGCGACCTGCTCGCCATGAGCGAGGACGAGTTCGCGAGGTCGCGCTACGAAGCGGTCTCCCTGGCGGACGCCCTCCAAGCCGCGCTACCCGACTCCGAAATCCTCGTCGCAACTGGATGCGGAGTCACCGACGGGGCCGAGGGGATCGGCGCGGCAGTCGACGTCGCGCGTGATGCGGATGTCGTGGTCCTGGCACTGGGCGGCGTGGCGCGATGGTTCTTCGGTGAACGGACGGAGGGTGAGGGTGCGGACACCGCCGATGTGACGCTGCCGGATGTACAGCGTCGGCTCGTGCACGAGATCGCCGCGCTCGGCAAGACGACCGTCGGCGTGATCTTCTCGGGCCGCCCTCTCGCCCTTGGTGACGTCGAGCCCGAGCTCGACGCCATCCTGCTCGGGTACTACGGCTCGCAGTTCGGCACACCTGCCGTCGCGGAGATCCTCAGCGGCACGGCCGAGCCGCAGGGCCGCCTGCCGTACACGATCCCCCGCTCCAGCGGTCAGGTCCCCCTCCATGCGGGCCAGCGGTTCGGCAGCGGATACCGCCGTCGGGAAGGCGATCCGCACGGCGGATACGTGGACGAGTCCGCGGCACCGCTCTACCCGTTCGGGCACGGCCTGACGTATACCGAATTCGTCTACTCCGACCTCCAGCTGAGCAGCACGTCGATCGCACCCGACCGCACCGTCGAGGTCACCGCGACCGTCACGAACACGGGCGACCGCCCAGGCGTAGAACTCATGCAGCTCTACGTCGAGGACGATGCGCCCGGCGTGTCGAGGCCGGCGCTCCAGCTCGCGGGGTTCCATCGCCTCGAACTGCAGCCAGGGGATCAGGCGACGGTGAGATTCGCTCTGGAACTCCCGCTGCTGGCCTACCTGTCCCTGGACGACAGATGGGTCGTGGATCCGGGCCCGATGTGGATCTCGGTCGGCTCGTCGTCGAGTGACCTTCGCCTGCGCGGTCGCCTGGACGTCGTCGGTGACACCGTGGACGTCACGCGACGGAGGGTGTACCTGACCCACTCTGCACGGACCGCTCCTACGACGGGAACGTGACACGCGAGACCGCCGCCCCGCCAGCAGCCCGTGGGGAGCGGACCTGACACCGCTCCCCACGGGCCTTCGCCTGGCCAACTATCCGGCATCGCGCCGCACCCCTGGGACGGCGATGGCTGAGAGCGCCGGCAGCGACCTGGCGCCGTCCGCCGCCCTCGCCCGAAGACACCGCTCAACCGGAAGACATCGATGGGAGCCCCTTGCAACACCACGGCATAGACCAGGCCACGGGCCAGCTGATCGTCGGCGGTACGCCGTACCTGATCCGCGGCATCGAGGTCCACAACTCCACCTCGTCCCACGCCGACTACCTGGAACCCGTGTGGAAGCGGTGTGCGGACGCAGCGGTCAACACCGTTCTTGCACCGGTCAGTTGGGAGCTTGTGGAACCGACGGAGGGAGAGTTCGACTTTCACTTGGTCGACGCCATGCTCTCCGGTGCGCGCGACCACGAGCTCAAGCTGGTGCTTCTCTGGTTCGGCAGCTGGAAGAACGCTTCGTCGAGCTACGTGCCGGCCTGGGTCAAGCTCGATCCGGTCCGTTTTCCGCTGCAGGTCGACGAGGCCGGCGATCCGCTGGACAACCTCAGCCCGTTCTCCACGAACAACCGCGACGCCGACGCGGCCGCTTTCGCGGCCTTCATGGAGCACCTCGCACGCGTCGACGGCCGCGAGAAGACCGTGATCATGGTGCAGGTCGAGAACGAGGTCGGGCTGCTCGGGGCACCGCGCTCCTACGGAGCGGACGCGGCAGCCGCATGGGCGGCTCCCGTTCCGGCAGCCCTTGCGGAAGCACTGCGCAACGGAGCCTCCCCGTACGTCCAGGCCCCGGACGAGCCGTCCACCCCGACGTGGGACCTCCTGACGGGCGACTCCGACCGGAAGGCCGAGTTGTTCATGGCCTGGCACTACGCCTGCTACATCGAGCACGTCGCCGCCGCAGGCCTGGCCCGCTACGACATCCCGCTGTTCGCCAACGCCTGGCTGGACTCGAGCGTGCCGAACGGATCGGAGTCCGCGAACATCGCCGTCGCCGGCGGCAGCGCGCCGGGGGTGTTCCCCAGTGGGGGGCCACTACCGCATGTCAGCGCTGCCTGGAAGCTGGCCGCTCCCTCGCTCGCGTTCCTCGCCCCAGACGTGTACTTCGGCGACTTCGACATCCCGTTCAAGCGCTACGCGGACACGAACACCACCTTGTTCGTGCCCGAGATGCGCGCCGACTGCCACGGGGTCTCGCACAGCTTCCTCGCCATCGGACAGTACGGTGCCATCGGGGTCTCGCCGTTCGGCTTCGACTCCCTCGACGATGACCGCACGGTGGAGCTGCGCCGTATCTATGCGCAGCTCGCGGCGCTGGAGAACGACATCCTTGCCGCACAGCCGCGAGGGCGCGTGCGCGGCTTCCGGGTCCCGGCCTCCAAGGAGGAGACGTTCGCCCTCGGCAAGTACGAGTTCGTGATCAGGGCCTATCCGGAACACGGCAACGGCGAGCGGTTCGGCTATGGGCTCCTGCTGCAGTTCGACGACGACGTGTTCATCGCCGTCGGCGACAACTTCACGGTCTGCCCGCGCTCGCCGGACGGCCGGCCGGTGGCCATCTTGCAGGCGGACGAACTCGTGGCAGGCACGGGCCGGCTCCGTCCGCGAAGGCGCCTCAATGGTGACGAGACGTTGTCCGGCACCGGCATCAGGATCGCGGAGCACCCGGCCCCGATGCACGGTTTCATGGCGACCAGCGGGATCCCGTCAGGGGTGGTGAGGTTCTCGCTGTACTTCCCCGGGGCGCCGAGGGGCACCGCCGCCCCGGACTACTGATGGGTGCCGCCGTCAATACGGATCTCCGTGCCGGAGATGAAGGCGCCGTCGTCGGAGATGAGCGTGGCCACGACTGCTGCCACCACCTCCGGCGACCCGTAGCGCTCCCGGACTGCGGGAGTGAGCTTCGCGAAGAGGCTCCAGTCGGTGTCCTCCGGCACCAGTGACGCGAAGTTCTCGGTCATGGCGCTGACGATGCCGCCAGGGCAGATGTTTACCGCGCGCAAGCCCTGCTTGGCGTACTCCTGGGCGATGCTGTGCGTGAAGGACAGGATCCCGCCCTTGCTGGCGGAGTACGCGGCCAGGAACGGATGGGCGAACTGGGCTGACGTGGAGCTGAAGTTGACCACGACGCCGTTACCCGTCTCCAGCAGCGCGGGCAACGCGGCCCGGGTGACCAGGAACGTGCCCGTGAGGTTCACGGCAAGGACGCGGTTCCACAGCTCGAGCGAGCACTGGTGTGTATGCGCTCCGCGCAGCATGCCGGCGATGTTCACGAGCGCGTCGAGCCCGCCGAGGGTGGCAATCGTTTCACCCACGACGTCGACGACCGCGTCCGCGTCCGCCACGTCCAGCGCCGCGGTGACGAGCCGCTCGCCGGTGCCGGCCTTCGCGGCCAGGCCGGCGGTCCCGCTGAGCCCCTCTTCCTCGATGTCCGTCGCGACGACCGCCGCTCCTTCCTCGAGCAGCCTCAACGTCGTCGAGCGTCCGATGCCCGAAGCGGCTCCGGTGACGAACACGCGTCTGCTGCTGAGTCGTTCCATGAGGTTCCTCCAGGTCTCGACGGTGCGCTTGCCCTGGCCGCGAATCGCCGCCCGCTCATTCCGGGATCGGTACCTGGCGGTACGGCGCGATACGGACCGGCCCCATGAGGCCGTATTGCTGCCGGGGCTTCTCGGCCTGACCCGGGAAGCCTTCCGTGACCCGAAGGCGATTGCGCAGCGGTGTCGCCACCCGGACCGTGATGCTGTTGTCTCCTTGCTTCACGTAGCCACTGAGATCGATCCGCCGGCCGACCTGGTCGGACGGTGGCAGCGTCGTGCCGTTGACCGTCACCTCGAAGGTGTCGGTGACCTGTCCGAGGTCGAGGTAGGCCCCGTCCAACCGCACGAGCCGTACCGTGGTGCGATAGGTGCCGACCCCGGAGACGTCCTCAAGGCCGGGGATGGCGGACCAGGGTGCAAGGCGGTTCAGGTGATGCTCGTGCTCGCTGACTTCGAGCTTGCCGTCCGGGCCTCGGTGCCAGTCCTCGACGGAGAGCTCCCACACGTTCAGCTCCTGGGCTGCCCCGGTGGGAGGAACGGTCACCCTCCGTTCGGAGCCGTCGTCAAGCTTCACGGTGTACGAACCAGCCGTTGAGCCCCGCAGGAGCAGACCGCCACCGGGCGCCGTCACGACCTCTCCGCCCGTGGTGGCGACCACATGACGGGCACTGCCCGGTACGAGAACGATGATGGTGGATTCGCCGGGTGCGAGCCGCACCGGGACTGTGATCCGCCCGCGTTCTGTTCGGTACTGGGCGACTGAGGTGACCGTGCCCGTCCAGGCATCCAGTTCGTAGGGGGTGCCTCGGCCCTCCAGGGCGACCTCCTCGGACACGGCTCTTTCCGAGGAGTTGTGCAGGTGATACAGCGCGCCTCGCGACAGTGTGCGACGCAGGGCGAGCACGGCGGGAGCGACGCGCGTGTCCGCTGCGGGACGGATGCCGAGCACCTCGAAGACGGCGGGCAACCCGCTCGGTTCGGCGACGTGGCGTACCGAGGCCTGCTTGAGCAACAGGTCCATCAACTCGGCCAGTGCCGCATCCTGCTGTGCCGCCCGGTGGGCGCCAGGCGTGCGGGTCGGCGGCGCACCGACGATCACTACGGGCAGGCCGCTGCGGGCGTGCGACAGCAGCAGTCGGGCGGTGGCTATGGGCAACGTGGGCTGGCGGTCGAGGATCAGCGCACGATAGGCGGGTCCTTCCGGGGCAAGGCGCCGGTCACGTACGCGGGTTCCGTCGAGTTGTGCCGGGCCGGCGAAGTCGTAAGTGAAGCCGTCCAGCCCGGCCGGGATGCGCATGCCGGTCCCGTAGGCGTGGCGGTAGACGACCAAGTCCACCGAAGGCCTGCCCTGGCGCAGGGCGAACTGCGTGCGCGCAGTCCAGTCGACGATCTTGCCGGTGTCGTTCCACGTGGGCTGGCGCGGCCCCCATGCCTCGGAGAAACCGTTGCCGCCCTGGAGGGTGAACGGTGAGAAGCCGGGCCAGGTGGTTCCCAGGCCCGCCTCGGTGGCGAAGCCGTGATAGACGACCTGGTTGACACCGTGGGCGAAGGCGGCGTTGAAGTGCTTGAGCATCTGCGGCCAGGTCTGCGCGTACGCCTCGCCGTAGATCGCGCAGCCTTCGAGCGAGAAGACGCGCTGCCCGGACAGGTGCACCGCACCGGACGAGAGCCATCGGTATGGCTCGTCGGTGTAGTCGGGCGCCGCGCCGAGCGACTCGGTCTCGTTGATGTCGAGGGCCGCGCCGATCGTGGGAACGTCGGTGGTGGTGCCGTAGGGCTGGGCCCGCAGTCTCAGGCCCATGGCGTGCGCCCAGGACTTCAGTGGCTCGACGTGCTCACTGATGTACAGGTCCGTGAGCGTGTGATAGTAGTCGTCGCGGACGCGGGCGCCACTGTCGTCGGTGAACGCGAAGTCCGGGGTGTCGTCGGGTGTCACGCTCGTGTACTGCCGGTGGATCCGGTCGATGAACAGCACCGGCAGGTTGTCGATCAAGGAGTAGCCGCGCAGCTTCTTGAAGCGCGCCGGAAGTTCCCGGGACCAGTGCTGGGCGGAGTCCAACTCCAGGGAATCTTCGAAGAGATCCCCTCCGTTGTCCTGCAGCAGACTGCGCAGGCGGGGCGTCAGGACGCGCTCGTCCCAGTAGCTGGTTACTGCCCGGGTACCGGCGGCACTGAAGTGGTCGACGACATACGCCGCCTCTGTCGTGGCGGCCTGGCCGACGACGGCGGCCTGGCCGGTGCCGCGCTGCCAGAACGCGAACAGCAGCCACTGCCCATCCGCTGGGGCGGTCCAGGCGAGGGTGCCGTCGCTCACCCGTCCTGTGAGGTCGATCCGGGAAGCCCGCTCGAGCAGTACGGGCTTCGCGTCGGTTGGGCCCGCGCAGCGAAACGCCTGGACCGCTATCAGGGTTTGCTCGGTGACGCCCGCGTGCGGCTGCGGGGCCGCCGGCACGGGCCCGTCGTATGCTTCGCCGCCCGCAAGGACCGCACGCCCGTAGGCGATCTCCTGGGCTGCTTCCGGGCTGTCCGGCGACAGCCCGGGGGCCACCAGCGGCCAGGCCGGGCCCACGGTGAGATCGATGCGCACCCCGTGCCTGTGACCGGCGGCGACCGCCTGCTCCAGGCGCTCGGTGAGCACAGCGCTGCCCCAGCCGTACTGCTGAGCGTCGGCGGTGACGATGCACTGGATCTCGACTGCGCCGAAACCTCGGCCTGCGATCGCCTCGATCTCCGCGTCGATGGTTTCCGCCGCGATCTCTCCGCACGGCCACCAGTAGCGGATCTTCGGCCGGGCATTCGCAGGCGGGTGAGCGAACCGCCGGACGAAGGCGCTGTCCAGCCCGGTCGACGAAGAGGCGGCAGCGCTCTTGGCCCCGGCCCACAAGGTCCCCGTGGGTGCCAGCGTCACCGCGGCCGCGGTCGCACAGAACTGTCTGCGGGAGAAACGGGACACAGCGGCTCCAGATGAAGTGATCCCCGGCAGTCGGGAGTTGGTGTGCCGGGCACCCTTTCATCGCCTGGGCCGTTCGGTGTCGGTCGATCCCGGTGACCGGGAGCGCCTCACGTGGTCCCTCAACCCTCAAGAAGAGGCAGCAGTCCCGCCGTCAGCAAAGTTGCGCCATCCGGCGGGGCGTTCAATCACCCTCGCCGCCGTCGAGCACCTGGTGCAACCAGGCGCGTTCGGCCTGGCTGATGCTGCGGACCATGAGCAGCATGCCGCGGCGGTAGGGATCGGCGGTCTCCTCCGCGGACAGCGGACGATCACCCTCGTAGAAGAAGCTCGCGGAAGTCTCCAGGAACTCCAGCCGGCGCCGCAGCACGGCGTGCTCGCCGGAAGAGCTCCGGTTTGCCGATCGCAAGCTGAAGTGCGACGACTCCGCCCATAGAGTTGCCGACAACGTCGGCCTGCTGCAGTCCGAGCCCGTCGAGCAGCGCTCGCACGGCCCGCGGCGCGGCCAGCATGGGGTGCCTGTCGGTCGGATCGCTGATACCGAAGCCAGGGAACTCCAGGACGAGACAGCGGAATTGCCGCGCAAGCGTCGGCAGGTTGTGCCGGAAGTTGCGCCAGCCGGTGACAACCGGGCCCCGACCCGTGCAGCAGGAGCGGGTCAGAGCGATCCAGAGAAGCGCTTCCTCCCGGGCGTGAACGCCCGGGGTTCCGCGCTAGATCAAGCTGAACTCCCCGGTCGCCGGCAGGGGGACCGGCGACCGGGGTCTGTACAGGGACCAGGAATCTACGCGCAGAGGCGCCGCTCAGGCCGTGCCTACGCGTGCCGTGCGCAGTGCGCTTTCGCCGAACAGGTCCAGAGTGATCCGCTGCGCCATGTCGTACACCAGCGGCGCGATGCGCTCCAGTGGCGACGCGTGCCCGGCGACCAGGGAAATAGCGCCGACCGGACCCTCAGGTCCCCGGATCGCCACGCCGACGCACGCGATCCCCTCGACGCACTCCCCCCGTTCGACGGCGAGCCCTCGGTCACGCCGGATACGGCCGAGTTCACGGTGAAGTGCGGGAAGGCCGTCGACGCTCGCGCCCGTCGCGGCCGGCACCCCGTCGGCGTACAACTCGTCGATCTCTTCCGGCGGCAGCCAGGCGAGCATCGCCTTGCCGAGCGCCGTGCAGTGCGCGGGTGCCCGGCCTCCGACACGGGAGGCGACAGCGGCAGCCCGGCGGCCGCCGACCTTGTCCAGGTACTCGACATACGTCTCGTCGAGGGTGCCCAGATGTACGACGAGGTCAGTCATGACGGCGAGCTCGTGCAGCCACGGCGCGGCGGCCGCGCGCAGATCCGAGTGCCCGCTCTCCCGCGCCCCCCAGGTCCGCACTCGCCGCCCGAGGTGGTAGCCAGAGCGGGTGTGCTCGACCCACTGCAGCCGCACGAGCTGGTCGAGGATGCGGTGCGCGGTCGACCTCGGAAGTCCGGTGCGGCGGGAGACCTCCTCCAACAGCAGCCGGGTCTTCGGTCCCTCGAAGCAGTCCATGATCAACGTCATTCGCTCGACCATCGAGGGCGGTCGCACCGCGACCTCCGGTCGTGACGACAGCGCCAGCGTCATTGTCAGCACCCTTCGGCCACTGGAATTGATTTCAATTCTAGTGACGCCACGGTTACTGCCAAGAGATGTGCATGCCTTTTATCAAGTAATTTTGAGCCCGCTTTCCTCCGCTACAGAATGGAGGAATCGGGCGAAATGGCCCCAACTTGAAGGACAGCTCGGACAGATGACTGTATGCAGCCAAGTAAGGTGTGCGCCCCTCGGGGAGTACCTTGGCAGGGCACTCAGCCCGCGGCGCTCTTCGCCGCGTGCTCCATCGCCAGGTAGCTGAACACCATGGCGGGACCAATCGTGGCTCCTGCCCCGGCGTACTCGTTGCCCATCACCGCGGCCGATGCGTTGCCCGTGGCGTACAGACCAGGGATCACGCTGCCGTCCGGCCGCAGCACGCGGCCCTGAGCGTCCGTCAGTACGCCGCCCTTGGTGCCCAGATCCCCCGCCTCCGATCCGGATCGCGTAGAAGGGTCCGCCGTCAATCGTGTCGAGATTGGGGTTTGGTAGTGAGTGGTCGCCGTAATAGTTGTCGTACGGACTGTCGCCGCGCCCGCAGTCCTCGTCCCTGCCCTTGGCCGCGAAGCCGTTGAAGCGAGCGACCGTGGCCTCCAGGGCGTCCGGCGGGACCGCGATCTTCTCGGCGAGTTCGCGCAGCGTGTCCGCATTCGCCACCAGGCCGCTGCGTAGAACGAGCAGCCACGGCGCGGCGGCCGCGCGCGAGACGACCCGCCAGGCCGCCACGCCCAGCATCCGCCGGGCCTTCCACTCGCGCCGGATCATCATGAGGTTACGCGCTTCGTAGCCCGTGAACCACAGACCGAGCGGCATGGGGACGTCCAGCGCTAGCAACTTCCGCTCCTCGTCCCCCAGTTTGCGGACGTCGATCGGACGCGGCTGGATGGTCCTGCCCGCCGCCCTGCCGCCGGGCAGCTCAGGGTGATAGTCGGAGTAACCGGGACACCAGGAGAACTCCATGTGCCGACTGACGCGATGCAGCATCTCGAGCACCTCGAGCCCGCAGTCGACGTAGGCGTCGATCCGATCGGCCGCGACGCGGTCGCCGACGACAGCCCGCAGATAGTGCCGCACGTCCTCGACATCGTCCGTCTGCCCCTCCTTGCGCGGGGTGGGATTGTTGGGGATCCAGATCCCTCCGCCGGACATCGCGGTCGAGCCGCCGATCCCGGCCGCCTTCTCGACCACGAGCGACGTGAGCCCGAAGGTGTTGGGCCGTGATGGCCCCGACCATTCCGCCGGCCCCGCTGCCGCCGATCAGTACGTCGACCTCGTGGTTCCAAATGGTCCCGTCAGTGCTGGGCACCGCTGCCGACTCTCTGCCACCCGCATGGATGTGCAATGCTTGATAGATGTCCCGTATCTCGGCATACGGGCTGCCGTTCATGGAGTGGTGGGGGAAGGGGAGTCCGCGTGGACCGGGTGCCCGAGGAGCTCGCGCTGGAGAGGGCGACGCTCAGACTCATCAACACGGTCGCCTTCATGTCCGGTACGCGGGCGCACAGCCGCGGGTTGCGAGCGGTGACCGGAACCGAACTGTCGCCCTCCGACCTGCGCTTCATCGAGCTCCTCGGCAGCCGTGGCGCGGTGCCGACCAGCACGGTGGCACGCGAGCTCGGCATCGATCTCGGCCAGACGAGCCGACAGGCGGCCCAGCTCGAGGCTGCCGGACACCTCGTACGCAGCACGGATCCTGCGGATCGCCGCCGGACCCTGTTGGAACTGTCGGAGCCGGCCGCGGCGACGCTCGACCGGTGGCTGCTCGCATGGAGCCGCGACTACCTGGTGGCGGAACCCCGGTGGTCCGCTGACGGCATCGCGGCGCTCGCCGAATGGTTCACGCTCGTGTATGACCGGCTGGTGACGGCGCTGCCCGACAGCCCCCGGTCCGCGGCCGCTGACCGCTGGACGGAGCTTGCGGGTGACGACTACGACGCCGGAACCCGCGCCTTCTTCCGCCCAGTCATCGGAATCGTCACCTGGGTCGGCCAGTCCAGCGGGTTCAACGATCTGCTGGAACTCATCGACGCGCCCGTACGGCAGACCGGGCTGTTCGCCCTCCAAGTGATCCAACGCAGCGGCCCTCTCCCCGTCGCAGAGGTCGCGGCCCGGCTCGCGATCGACCCTTCGCAGGCGAGCAAGCGCCTGCGCCAGCTCACCCAACTGCGGCTGGTGGACCGCGCGGTGGACGGGTTCGACCGCCGCAGCACACTGGTCCGCATCTCGCGCAAGGGGGCGGCGCTGCTCACGCGCGTGCTCGAAGTCCAGCTGACGGTATTCCAGAAGCTGATCGACGACCTCAGCTCCGAGGACCGACAGCGCTGGACGCCCTTGGTCGAGTCGTATGTCACCACGCTGCTCGACGCTCGGGGCTCGACCGGCCCGTCCGGAGGAGATCTGTTCAGCCGGAACTGACCGCATTCGCGGTCACCGCCTTGATGAGCGTCTTCAGCGATACGTCCGGATCCATGAGATCGGAAGCCGCGATCTCCGTTCCGGAGGCCAGCGCCTTCTTCAAGGCCATGAAGTCGGCGGTCGCGTTGACGGCCTCGACAGCCGCCAGTCGCCCGTCCCGGTAGTAGCCGACGAGGCATCTGTCGCGATCGCCGAATTGGCGTGTGACAGCAGTGTCGTCGCTCGCACGCAGTCCGACGATCCGGATGCGCAGGCTGCCCTGATCCGACCAGAACCACGGCACGCACGTGTACGGACGACGCTCGCCGAGGATCGTGGCGGCCGCGGCATCGGGCCGGGCCCTGCGCGGCGAGTTCCACCACGCGCACGCCCGCCAGCGGTCCGCTTCCGGTCGCCATCAGAACCCCTCGGGAGCGGTGCCGACGACGCCCTGCTCCACCAGGCCGGCGTACGCCTCCTCGGTCAGCCCCAGTTCACCGATCAGCACCTCGCGATTGTGTTCGCCCAGGGTCGACGGGCGCCGAGTGAGCCAGGCGGGCCGGCCTCGGTGGCGGAACGGGAGAGTCGGCAACGGAACCGTGCCGGCATAAGGCAGTTCGGCCGTTTCGTACGCGCCTCGTCCTGCGAGGTGAGGGTGCTCGTGCACCCACCGACTGTCGATGGACACGGCGGCGGGGACACCGGCCGCGAGGAGCAGACCGACGACTCATCGGCCTCACGCTCCGCGACCCAGGCGCCGATTCGGGCCTCCACCTCGTCCGCAGCCTGCCGGCCGTCACGGTCGGCTAGGGTTGGATCGGTGCGCCAGTACGTCGCCCGGCTTCCATGCCCGTCTCGACGGCCGCACCTGGCGGGTCGACGGCGCGATGTCGCACGATACGCGCGTGGCGCCGGGCGAGCGCCTGGCGCACCGAAGGGTCGTCCAGGACATACGAGCCATCAGGCGCCTTGGTCTCGGCGGCCCACGCCCGCACACTCGCGAGGATCTACTCGAAGGGCGCCGTGGCCACCACGGCGACGCGTTCGGTGTTGAGCTGACCGGTGATCATGGCCCAGCCGTTGTTCTCCCCACCGATGCAGTTCTCCACCGGCACCCGGACGTTGCGGAGCACTTTCTCCTTAGGGGAACAGGTCTTACTGTGTGGGACACATAACCGCTTCGCTGTTCGCAGGACACCTGCCAACAGCGCAGATGCGGGAGAACTAACGGCTTCATGACAAGCAAATTCCTGATGAGCGGCCGCCTGGAACTCACCGCAGCGGGCGCCCCGGTGACGCCGCTTCATGTCGTTCCGCTCGACGGCATGGACTGGGACGACCCCTTGCTCCCGCCTCGCGTAGCTCCTGCTCCGCTGCTCGTGGGCGTTGCCACCGCGCCGCTCCCACCCGAAGCGGTGCCGGTCGTCGAGCAGCTCACGGTCACCCTCGGCGGCGGACTCGCCCCGTACTGCGCGGGGACTGCTTCGGATGTCGACGCCGTCCGTGCCACGGTCGCCGGCGCTCCGTAGGCTGCGCTGACGCTGGACGAAACGCTCCGAGCGACGCCCAAGGCGACGGTCGCCGAAGGACTGCTCATCGAGTCCCTCTCATACTCGATACTGCTCGGCGCCAGGGAGTTCGCGGCTTGGCGATCGCGCTCCAAGCCGCGCCCCACGGCGGCCTGTGCGGATCCGGTGCTCCTCGACCGGGACGACGGCACGCTACGGATCACTCTCAACAAGCCCAAACGGCATAACGCGTTCGGCCACGCCGTGCGCGACGGGCTGCTCGAAGGGCTGGAGTTAGCGCTCCTCGATCGAAGCGTGGAACACGTTGTGGTGAGTGGCGCAGGCCCGTCGTTCTGCAGCGGTGGCGACCTGGACGAATTCGGCACGGCGCCGGACATGGCGACCGCTCACCTCCTCAGGCTGCACCGCTCCGCCGCGCGTCATGTCGCCGCTCTCGGCGACCGAATCCGCTTCGAGGTGCACGGTGCCCGCGTCGGCGCGGGCGTCGAAGTACCGTCCTTCGCACCCCGCGTGACGGCGGCAGACGACGCGTACTTTCGGTTGCCCGAGCTGGAGATGGGCCTGATCCCGGGAGCCGGGGGCACGGTTGGCGTCACACGCAGGATCGGGCGGTGGCGGACGGCGTATCTCGCGTTGACCGGGCACGCCATCGATGCGACGCCGGCGCTGGACTGGGGACTGGGGGACGCACGTGCCGAGAGAGGGGATCCGCACCGGCGGAGCATGGAGGAACTCCCGTGCCGACACGGTCTTCCGCGACGTCGAGGTCGACGGCCGAAGGGTTGACGTCCACGTACGCGGTGCGACCGTCGTGGCGGTCGGTTATATCACCCCCGTCGCAGGGGCAGAGGTGGTCGAGGGTCATGGCGACGCTCTGCTGCCCGGGCTGCACGACCACCATCTGCATCTCCTCGCGATGGCGGCCGCCGCGTCCTCCGTCGACTGCGGTGTCCACGCGGGCGACCCTGACGGGCTGGCCGCCGCGCTGCGCTCGGCCCCCGGCACCTGGGTGCGCGCCGTCGGCTACCACGAGCGCACAGCGGGCCACCTCGACCGGCAGGGTGCTCGACGCATGGGTGCCCGACCGGCCGTGCGTGTCCAGCACCGCAGCGGGGCCCTGTGGATTCTCAACTCCCCTGCGCTGGCTCTCGTCCACCACATCCTGGACCACTCACCCGAAGTGGAACGCGATGCCGTCGGCCGCCCCACGGGCCGACTGTGACGCTACGACGGCCCTGTTCTCGTATAGCTACGGCGAGGGGGCAAGTAGCTCAGTGTGATTTCAGGGCCTCTGCACGGAAGATTTCAAGTCCAGTGAGACGGTCGTACACCGGAGGGCCGGCGGCTTCTTGCATCCGCTTGGCTGCACTCCGCGCGTGCTTGATCCGGTCCTTCGCTTCAGCCTTGCGACCACCGCGCGCGGCAGAGACAGCAGCGCGCAGTTGCAATGTCCCCCAGGCCCGAACAGCCAGCGGGTCACCGCGGTCGTACTCTCGCTGCACGCTGCGAATCGCCTTGTCGGACAGGGCAACAGAGTCGTCCCAGTCTGCCGTTGCCCACATGTCCCACACGCGCATCCAGTCGGCGACGGCAGGCATCACCGGGTCGCCCGACAGCCGCGCAGACCAAGCAGCTCGTTCGCATGCCATGGCCACCAGCTCCGGGTGTCCAAGCGCGTGCGCGGCAGTGTGGGCGAACTTGCAGCACACCGCGTAGATGGCATACGCCTCTTCCTGCTCATGGCCCGTGGCGACTTCGGCCAGGGCGCGCGCCTCACGGAACAGGTCGGGGAGCACCTGCACGATCGCCACGTTCGCGGCAGCGTCGCGGAGGCGATGCAGGCGGGTGGTTTCCTGCCACAGCTGACCGGCTGTACGGGGCGTTCCGTCGAAGACGGGAGCGAGGTCGTAGCGGCGCAGCTCGCGCATGATCGCGGCGGCAGACACCTGCCACTGGTTCTCGGCCGGTGCGGTGTTGTTGTACGGACGCCCGATCAGGTCGTTCGGGTGTACATGCAGTTCCGAGGCGAGCAGGTTGAGCAGGCCGACGCGGTCGAGTTCGATGTGGCCGCGTTCCATCTTGGACACCCAACCCTGTGTTTTGCCCAGGGCGGCAGCGAGGTCGGCTTGCGTCATGCCAAGGCGGAGCCGTGCGCGACGTGCGCGACGGCCGATCTCTTCGGCTTCTTCCAGCATCAGCGCGCCCCCCTGGGGGTGAGGCGCCAGCGTTCGAGAGGGCGGCGAGGCATCGTGCTCCATCCATCAGGGCTTGTCCCCTTGACGGTACCGAGGTCGCTGGGCCGAGTGTGGAGTGCCCAGGGCAGGAGGTGACTACTTGTGGTGCCTGGGTCAGTCCAGCCCCGACGAACCGGCGGCTGGCTGCCATGGCTCCAGCCCAGCCTGCCGGGCTGCACTCAACAGTTCCCTACGTTGTCTGCGGGACAGGGCGAGCCCTTCGTATGGTTCTTCCACCCAGGGGCGTCGGGCGTGGCTTTCAAAGTTCTGCCGCTTGGGGCAACCAGCGATTGGCCACCCGACGCCCCACGACGACTCGGCTGCCAATTAGGAATTGCGAATGATCGCTCCGTAGGGAATCGACAGCGAGGTCGTCCGTCGGGAGGCACCGAGCACACCCACCGCACGGAGGCACCATGGCCGCGATCTGGGCCGGCATCGACGCAGGCAAAACCCACCACCACTGCGTCGCGATCAACGAGAGCGGCCACCGGCTGCTGTCCCGGCGCGTCGCCAATGACGAGCCCGAACTCCTAGAACTCCTCACCGACGTCCTAGCCCTTGGCGACGAGGTGACCTGGGGCATCGACCTGGCCGACGGCGGAGCCGCCCTGGCCATCACAGTCCTCTTCAACCACGACCAGCAGGTCCACTACATCTCCGGCCGCGCCATCCACCGCGCCTCCGAGAGCTACCGCGGCGAAGGCAAGACCGACGCCAAGGACGCCGCCGTCATCGCCGACCAGGTCCGCATCCGCCGCGACCTGAACCCCTTACGCACCGGCGACGAGACCGTCACCGACCTCAAGATCCTCACAGGTCGCCGTATAGACCTGGTCGCCGACCGCACCCGCATCGTCAACCGGCTCCGGGCCCAGCTGCCCGGCATCTTCCCCGGCCTGGAACGGGTCCTGGACCTCACCAACAAGGGCCCGCTGACCCTGCTGACCGGCTACCAGACCCCCGCGGCCATCCGCAGACTTGGCGCCAAGCGCCTGGAGACCTGGCTGCGGAACCGCAAGGTCCTCCGAGCCGACCAGCTCGCCGAGGCCGCGGTCGAAGCCGCCGAACGCCAGCACACCAGCCTGCCCGGCGAGAAGCTGACCGCCCAGATGGTGCACACCCTGGCGAAGGAGGTGATGGCCCTCAACGAGCAGGTCGCCGAGCTCGGAAAGCTCATCGAGGCCCGATTTCGCGATCACCGACACTTCGAGGTGATCACCAGCATGCCCGGCCTCGGCATCATCCTCGGTGCCGAGTTCCTGGCCGCCACCGGCGGTGACATGGCCGTCTTCGGAACCCCCGACCGCCTCGCCGCCTTCGGCGGCGTCGCCCCGGTCCCGCGCGACTCCGGCAAGATCAGCGGCAACCTGCGGCGCCCGCAACGCTACAACCGCCGGCTCCAGCGCGTGCTCTACACCTCCGCGCTGATCAGCATTCGGCGGTCCGAGGCATCCCGGCGGTTCTACGACCGCAAACGCGCCGAGGGCAAGCGCCATACCCAGGCCGTCCTTGCCCTCGCACGCCGCCGCGTCAACGTCCTCTGGGCCCTCCTCCGCGACGGACGGCGCTACGAGCCCGCTCCGCCGACAAGGGCTGCCGCATAGGAAGGGACGCGACACGCTGCGCGCGGCCAATTGGCCTGACCGACCCCGTCAGACCAGGCAAAACTCGTTACCTTCCGGGTCTGCCATCACCACGTGATCCGGCCTGCCCTGCAACTCGTCCTCGCGGACCACGGTC
>NZ_LRTR01000513.1 GCF_001550375.1 Streptomyces europaeiscabiei | reverse complement strand
ACGCCATCCGGATCTGACAGGTACGCCCCGTCATCCCACTCGTCCTCCGGAACCTCATGATGCGAGAACCACTCCTCCCAGCTCCCGAACCCTGCGGGCGCGGGCTTCTCCGCGTAGCCCAACGCCAGCGCCCAGAACGCGGCCAGTTTCCCCGGGTACGCACAGTCGATCGTCAAGCTCCACTTGGTCGCCATGAGCCCTCCCCAGTCGGATGAACGGACTGTACCCCGCACCTCCGACACCTCCTGCCCGCTACCTCAGGCGTGCGCCACGGCTTGACGAACGGCATTAGGAATCGCCGACCGCAGCCCCCGTTTTTTGGGGCCCCGGCCACGTGCTGAGATCCAGGGCTTGCCGTCGGCCCTCACTCGTGTCGTGGTTCTGAGCGCGCCAATCCGGCATGACTCGGTTCGGTGGCAAAAAGACTAAGTTCAATTTCGAAACAATGAAATCCGGAGCTCACCCGAGACACCAGCCGGACTATAGATTTGCCCACCAAGAGCCACGGAAAGCGAAACGACCTGCCAACGGAGTCGGCAGGTCGTCACGAAGGATCGAGCTTCTTTAAGGCCAGTCAGCTACTTTCTCGTTATCCATATAGCAACCGACGACACCTGGTCATTCCACGGCAAATTGGGTATGCCTTGATCGAAATTGAAGCGCTGGGCATTGTTGGAGCTGCTCGCCCTGAACCGTGTTTCGTACTCTCCGAGCGGCACCTGCCCGCCATTGTCTCGATAAAATTGCTGATGAATCGTGACTGTTTCATTCGGGTGATTGGCGCGCGACATCACACTCCCGAGAATGCGAAAGGAGGACATGGTGTCGCTCTGGTCGCGGTACAGTTCATGGAGGTCAATTGTCGATACCGTCGGCCCGTCATCGAAATTCACTGACCATCTGCTACTCGAGCCACTACCTCCCGCACACTGGTAATTCGTGTCGCAATACCCCACAGCAGTGAAGGTGGAATTGGCGAACGCAGCGGAAGGATTTGCGACCACAACGCCCGACGCGGCGAGAATAGTCGCAAGGCTCGTAAGAACGCGACGCTTTGGCGAACTTGATTGAGTCTTTGGCGTCACTCCAGAGGTTCGCATGAGATCTCCAAGAGTGCGAATTTTCAGATTCACTACACGTCCTCTCTGCAGGCGAGGTGTTTTAAAAGGCGCTTTCAGGAAGAAGCATACCGGCCCAAGCACTGGTTGGCCCCCGTTACGTCCGGGGCTTCCGTTCGCGCTCATCTTCGCGCTGTCTCGGCGTGGGCACCTCGACCGAAAGGCCAGAAACCTGCAGACCTTGACCCGCAGTCTGGCCGAATGGCTGAGGCGATTGGCGATCTGAAGTGCTAGCAGTTCGCTCCCGCCGTGGTTGCGTCCATGGAGATGGTGTACGGGTTCGACCTGATCCGGGGGTTTGCTCCGGCGTCGGGATGAGGCCCGCATAGATGAACGGCCACCGGCTGATCTTCGAGGTGTCGAAGCCTCGAAGGAGATCAGCACGATGACCGCATCCGACAGTCTGCCCCTGCACGCCCTCGCCGAAGACAACCTCGCCGCGGCGAGTCCCGATCTGCTGCGCGCGATGGTCAAGACGTTCGCTGACGCGCTCATGTCCGCGGAGGCGGATGCCCTCTGCAATGCTGAATACGGGCAGGTCAGCGAAGAGAGAGTCAACCACCGGAACGGATATCGCCCGCGCGAGTGGGACACGAGGGCCGGCACCGTCGAACTCGCCATCCCCAAGCTCAGGAGCGGGAGTTACTTCCCGCACTGGCTGCTGGAGCGACGTCGCCGGGCCGAGCAGGCCCTCATCTCGGTGGTCGCCACCGCCTACCTGCTGGGCGTGTCCACCCGCCGTGTCGAGAAGCTCGCCGAGTCCCTCGGCGTCACCCAGCTGTCGAAGTCCCAGGTCAGCGCGATGGCGAAGCACCTGGACGAGCAGGTCGCCGCTTCCGCAACCGGCCCCTGGATCAGGGCCCTTACGCGTTCGTCTGGGTGGACGCGCTGACCCAGAAGGTCCGCGAGGGCGGCCGGATCATCAACGTCCACGCCTTGATCGCGGTCGGCGTCAACGCCGACGGGCACCGCGAGATCCTCGGCATCGATGTCGCCACCGCCGAGGACGGCGCCGGCTGGCTGGCCTTCCTGCGCTCGCTGATCGCCCGCGGCCTGTCCGGCGTCCAGCTGGTCATCTCCGACGCGCACGCCGGCCTGATCGACGCCATCGGCGCGGTCCTGCCCGGCGCGAGCTGGCAGCGATGCCGCACTCATTACGCCCGCAACCTGCTCAGCCAGGTCCCGAAATCGGCCCAGCCCTGGGTGGCCACGCTGCTGCGGACCGTCTTCGAACAACCCGACACCGACGCCGTGAAGGCCCAGATGCAGCACGTCCTGGACGCGCTGGAGGCCAAGTTTCCCAAGGCCGCAGCCCACTTGGACACCGCCCAGCACGACCTGCTGGCCTTCACCGCCTTCCCACGCGAGATCTGGCGGCAGATCTGGTCGAACAACCCGCAGGAACGGCTGAACAAGGAGATCCGCCGCCGCACCGACGTGGTCGGCATCTTCCCCGACCGCACCGCCGTCATCCGGCTCGTCGGCGCCGTGCTGGCCGAACAGAACGACGAGTGGACCGAGGCCCGCCGCTACATGGGACTCGACCTGCTGGCCAAAGCCTGCCTCCACCCGATCGAGTCAGAAACCCACGAGACCGACCTGCCCACCGAACTCACCGCATAGCCTCAAAAGGAGATCACCGAGTGGCCGTCAATACACCACTCCAGCGGACGTGACCCCCGCCGTGGTCGCCAGTCAGGGGCATTGCGTGAACGAGATCTGTCTGGGCGCGGCGATGTAGGTCTGGCGTCCGGCTGTCCTGGCGGAAGACGCTGATGGCGAGGTTGCGCAGGGAGGCCATGGCGCGGGGCAGCTTGCCGATTTCTCACACACACCGAGGGACCCTGCTATCCAGGCAGGGCCCCTCGAAGCAGCTCAGTCACCCAATTCGATACCCAAACTGTCCGCGAGTTCGCGGAGGTCTTCAACCGAGATCTGGGGGGCTTTCGCCGCTTGCCGAGATGCCCAACGCTCCAAAATTTCGTCCATGGCGGCTCTGACCTGCACTTTCTCCAAGTGTCTTGACTCAAGTATCTGACGGAAGGCTTGTGTCCCTTGCGCTTGCCGGTGGGGATGAACAGGTCGGGCTGGATCTGCCCGACGGACTCGCCGCCGGCCCGGCGCCGGAGCACGGTGTGCAGCATGTCGTCGGTCATCGCCGGGGGCCGGCCGCCGTGCTTGCCCTTGCGGGCCGCGGTGTCCAGGCCCTCCAACGTGGACTCGCGGATGTTCTCTCGCTCGGTCTCCGCCATCGCCGCGAAGTACGCGAACAGCAGCTTGCCCGGGCCAGTGGGGTCGTAGATGCCGGGCAGGGGTCCGGCGAGCATCTCCAGGACCAGGCCGTGGGCGGTGAGGTGGTCGGTGAGCGCGGTGAGTTCGGCGGCGTCGCGGCCGAGGCGCTTCATCTCGTACACGGTGAAGATGACCCGGCAGTGCGGGGCGTGCGCCTTGACCTCCCGCGCGGTTCGCAGCGCCTTCTCGAACCGGGGCCGGACCCGCACCCGGGTGCTGATCTTCTCGCTGAAGATCTTGCCCCTCGGGATGCCGTGCTTGCTGAGCGCGTCGAGCTGGGAGTTGAGCGTCGAGCATCGCGCGTTAGCCGATGTGGATGTCCGCACTCGGCAGGTCCGGGTCGATCGGCGCCGGTGGCGGGGTGCCGGGCCGCCACGGCCGACCCCGGCCCACGGTCGGCCGGGGTCGGCACCCGCAGCGCCTTCTTCAGCCGGGGCACCTTCGTGAAGCGGCGGGGGGGGGGGGGGGGGGCG
>NZ_LRTR01000512.1 GCF_001550375.1 Streptomyces europaeiscabiei | reverse complement strand
GGGTGTGGTAGGCGGAGGCGACCGCGCCGCCGCGCGAGCGGCACGGGGAACCGGGCTGGGCGACGCACTTCGGACAGGCGTGCTGTTCGGCGTCGTCGGCGTCCGACCGGTCGGTTGAGGAAGGAAGCCGAGGGTCCGTCACGGGCCCGGATCTTCGCACAATGCAAGTCTCAGAAGGAGGCCCGTCCTGCTTCTTAGTGAGAACGGGTTCTGCGAACGAACCCGGGATCGGCGGGGGTCCGGCGGCCCGCGATTGATCTTGCTCGCGCAAAGGACTGTTCATGAGAGAGCTCTGGATGAGACGGGCAGGCCGGAGATGCCGGCGCCTTCGGAGCGGCCTTGCCATCCACTCCGCCCCGCAATAACATTACGACAGTAAGCCATACGATCGAAATTCAATGTGTAAGGAGTCCGTCATGGCGACACAACGGCCGGTAGCACTCGTGACGGGGGCGTCATCGGGGATCGGTAACGCAACCGCTCGGGCCTTCGTCACAGCCGGGTTCGAGGTGATCGGAACCGGACGGAACACCTCGGGGCTCACCCCGCCCGCCGGTGTGGCCTTCCTCGACCTCGACGTGACCAGCGACGAATCCGTCACCGCCGCGGTCCGGGAAGTGATCGAACGGTTCGGACGGATCGACGTCCTGGTCAACAACGCCGGTCTGGGCTCGGCCGGCGCCGCCGAGGAGAGCTCCGTCGCCCAGGCCCAGCGCCTCTTCAACCTCAACTTCTTCGGTCATGTCCGCATGGCGAAGGCCGTTCTGCCGCACATGCGCACCCAGGGCCGTGGACGTATCGTCAACGTCTCGTCCGTCCTCGGCGTCATCCCGCAGCCCTACATGGCCCTCTACGCCGCCGCGAAGCACGCCGTCGAGGGCTACTCCGAGTCCCTGGATCACGAGGTCCGCGAGCACGGCGTCCGCGTCCTGCTCGTCGAGCCCGGCTACACCCGGACCGCCTTCGATGCCAATGCCGCGCAGCCCGACACCCCGCTGCCGCTGTACGCGGAGCGGCGGCGTGTCTTCGACGAAGTGGTCGCCGCGGCGATGAAGACCGGCGACGACCCCGCCGTCGTCGCCAAGGAGATCGTCACGGCAGCCACCGCCTCGAAGCCGAAGCTGCGCTACACCGCCGGACCGCTCGCCTCACGCATCACCACCGCGCGACGCCTCGTCCCCGCCGGGATGTTCGACAAGCAGATCCGCAGGTTCAACCGGATGCCCGGCTGAAACGTCGCACCCGGCCCATCGACCCGCAGCGCGCGCGAGAGGCGCGTTCAGCTCTGACCTGACAAGGAGCATCACCATGGGAATGAGCACGGAAGCGCAGCAGTTCGCGCAGTTCCTCGACAGCGTGCGTGCGAAGGCGTCGACGCCGGGACTCGATCTGGCCGTCGTCCGCGACATCGTCGACACACATGCTTCGGCATCGACCGAGCCGGAAGGCGTCACCTACGCCGACGTGGACGCGGACGGCGTCCCCGCCCTGTGGGTCATCCCCGAGGGCGCCGACCCCGACAAGGCGCTGCTTCACTTCCATTTCGGCGGATCGGTCGCCGCCTCGATCGCATCGGACCGCAAGGCCGCCGGCCACATCGCCAAGGCGGCCGGAATCCGCTCACTCGTCGTGGGCTTCCGCCTGGCGCCCGAGCATCCCCACCCGGCGCAGATCGACGACGCCGAGACCGCCTACCGGTGGCTGCTCGCTCAGGGCTACGCGCCGCGGAACATCGGCAGCACCGGCCACTCCATCGGAGGCACCCTCGCGATCGCGCTGCCGCTGCGCCTGCTCGCCAAGGGCGAGGCAGTCCCCGGCGCGGTCGTCAGCATCTCGCCCTGGACCGACCTCACCATCAGTAACCCGAAGGTGGACGAGAACGAGGAACTCGACAGGATGCTCAGCCGGGGCATCCTCGAGCTGTTCCGAGCGGCTTGGCTGCAGGACCCCGGCGTGGACTTCACCGACCCCGCCATCAGCATCGTGAACGCCGACCTGACCGGCCTGCCGCCCACGGCCCTCCACTACGGCGAGCACGAAACGCTTGCCGGCGATGGCGCCGATTTCGGCCGCCGACTGACCGACTTCAAGATCGTCTCTGAGGTCCGCCCGCTGCCGGAGGGCCAGCACTCGTTCATCCTGGGCGCGGGACGCGTGCCCGAGGTGGACCGGGCGATCGAGCAGATGGGCCAGTGGCTTCGACGGCACCTCGGCCGCTGAGGTGGAAGCTGCCCGGACATGCGCATCGTCCGCCGAGAAGACAACCGAGAAGATCACGCGAAGGGACGGCTGACATGAAGGCGTTCGTCGTCGAGAAGTACGGCAAGGGCGGCCTGCGCGCCGCTGATGTTCCCGAGCCCACCGTCGGGGCCGGCGACGTCCTGGTCCAGGTGAGCGCTGCCAGCATCAACCCGCTGGACAAGATGGTCCGCAACGGGGAGTTCAAACGACTCCTGAAGTACGAGCTTCCGTTCGTGCTCGGCCATGACGTCGCCGGGATCGTGACGCAGGTCGGGCCGACCGTGCGCGGCTTGACGGTCGGCGACGAGGTCTACGCACGTCCCCGCGACCTGCGGGTCGGAGGCTTTGCCGAGTTCATTGCGGTCGACCAGGACGACGTCGCGCCCAAGCCGGCGTCACTCACGCTCCGCGAGGCGGCCGCGGTGCCGCTGGTGGCCCTGGCCGCCTGGCAGATCCTCGTGGAGCGCGCCCACGTGGTGCCGGGCCAGAAAGTGCTCGTCCACGCCGGTGCCGGTGGCCTCGGATCGACGGCCATCCAGCTCGCCAAGCACTTCGGTGCCACGGTGGCCACGACCACGAACTCCCGCGCCGAGGAGATGGTCAGGAGCCTCGGCGCCGACACCGTCGTCGACTACACGAAGGAGGACTTCTCGCAGGTGCTGTCCGGCTACGACCTGGTGCTGGACTCCCTTGGCGGGGCGAACCTCGAGAAGTCGCTGACTGTGCTGAAGCCGGGCGGCCTGGCCATCGGTGTCGCCGGCCCGCCGGACTCCGGGTTCGCCAGGCAACTCGGCGCGCCCTCGTTCATGGGCGTGGCCATGAACGCGCTCAGCCGCAAGGTGCGCAAGCAGGCCAAGGCCCTGGGTGTGCGCTATGAGTTCTTCTTCATGCAGGCCAGCGGCGCCCAGCTCCGTGAACTCGGCGCCCTGTACGACAGCGGACGGCTCCGCCCGGTCATCGACCGGACGTTCCCCTTCGACCGGACGCTCGAGGCGATGGCGTACGTCGAGCAGGGGCGTACCACGGCCGGAAAGGTCGTGATCTCGATGACGCCCGGCGACGACTGAACCAGGCCGGCCGCGCAGAAGGCGTGGCGGTGCTCCAAGACGCCGCCCGCACACCATTAGAGTGCGTTCGTAATCCAATATGATGGCGAGGCCGGCGGAAAGCGGGCGACCCTTCCGGCGCACGAAGGAGCGAGCGCGTGACTCGTTACGGGAAAGAGCACAAGCAGGCGACCAGGCAGCGGATCATCGAGACCGCCGGCCGCCGGTTCAAGCAGGACGGTATCGATGGCTCGGGCATCTCGACGCTGATGGCGGACGCCGGACTGACCAACGGTGCCTTCTACGCCCACTTCGCGTCCAAGGACGACCTCGTGGCCGCCTCGGTCGCGGACCAGCTGCGCACGCAGTACGCCAACGTCATCGACCAGGCGGCCCCCGGCATCGCAGGACTCGAGCAGATCGTGCGGTGGTATCTGTCGCCCCAGCACCGCGACAGCCCCGACGACGGCTGCCCCTCCGCCGCACTCCTCGATGAGATCGGGCGCTGCCCGCAGGAGACCAAGCAGGCGTACACCGACGGGGTGCTCGCCGTCATCGACGGCATCGCCGCCCGCCTGGCGCCCGCCGATCCGCGCTCGGCGCACACGAAGACCCTCAGCGTCTACGCCATGATGGTCGGGACACTGCAGCTCTCCCGCGCCCTGTCTGACCCGCGACTCTCCGACGAACTCCTCGAAGAGGGCATCCGCAACGCCCTCACGCTGCTCAGCGCACAGGAGTCCCGCTGACACGCCGCAGCAGCCTCGCCGAGCCGGCCCGGCGAAGCCGACATCCGAGGCAGCGGGCGCGCGCCCGAGACCGAACGGGCGGGAGAGACTTCGCCGGCTCATCGACACCGCCTGATCGATGAGCGGCCGTCCCCGCTCCGAGCGGTTCCCGGCGTCGGCCCGGCTCTCCCCACCGCCCGGCCGTGACCACGGGATTCTGGGTCGAAGCCGCAGCCGACGGCTTCGACCCGGAATCGCTGGCGCTACCGCTGCGCGGCGCTCTCCCCGGCGGGCGCCGACTGCGGTTCGTCCGCTCGCTGGCCCGGGACGACTACAGCCGACTGGAGATCTAGCCGGTTGCTCATGTCCAGCTCGAACCGGCCGTAGGGGTTGACGTGAGTCCAGAACAGCGGGGACAACGCGCGCCGATCGGCATCGCCGAGGCGCTCGACCCCCTTCGGCTCGGCCAGGACCTCTGCAGCAGCAGGGTGTTGACGTGGACAAGGGCAGCCTGCAGCAGGTGCAGGGCGAGCATCGAGATCTCCTGGCTCTCGCGGTCGGCGCCGGTCAGGTCCCCGTCCTTGCCGTAGAACAGGTCGTGGTTGGCGGAGTTCCAGTTCTCCACCACTTGCAGGCCCTCGTGGATCTCCCGCCGTAGTTCGGGGCTGGCCAGGTAGTCGCAGACGAACGCTGTCCGCACAGCGCGGCCGAGCTCCTCGATCGCCCGGTAGGTCGGGTGCTTCGGGCCGCCGCAGGTGAAGCGTCGTAGCACCTGCTCGGCCTCGGCCGTGCCCAGGCGGAGCGCGGTGGTGTATTTGACGATCTGGTCGTACTGCTGGCGGATCAGCTCCCAGTCGATCGTCTTGCTGGACAGCACCGGGGCCAGGTGCGGCCACGTCTCGTCCTCGCCGGCAACCGGCCGGTACAGCCGGGCCGAGCCCACGTTCTTCAACCGGGGCAGCAGGTTGAAGCCGAGCATGTGCGCGAAGGCGAATCCGACGAATGGACGGGCCGGGCGCTTGACGATGCGGTCCTGAGTGGTGTGGTCGACCGCCACGAGCCCGTGCTTGGGGCGGTAGCCGTCCCAGCACTTGAAAGTGGACGTAGCCGGTGACGGGCAGTCCGTCGTCGATCAGCCGGTGCACGACGCGCAGACCTGCTCGGATGTAGTCGATACGCTTACGTGCATCGCGGGATCCCGTCAGCGGGTGCGGGTGCGTCTTCCGCCAGTGAGACGACTTCCGCCTGGCGGTGCAGGGGCGGCAGGGCGAGCGACTGCGTCAGGCGGGGGCTGCGCAGGATGTGTGCAGGAGGAGTCAGTGGACCCACCGAAGACTGACCTGTTGGGCCTGGGGGCCCCGTGCTCGCCACACAACCGTACGGCCGTAGGCACATCGATGTGCCTACGGCCGTACGGCGATTCCCTCCGTCTAGTCGGTCTTGATGGCCATGAGCATGTTCAGTCGGGACGCGTTGCGGGCCGGCCACATGGCGGCCAGGAGTCCGACGAGCGCTGCCAGCAGCAGGAAGAGCGCGAACCGGCCCCACGGCAGCACCAGCGCGTACCCGGGGATGTCCGCCTTTACGATCTCGCAGACGGCCCAGCCCAGGAAGGAACCGACTCCGATGCCGATGACCGCGCCGAAGAGGGAGATGACCACGGCCTCCAGCTGGATCATCCGCGTCACGCCTCGCCGGTCGAGTCCGACGGCTCGCAGCATGCCGACCTCGCGCTGTCGTTCGAAGACTGACATCGCGAGGGTGTTCACCACTCCCAGCACCGCGATGGCCAGGGAGATCGCGAGCAGTGCGTACAAGACGTTGAGCGCAGCATCGTATGTGCCGCTGAACTCGTTGCGGATGGCCTGCTGGTCGTCGATCTTGATCCCCGGGCGCCCGGGGAGGGCGTCAGCGAGCGCCTTCCTGTCCGTGCTGCCGTCCGTCTTGACGTAGATCTTGGAGAGGGACGCCGCGAGGGTCGATTCGATCACGTCCGCGGAGACGACGACAGGGAAGACGACCTCGTTGGACTCGAAGATAGCCCCGACGGTCACCCTGCGCTTCTTGCCGGAGTCCCCGTACACCGCTGGCAGGGTGTCCCCCACCTTCCAACCGTGGGATCGCGCTTCGTCCTCGGCAACGGCGATCTGCCCCTTGGCGAGCGTGCCCTGTGAGCCGGAGACCACCGGAAGGTCGAGTGCCTTGTCGAACTCCGCCGGGGCGATGGCTGTTACATCCTCCTGGATGCCGTCGATCTGCATCCACGACTGCTGCTCTGGCGACACGGCCCTGACGCCGGGGAGCTTGCGCACGGCGGCGACCGCCGAGGTGTCCAGGTCCACAGCAGTGGTCGTGATCATATAGTCGGCCTTGACGATGTCCGTGGTCATCCTGTCCATGGACTGACCGACAGTGACGCCGAGCACGGTCAGAGCACTGACCAGTGTGAGGCCGATGGCCAGTGCGGAGGCGGTGGCGCCGGTACGGCGCGGGTTGCGTACGGCGTTCTGGCCCGCGAGCGTGCCGGAGACACCGAAGCCCCGCCGCAGCAGCGGCCGTACGAGCGCGATCACCGGCCGGGACAGCAACGGGATCAGCACGAGGACACCGATCACCGCGAGGAAGGCACCGAACCCGACGATCATCGCGCCGCGCGAGCCGCCGGTCCCGGCGCCCGCGACGACGACCGCCGCGCCGAGCAGCGTGAGGATGCCGCCGAACACGTTCCGCAGGATCAGGGACCTGATGGTGGAGGGCAGGTGTGCGCTGCTGATCGCCGCGACCGGCGGGATCTTCGCTGCGCGACGGGCCGGCAGCCAGGCGGCCACCATGGTGACCAGCACACCGACGAATGCTGAGACCAGGACAGTCGTCGACGTGACGATCAGCGGCCCGTCCGGGAGCTTCCCTCCGCCGAAATCGACCACTGACTGTGCTATGGCGGCCATGACGGCACCGAGCCCGAGCCCAGCGACCGCACCGGCCGCGCCGACCACCATCGCCTCGATCAGCACGGAACGGGTGACCTGCCTGCGGGAGGCGCCGACCGCACGCAGCAGAGCGAGTTCCCGGGTGCGCTGGGCAGCCAGCATGGTGAAGGTATTGGCGATCAAGAAGACGCTGACGAAGAGCGCGACACCGGCGAAGGCAAGCAGTATCCCACTGAGCAGCGAGGCGTCTCCCTCCGCCAATTTTGCCTCGGCGTCGGCGAGTTGTTGACCGGTCTCGGCCTTCGCGGAGTCCGGAAGTACCTTGCCGATGGCGGCGGCGAGCTTGGTGCTCGAAACGCCGGGGGCGGCGGTGACGGTGACGTTCTCGAAGAAGCCCGGCTGGAGGTAGAGCCGCTGTGCGGACGGTGTGTCGAACAGCACCAGGCTGCCGCCTCCTGCCACCAGCTGGTCCTCGGTGGTGAAGATGCCGGAGAGCTTGTACTTCTTGGCCGGACCCGTCAGAGCGACAGGCACGGTGTCGCCGACATGGTAGCCACCCTTGTCGGCGCTGTCCTTGTCGAGCGCGATCTGCATGGCCTCTGTGGGACCGCCACCCTCGGTGAACGCGTAGAGCGGGTCCTTGCCGTTCTTGCCCGGCGCGTAGTTGGCGCCCGAGTTGAACGCGCCGCCGATGAGTCCGCCGTCTCTGTCGGAGACGTAGGCGAGTCCGTCGACCCGCCCGGCGGCTTCGGCGACCCCGTCCACACGGGCGACCTCTTCGAGCGTCTTCCGACTGATGCCGGGGGAATCGGAGTAGTGGTTGGGGTCCGGGTCGACCTGGACGTCCACGTGGGCGAAACTCTTGGCTTTCTGGCTGCTGGAGGAGTTCGTGTAGGTGTCGGTGAAGATCAGAGTGCCGGAGACGAACGCGACGCCGAGCATGACGGCGAGCACGGTCATCAGCAGTCTGGCCTTGTGCGCGAGGACGTTGCGCAGCGCTGTGCGGAACATGGTGGTGTGATCCCGGTGAAGTGAGGGGAGCTGAGGACGGAGGGGGTGCGTACCGGTTGGTCGGCTCTGCTGCGGGCCGCTCAGCTCGTACGGAACGGGGTCTCGAACGACTTCATGAGGTCGAGGACCCCGTCCGCGGTGGGCTCGTACATCTCGTCGACGATCCGGCCGTCGGCGAGGAAAACGACCCGGTCCGCGTAGGAAGCGGCGACCGGATCATGGGTGACCATGACGACGGTCTGGCCCAGCTCCCGTACCGAGTCACGCAGGAAGCCGAGGACCTCGCCGCCCGAGCGTGAGTCCAGGTTGCCGGTCGGCTCATCCCCAAAGACGATGTCCGGCTTGGAGGCGAGCGCACGGGCGACGGCGACGCGCTGCTGCTGGCCGCCGGAGAGCTGGGCGGGGCGGTGGCTGAGCCGGCCCGACAGACCGACCATCCGAATGACGCTGTCCAGCCACTCCTTGTCCGGTGTCCGGCCCGCGATGTCCATCGGGAGCGTGATGTTCTCCAACGCGGTCAGGGTGGGCAGCAGGTTGAACGCCTGGAAGATGAAGCCGACCTTGTCCCGGCGGAGTTTGGTGAGTTGCCTGTCCGTCAGTGACCCGAGCTCGACATCACCGACGCGGACCGAGCCGGAGGAGAAGCTGTCCAGCCCCGCGACACAGTGCATCAGCGTGGACTTCCCGGACCCCGAAGGCCCCATGATCGCGGTGAACTGGGACTGCCCGAAGCCGACACTGACCTGATCGAGGGCCACCACATTGGTGTCGCCCTGTCCGTAGACCTTGGAGAGCTCAGTGGCGCGGGCGGCGATGGCAGGGGCGGCGGCGCGGGGGCCGGTGGACGGGCTAGTGATCATGGGTAGCACTCCGATCGGGATAGAGACAGCGAGGGGCACGTGCCACGGGCCGTGCAAACGGCCACAAGAGGCCCATGGACGCGAGAGTCCGGGTCCATCCCGCTGGGAACCTCTCTATCGTCCGGTTCCCACAGATCCTGCGGATCAGCTGAATTGCCGACCACCTGAGGCTGATGCGAGAAAGGGTTTCGTCAGCCTCAGGTATGTCGTCGCATCAGCTCCTGGGATGACGCCCAGCGAAACAGCCTGAGAAACTGGCACGCGGTAGGGATGGTGTCCCTGGATTGGCACGGCGTGCATGCCTGCACCCCGGGACGTTAGGGCGCAGGTCAGGTGCCAAACTCACCTCGAGCTCACTGATGCAAGGCAGATCCCCGCACAGGAGACGCGCCAGAGGCTGCGACCTACGCGCGCGGGGTATCAGCCTTTCGGCCGAGGACGCTTGCGACCGCTTCGTTTCCTGGCCGTTCGGCCGAGGTGGGGCGGTTGGGCGGGCAAGCGGGCTCCCTGCCATGTCTACCGCACACCCAACTGCCCTCGTCGTCAGCCTGTGCATTCCCACGGCCCACACCGCAGTGGTCGCCTCTTCGGCCCGGACTCGGTGGATTGGCCGTCATCGCCCTTGATGATGGCAGACCGACCCTTGACTCTATAGGGGATCACCGCGCCTTCTGCTTCGCGCTGGCCGAGCACCTCTATCAGGACCTGTTCGGACCCGGCCAGGCGGAGATCCTGGTCCGGTTGCGTGCCGAGCACGCCGTCTGCTGGCCGCACGGGGTACCGGGGCGGCGGCGAAGCAGGGCTCCTGTGGGCCGAGGGGCGTGGGCTTGTGGTAGCACAGTCCGGTGCCGTGCAGACAGATGACCAGCAGGCGCGGCTGGCGTCGGCCGGTGCGCGTCTCCACCACGGGTTGCAGATGGTTTCCTCGGCGAGGACGGCGGCAGTTCGACCGGGCGCTTGCCGGGGCTACGGAGCCTACTGCGATCCGGGCCGATGTTGCTTGACGGGATGGTGCTGCGCGCGGACGTCCACCGTCTGGGTGGGACGGGGCCATGGCCGGTGCTGCCGAGTCGGCTGCTGAACGGCAAGCAGACCTCCTTCATGGCCAGGCCTCTCAATCTGTTGCCGCGGCCGAGCGCGGGCTCATGGCGATCATCCAGGACACGCGTGGCCGCTTCGTCTCCGAGGGCGAGTAGTACACCGGGTGGGACATCGAGACGTACAGGGTGCTGGGCGCCCACGGTGTAGCGCTTAGCTGGGGATGCGGGACACCGTGGGCACCGGATGAGGGGAAGCCTTTCAGGGTGTAGGGGCGGACTCCGGCGGAGCGCCCAGTGGCTGTCCGCCCGGCCCGCCGGAGAAGGTCAGCCACGGCAGAGAGGGTTGCTGGGCCACGCCTGGCTCGCGGTAGTCGCACACCCCCTCGGGGAAGGCCTTCCGCAGTCGGCCCCATTGGGCGTTGGAGAAGTCGACGGTGTAGTCGTCCCGGTTGAGTTCCTTGAGTTGGCACTTGAGGATGTTGTTGGCCGTCGGGCCCCCGGCCGCAGTCCGGGGCACACCGAAGTAAGGGTAGGTGGCGCGGCAGACGGACATATCGGAGATCTTGCGGTTGCCGATCCAGCACGCGTCGACAGCGTCGGCCGGCTTGTCGCGCACCACCTTGGTCTCGATCGGGTCGTTGGACGTGTCGGCTTCGATGCGGGTCAGCCATCTGTCCATGAGCAGGAACGCCTTCTCGCGGGCATCGCCGTCGGTTTGCACCGGAGGCACACCCGTCCAGATGATCTGATTGTCATGGCCACCGTTGGCCTGGTCGAAGCGGGCACGCATGGCGTAACTGTGGAAGTCGCTGTGGATCTCCCAGTTGCCGGGAGAGCGCAGATCGATGACGGGGACCTTGGCCGCCTCGCGGGGGTAGGTCACCCGACCGGAGCGGTATGCGACTTCCAGCGCCGCAGGGTCGGCTTCACTACGCTCCGGCTGCCACTTCCAGTCGATGTCGAGCCCGCCGACGCTCTCGTTGAGGTCGACGAACTGCTCAGCGGTGATCGTGCCGGACTCGACGGCCTTCAGGCCGTACTGGACACCGGTGTTGTCGTACGGCCGGTTGGCGAAACCGCGTTGGATGCGTTGTTCGACCGGCCCCCATGAACTCGCGGGCCTTCGGCCCCAGACGGCCACGGCGTAGTCCTGAAGAGTGCACCGCTCACCGGCAGGATTTGCCTCGGCGTCGTACACCCACGAGCGATTGGGCTCCAGAGTGGTGTGGCCGGCCAGGAATCCGCCGAGGCAGCCGGCCCCGTTGTCCGGGTCCAACCAGGTCTTGGAGTACTGCCCGTTGCCTGTCGGGTTGTCCCAGAGTGTCCGGCACACCGTCTCGAACGCGTGGCCGGTCACCGCGGTTCTGTGGGTGGTCAACGCCCACAATGGAGACCTGTCGAAGTGGTGGTCGAGTACGTGACAGTCCTCGGCCTCCTGCAGCGTGGACCAGACGTCGGGGAAGCTGCAGGAGGGCAGGATGCCGTCCAACAGACCGGGGTAGTTGGAGGTGATCCAGTGCTGCTGCATGGAACCGCCGGAGCAGCCTTGCCCGATGGTGTAGCGGATCGGGCCGTAGTTCTCGACGAAGTGCTCCTTGAGCATCACCAGCGCTTCGGTGGAGACCACGTCGTTGCAGTTCTGCCCCAGCATGTTCAGGTTGGACACCGCGACGGCGAACCCGCGGGACAGAGCCGTGTCGTTGAGAACGTTCTCCATGGGTGCGTCCTGTGAATGCCGCGGCGTGCAGTCGCCGCCGAACGGCACAAGGAGTTTTCCGTTGAAGCCGCCTTGCGGTGCCCACGGTTGCCACGGCTTGGCCGGGTCGTACAACACCGCGATGTCGTAGATGCCACGGTCCATCACGCCGCGTTCCCGGCGTACGACGTACGCGACCCGCTTGCCCTGGTCCGTCGTTGTGTATGCGAGGTCTGCGGGCGGTCTTTTCGGATCATATGCGGTGAACTGGCCGGTCAGCCAGGACTTGTAGAAGAGCTTGTACTTCGCTGGAGTATTGCACGCGACATCCTGCGGCTTCCCGAGGCCGTTCTCCTCGGTCGCGCACACCCACGGCTGTACCTGTGGCCCGGCGAACAGCGGTCCGCCGATGGGATGGCCGGTGATGGTAAGGCTTGCCGCGCCCCCCTGTGTCCGGGCCGTCATCCTGTTCTCGCCGACCTGGAGGCCGGTGACCAGGCCCAGGAAGCGGCCGTCCGGCCGGACGGCGAAAGCGGATGTCACATCCCGGCCGTCCACGTCCACGCGCACATTCTCTGGTGTTCCCCCGGAAGGCAGGGCCACCTCGACGAGGGCGTCGCCCCCGGACACCAGATCCGCGCGATTCGACAGCACCCTGATCTGAGGCGATTCCCCTGAGGCGGAGTACGCGATTCCAGTCAGCATGAGATCGAAAGCCATGACGAAAACAACCAGCCATCTGGTTCTGGCCCGTGGCGTGAGCCTGCCTGGGGGCCGTTCTGCACTGTGAGCCATCGGCTTCTCCGGCTTCGGTTGAGTAGCGACGCCGCAAGCGGCTCCACGGGTGCGGGCCACATCAGGCGGCGGAGATCCGTACCGATCCCCTCGGACGCGGTTACGGCAGCGGAGTGGCCGTAACCCCGAACGCATCCGTATGGCTGGCTGGTTGCGGGAACGTCAGTGAGTGGTGTAGCTCAGGCCGATCTGGTCGCGCACGGTGTCGAGCGTGCGCATCACCGCCACGGTCTCGTCCAGAGGCATGATCTCGCTCTCCAACTCCCCTGCGCGTAGCCGCTCCTGGACGTGCCGGATCTGGCGGTGCAGGCCGCCGCCCGCCGTGTCGTCGCCGTCGCCCTCGCGGGCGGCGGGCAGACTCAGGCGTTCGGTGGTGCCCCGCGTCTGCACGGTCAGTTCGTCCGGGCAGTGCATCAGGAACGGCAGTTCGATGTGACCTTCGGTGCCGGTGATACGGGCTGTGCAACCGAGGTTCGCCCGCATGGAACTCTGGGCCAGCGCGACCGCCCCACTGTCGTACCCGGAGAGGACAGCGACATGCTCGTCGACGCCGGTCGAGCCGAGTGTGCCGTACGCCGTGACCCGGTCGGGCGTACCCAGCACCATGCTGGCCAGCGATAGGGGATACACACCCAGGTCGAGCAGGGAACCGCCACCCAGCGCGCGATCGAACAGACGGTGTTCGGGGTCCGCCGGGAATTGGAAGCCGAAGTCGGCCTCCAGGGACTGGACTTCACCGATGACGTCCTCGGCGAGCAGTTCTCTGACTTTGACATAGGCCGGCAGGAACCGGCTCCACATCGCCTCCATCAGGAACAGGCCCCGTTCCCTGGACACAGCCACCATTTCAGCGGCCTGCTCCGCGTCCAGCGAGAACGCCTTCTCGCACAACACTGGACGCCCCGCGTTCAGGAACAGCAACGTGTGCTCGTGATGGTGGGAGTGGGGCGATGCGACGTAGACAATGTCGACAGTGTCATCGGCGGCCAGATCTTCGTACGAAGCGTGCCGGTGTCGCGCGGCGATGCCGTGCTTCTCGCCGAACGCGTCGGCCCCTTTCCGACTGCGGGAGCCGACGGCGACCAAGTGGGCGTCAGGCAACCGGCCCAACGCGTCCGCAAAACTGTTTGCTATGACACCAGTGCCGGCGATGCCCCAGCGGAACGACATGAGAACTCCTTGTTGCTGTGATGGTGATCATGGGATGGCGCTGTGGGCACCGGAACCACGAGGTGGGTGCGGCCTACGGCGGCGACGAACCGCCACCTGGCGTCGTTGGCTCTGATCCAAGGCCGACCGGGCGGTTGTCCTGCGGTACGGGGATGGTGGAGCCAGGCCAGGTGCGTTCGCCACAGTCCATGACGTTCATCGAGACGCCTGCTCCGCAGCCGCATGCAAATTAGGTCGCCCGCCTGACGCGCGCAGTGACCTGGACCGTGCGTGGCGCGATCTGGTCGTTCAGCGCCGCCGATATTCGTATGCGACGCTCGCCCTGGGCCAGTTGCGTGCATGTGGTATCGAAGACCTCAAGGCCTGTCGGCGCCGCTTCGAGGGCGGACTCGGCCACGCCACCCAGCGGGCGAACGGCTCATGCCGAGGTAGCCGTACCGTGTCCCAGGCGGCGGCTCATGTTGGCATCCGGTTGATCCGGGCCACGTCGCCATACCAATGTGCCGATGGTTTGACGACCCGCTCCTGAGTGCTGCGGTCGACCGCCACGAGCCCGTACTTGGGGCCGTAGCCGTCCCACCACTCGAAGTTGTCCAGCAGTGACCAGTGGACGTAGCCGGTGATGGGCAGTCCGTCGCCGATCAGCCGGTGCACGACGCGCAGACCTGCTCGAATGTAGTCGATACGCTCGCTGTCGACGTCGGTCGCGACACCGTGCTCGGTGAGGACGATCTCCTTGCCGGGGAAGAGGCCCGCCACTCGCCGGGTCGTGGCCTCGACCGCCTCAGGAGCCCACAGATATCCCATCTGGGTGCGGCGGCCCTCGCCGACGGGTGCTCCTTCCGCAGACACGGCTGCCGCTTGGCGGCGCAGGTACGGCAGGGCGAGCGACTGCGTAAGGCGACGGCTGCGCAGAAGCGCCGCGCTGAGGGGTTTGGTGATGCGGGGGGCGTTGACGTCGAGGCGGGTGTAGGTCTGGACGCCGATGAAGTCGTCGTCGGCGGTCTCGGCGAAGAACCTGTCTTCGTGGAGTTCCCGAGCCCATTCCATCGCTGGGACTCCGCCGGGATTGGCGTGCCAGTCCTGCAGCGCATGGGCCATGCCGACCTTGACGCCGGGTGCGAGTTCACGGATGACCTCTCGGGCATTGCGGTGTGCGGCGATCACTCCTGAGGCTGCGGCGTCGAACGCGTCGAGGTTCCGGACGAAGGGCGGAGTCGGGAAGGTGCCCAGATACCCCCGCGTGATCATGTTGCCGGGCTCGTTGATCGTGCAGATGTAGGGAGCACGGTTCTGTAGATGTTCCATCACGTGCCTGGTGTAGCGCGTGAACCAGGCCGGGAGTTCGGCATTGGTCCAGGCTCCGGCGTGGGTGACCCAGGCCGGCAACGTGAAGTGCTGCAGCGTGATCATCGGTGTGACGCCGTGGGTCAGGCAGGTCTCGACCATGTCGGCGTAGTGTTGGAGCGCCTCGCGGTCGAATTCTCCCTGGCGGGGCTCGACTCGTGCCCACTCCACGGAGAAGCGGTAGGTGTTCAGTCCGAGTTCCGCGAGCAGCGCGATGTCGTCCTTGTAACGGTTGAAGTGGTCGCACGCCATGCCGGAGGGCCCTGCCATGGGCGCCTTGGGCGCTGGGTCGGTCTCCCATTCCCACCAGTCGCTGTTCGCGTTGTTGCCTTCGACCTGATGTGCGGCTGTCGCGGCCCCCCAAAGGAAGCGCTCGGGGAAGATCAACGGTTCGGGCACGATCAGCAGCTCCTGAGGTTCTGAGTTCGTAGGGATCAGGCGCGCGGTCGTCGAGCAGAACGAATCTGCATGTCTGCGGACGACCTCGAACCCCGCACGGGCTGCGTGGGTTCTGCTCCGCCGGAACACGGAGCAGAACCGATCGTGCCCCTTCAGGGGTAAGCCGTGGATTGGCACCGGCCCCTCTCAGGGCCCTTAGGGGGTGGTTGTCGGAGCGGCATGACGAGTCCCCGTGGCCACGGGGACGCCCTACCGACTATTCATTCACTAACGCGCGTTAGTGAGTGCGGGTACAGTACATCAGGCGTGGTACACCCACAAGAGCGGAAGGGGCGATGGATGGCGGGCGAGGCCGCTGCTCGGCCGGAGGGCCGGGTCACCAGTTCCGACGTCGCCCGGGAGGCCGGAGTCTCCAGGGCCACTGTCAGCTTCGTGCTCAACGGCACCAAGGGGCAGACGATCTCCGAGTCGACGCGGCAGCGCGTCCTCGAAGCGGCGGCCCGGCTGCGCTATGCCCCCTCGGCGGAGGCCCGGACGCTCAGCCGCGGCCGGAGTGACGTCGTGCTCCTCTATCAGCCCCCTCAGTTGCCGCTGACCGACCTGGGCACACTGGTCGAGTTTCTCTCGGCGGAGTTCGCGGCCGTCGGGCTCACTGCGGTGATCCATCCGTGGTCCCGCAGGCCCGATGGTGATGTGTGGACCGTCATCACGCCCGTGGCCGTCCTCGCATGGGACCTGCCCGATAATGACGTCGCCGCGATGCGGCGCAATGGCGTACGCGCCGTGGTCTCTCTCACCGCCGAGTCCGACCCCGTCGCGCAGTGGATCTGGGGAGCCCGGGAAAACAGCATCGCCCGGCTGCAGGTCGAGCGACTGCTCAGGGCGGGGCACCGTCGGCTCGGCTACGCCCGCCCGCACGACGAACGCCTGGCCGAGGCGAGCGAGATGCGCCTGAAAGCACTGCAGGGAGCCTGCGCCGAGCACGGTGTGCCGGGCCCGGTGGCTCTGGCTGTTCCCTGCGACGAGGTGGGAGCCGGAGCCGCTGTCGAGGCATGGCGTGGGATGACCCCCGCCGTCACCGGCGTGTGCGCCCACGACGATGTGGCAGCCTTGGCCGTCCTCGCGGGTCTACGCGAGCAAGGACTAGCCGCGCCGTCGGACCTGGCCGTGATCGGCGCGGTCGATTCGCCGGCCGCACGCCTCGCAGCCCCGCCGTTGACGATGGTGGCAGTAGATATGCGGGACACCGCACGACATCTCGTCGAGGCGATCATCAGTCTCCTCGACGGACGGCCCGTCCCTATCGGTCCTGAGGTCACCCGGGTGATCGAGCGTCGCTCAGTCTGATCTCGGATCACGCCCCGCCGCGCCGCAGCAGGCTGGATGCTGTCTCCTCCGACCGCGGTGAGGGCGTAGGATGGCGCTTGCGCGCGCTACTAACGCGCTTTAGTTATTGTGGATGATGAGATCGAGACGGCAATGCCTCGTCGGCGCGAGGACCCGGGCGCGACTGGTTACTGCGGATCCGGCGACACGATGCGACGGTCAGGCGAGGCGCAGTCGTTGAGCCGGTCACCTCGCTGATCGCCACAAACGCCCTCACGGAAATCGTCTCCCTAAAGGCGGCCTAGAGGCGTCCCGGCCCAGGGTGTGTAGCACTGCCCGGCACAGCCTGTCCTCGGCGAACCGAAAGTGGTAGTCGGGGTTGACGGAATAGTCGACGGCGATGGCCCGTACCATCGCCGAGCACAGCAGGGGCCGGTCCAGCAAGGACCGGGTCAGGGCCACCAGCCGATCGCCGACGGTGGCGCCCGGATCGTTCCCAGGGGATTGCCAGCAGTCCTCAACAAAGCCGTCGATATGCGTCTTCCACAGCGCTGCGAACAAGTGCACCTTGGAGGGGAAGTAACGATAGAGCGTGCCGAGTGCCAGGTCGGCGGCCTTGGCGACCTCCTGCATCTGCACTCGTTCGTAGGCCACATCGGCGCCCAGCTCGGCAGCGACTTCCAGAATGCGTTCGCGCCGTGCCACCTCCGTCGATGACGGTCAGCTCGTACGGGCGGGCGTTGGCCTGATCGGCACTGAGGGCGGTGGTGGTGGAGCGACGGGGATTTTCCTTTGCCCGGGTGAGGTTACTCCTTCGGTAAGATACCCAAGGGGGTATCTTACCGAAGGAGTGTGGGTTGTGGAACTGGCGATGGCGGCTGAGGAACTGAAGACGGTGGTCAACCGGCTGCGCCGGGCGCAGGGTCAGATCGCCGGTGTGATCAAGATGATCGAGGAGGGGCGGGACTGCGAGGACGTCGTCACCCAGCTCGCCGCGGCGTCCAGGGCTTTGGACAAGGCCGGTTTCGCGATCATCGCCACGGGGCTGCAGCACTGCCTGACCGATGCGGACATGGCTGCTTCCGGTGACCGGGAGCAGATGCGTACTCGGCTGGAGAAGCTGTTCCTTTCTCTGGCCTGAGCTGTGGTGCCGCGACGCCGGATCACCCGCCCGGTTCGGAGCTGTTGGCCACATGGCCTGGATACGAAAGGGGAGGGATCCGGAGCCAGGTCCCTCCCCTTTGTGGTGTGGTTCAGCGGTTGCGTAGTGCGGCCAGTGTGTTGTCGAGGTCGGCGGCGCGGGGGCGGTTGTGGGGGAGCTTGGCGAGCATGGCGGCCATGCCGCAGGTGTTGGTCAGGGCGGAGTAGACCAGACCGCCCGCGATGCCGGCGGAGATGAGCTGGAAGGCGGGGTGGACGACGAGGCCGAGCAGCAGGCCGAGCAGCACGGTCACTCCTGCGGTGAGCCTCACCTGTCGCTCCATTCCCCAGGTGGCGCGGGAGGCGCCCTGGGGGCGGTGGAGCTCGTGGCCGTCGGCCGCCCAGGCACCGGTGCCTCCTGACAGGGTGGCGGTGGTGACGCCGTTCTCTGCGAGGATCTTGCAGGCGTTCTCGGAGCGGGCGCCCGAGGCGCAGACGACCAGGACGTCGCCGCGGTCGGTGGCGTGACGGATGTCGGGCAGCGCGCGCCGGATCTGGTCGAGGGGGATGTTGAGCGCGCCGGGGAGATGACCGCCGGCGTATTCGCCCGGGGTGCGCACGTCGATGATGGTCAGTTCGTGCAGGCGGGTGCGCGCCTCGTCGGTGGCGAGGGCCGTGGGTGTGGTCATGGCAGATGTCATCCTTGTGTGTCGGAGTGTGCTGAGCTTGATCTGGCGGGAGCCGGACTGAGGGCGGTCCTGAGATGCGCGGTGGGGCTGGAGAAGCTCTCCTGGTCCTGGTCTGAGCCGGTCGCGGCCCTCGTGTTCAGACGATCACGTCAACGAGCATGAAGGCCGCCACTGCCAGCAGTACGCCGGCGAAAACTCTCTGAAGAGTGGTGCCGGAGATCTTCGTCGCGAGGCGTTTGCCGTCCCAGGCTCCGAGGATCGCGGCTCCGGTGAAGGGGCCGATGACCTCCCAGTGGAGCCCGCCACCGGTGCCGGTGCGAGCGGCGAGCGCGGCGAGGGAGTTCACCGTGATGACGAGCAGGCTGGTGCCCACCGCCCGCCGCATGGCCAGTCCCAGGACGCCCACCAGGGCGGGCACGGCGAGGAATCCCCCGCCGACCCCCAGAAAGCCCGTCACGGCGCCGAGTCCGGCACCGGCGCCAGCCGCCCTGCCGGGACGGATCCGGTCCGGCGGCCCGGACGCGGACGGACGCAACATACGCAGAGCCGCCAGCGCGGCGATGACCGCGAACGCCGCCGTCAGCACCGCTTCGGGCAGGCGCCCTGCAACAGCTCCGGCGAGAAAGGCGGGGACGATGCCCGCCGCAGCGAACAACGCCCCTGTCTTCCATGCCACGTTCCCGCCGCGGGCGTGGGCGTACAGGGCGGTGGCGGAGGTGGCGGTGACGATGATCAGGCTGGCGGTGGTGGCGGCGGCCGGGGTGAAGCCGAGCAGATAGATCAGTGCCGGTACGGCAAGGACGCTGCCACCGCCGCCGAGGGCCCCGAGCGCGAGACCGATGACGGCCCCGGCGATGAGGGCGAGAACGAGTACGGTCACGCTATCCGGCCGCTGTTCCCGCGTTCGTCGACGACCGGGTGCCCGGCGGCGGCCCACGCGTTCATACCGCCCTCGACGTCCACCACCTGCGCTCCGCGGTCGGTGAGGAGCTTCGCGGCCTGCTGGGAGCGGTGTCCACTGCGGCAGATCACCACCAGCGGACGGCCCTGCGCCTCGGCGGGCAGGATGGCGCCGGCGACCAGGTTCGTCAGCGGTACGTGGATGGCGCCCGGGGCGTGGCCCGAGTTCCATTCGGGCTTCTCGCGGACGTCCAGCAGGACGGCGTCAGGCCGGTCGCCGCTGGTACGGCTGTGTGCCTCGTCGACCGTGACACGGGGCCCGTTTCGGCGAAAGAGGAACATCACACGCTTCCTTCCTTGCGGGAGATCGGCCGAACTCAGGCGGAGGCCAGGGGCAGCCCGGCATCCGCCGCGGCGTCGAAGGCGTCGTCGACGGCGACCACCTTGCGGCCGGCGGCATCGAGGAGGGAGGCGGCGATCGCCGCGCGCATCCCGCCGGCGCAGTGCACCCACACCGTCCCGTCCGGCACCTCGCCGATACGGCCGTGCAGCTCGTGGATCGGGATGTGGACCGAGCCGTCGATGTAGCCGCCTACGCGCTCCGAGTCCCGGCGCACATCCAGGACGACCACCTCGTCGCCGCGCTCGCGCACCTGGGCAAGGTCGGCGAAGCGGGCACGCGGGAAAGAAGCGAGCCTCTCGCCCTCATGGACCCAGCCGGCCGGGTCGCCGGTGGCGGCGGCGGCCGGGCGGTCGATGCCTACCCGCGCGAGTTCCCGCTGCGCGGCGCTGATCTGCTCCGGGGTGTCGGCGAGCAGGGTGACGGGCTTGCCCCAGGGGATCAGCCAGGCCAGGTAGGTGGCGAGCTTGCCCTCGCCCTCGAAGTTGAACGAGCCGGCCACGTGCCCCTCGGCGAAGGCCATGCGGCTGCGCAGGTCCACCACCCACTCACCGGCGGCCAGCCGGGAGGAGATTTCGCCTGCATCCGCACGCCTCGGCGGGGTGAGGTCGACGGGGGCGGGGCCGGCGGCGTTGGCCGGGCCCATGTGCGCGTAGTAGGCGGGCACGTCCTCCAGCCCGGCGAGCATCCGCTGAACGAAGGTGTCCACGTCCAGGGTGAGCGCGTCGTTGCTGGTGCGTTCCTTGCCGATCGTGGTCGCGTCCCCCTCGGCCTGGGCGGAGGAGCAGAAGCTGCCGAACCCGTGGGTGGGCAGCACCGGCACCTCGTCGTCCAGCTCGGCGGTCAGGCGGTGGGCGGAGGCGTGCTGGGCCCGGGCCAGCTGCTCCGTCAGCCGAGGCTCCACCAGGTCAGGGCGGCCCACCGTACCGATCAGCAGCGATCCGCCGGTGAACGCCGCCACGCCGCGCCCGTCCTGCTCCAGGACGTAGGAGGTGTGGTGCGGGGTGTGCCCGGGCGTGGCGATCGCACGCAGGACCAGACCCGCGTCCACGTCCACGGTGTCGCCATCGGCGACCGGGGTGCGGGCGAAGGACACGTGCGCCGCGGCCGGCACCAGATAGGAGGCGCCGGTGACGCGGGCCAACTCCAGGCCACCGGTGACGTAGTCGTTGTGCACGTGGGTCTCCGCCACGTACGCGATGCGCACCCCGCGCCTGGCGGCGGCGGCGATCACCTGGTCGATGTCGCGCGGCGGATCGATAACCACCGCGGCAGCGGCCCCGCCGGCCAGGTAGCTGCGGTTGCCCAGACCCTCGAACTCAAGAGTGTCGACGAAGAACACGACTGCGGCTCCTCCACAAGAACGGTGTACCCCGGGGGGTATTCGGCACCTACCCTAACAGGGGTACCCCGGGGGGTATTCCTGTGGTCCTGGACGTCCCCCATATCTCCGGGTGCGGCATTGCGTCCGCTGCGCCGGGTACCCGGCGGGGTATCAAGGAACCGGGTTTTCCGCCTCACCGAAGGAGCAGCGCACCGTGTCCTACGACCGCACCGTCCGACTGGCCGTCACCGACTTCGACGCCGCCACCGCCGCCGTCCGCCAGGCCTTGGCCGACCAGGGGTTCGGCATCCTCACCGAGATCGACGTCCAGGCCACGCTGAAGGCCAAGCTCGGCCACGACATGGAGAACTACCTAATCCTGGGCGCCTGCAACCCGCCGCTCGCCCACCACGCCCTGGAGGCCTACCGCTCCATCGGCCTGCTCCTGCCCTGCAACGTCGTCGTCCGCCGCGACGGCGACCACACGCTCGTCCAGGCCCTCGACCCGGACACCATGGTCACCTCACCGGCCTGGACGCCCTCAAGCCCGTCGCCGACGAAGCCACCGCCCGACTCGACGCCGCGCTCAGCGCCCTGGCCGCCACCTGCCCTCTCCCCGGTTCGGCATCTGGCCGACCCCGGCACGCGGTGCGCGGATCGTGCCCACGCCTGGCAGCAGGAGAGTGGTGAGCCGGGCCCGTTTCAGTACGGAGGCCGCGGTCTCGATCCACTCCCAGTCGGTGTGCGAGCCGGGCCCGTAGTTGACCGAACTGCCCGCCAGACCGTCGCCGTGTGCGATCTCGATCGCGTCCACGCCGGCCTCGTCGAGCGCTGTCACGATGCGGGCGACATCGACAGGGCTGATGCGGTGGCGAACGGCGTGCATGCCGTCCCGGAGGGTGACGTCCTGGACGTAGATCTGCGTGGTCATCGGCTGTCCGCCTTCGCTGCGGCGATCCGCTCGGCGACTTGGAGTCCCGCCGCGGTCATGATGTCGAGGTTGCCTGCGTAGGCGGGCAGATAGTGTGCGGCGCCCTCGACCTCCAGGAACACCGACACCTGATGGGTGGGGCGCCGGGTGCCGGCTTCGAGCAGGGTGTCCAGTGGCTGGTCGCCGGGGATCTCGGTGATCTGCGTCTGCTGTTTGAGCCGATACCCCGGGACGTAGGCCGCCACGTCGGCCACCATCTTCTCGATGCTCTGCCGGATATCGGACCAGGCGGCCGGGTCGGGGGCGTCGACCAGGACGAAGACCGTGTCACGCATGATCAGCGGCGGCTCGGCGGGGTTCAGGACGATGATCGCCTTGCCGCGCTGTGCGCCGCCGACCTTCTCGATCGCTCCGGCGGTCGTCGTGGTCTCGGATCGCACGAAGGCGCGGCCTGCTCGCGACTTTGGGTGAGCGAGCCGTGGCGGAGGCACGGCTGATGTTCCCGCATCAGCCTCCAAGCGCACGAGTCCGGCTGGACGCCCTCGGACCGAGCCTGGCGGACGAACTGGCACGGATGCACAGAAGGGCTCCGTTCCGCGGCAGCACGGCTCTCAGATCGTCGTTCTCCACGGACCTCAGACGATCCTGCTTTCCTACCGCAGGAGGTGAGCAGAGCCCGATGCGAGCATTTCCTACTCGCCATTCCTGTTCACCGGGATCACTTCCAGGGTGCGCGAACCGTGCACCCCCTCGACCCGGTCCAGCCCGACGTCGCTGGTCGCTGAAGAACCGGAGATCCACGTCAACGGACTTACCGGTTCGAGGCGTTCGAGGCCCTGCGGCACCGCGGAGACGACCTGGTCCGGGACCCGTACGACGCAGATGCGCTGGTCGGGCATGAGCGTGATGCGGCGGCGGCCCTGGCCGGGGGAGCCGTCGAGGACGACGGTGCCGGACTCGGCGACGGCCACCGCGCACGCCGTCACCACACTGTCGATCCGGTCCAGCTCGTGCGGGGTGCTCGGCCCGGTCCGGGACCTGCTCGGCGTCGGCGTCCGCGAGCCAGGACTGCTCCAGCCCCGACGGCACCAGGACCGTCTGGAACCCCGCGCCGCCGGCATCCCGGCGAGCGTCGCGGGCAGGTCCGCTGCGGTGCAGTGGTGCACGATCGCCCGGTAGTCGGCGAGGTTCTCGGCCAGGAGGTCCGCCGTCTCCTCGACGCCGCGGTCCCCGTGCTCCCGCAGATACGTCCGCTCGATCGGAGCGTCCTCGCCCGAGACATCGGACAGCGCGCGCCGCACCCGGCCCAGGATCCGCTCCCTGCTGCTCACTTCGAGCCCCCCTTCTCCGAGCGGCCGCCGTCGGTCCGCGGCCACCAGTCGCGGAACGGCTCCACGGGTAGGGCCGGAAGATCCCGGGTACCGCTCCAGGCCTGCCCGGCCCCGGAAGCGAACGCGGATGCAGCCGCCGGGTGCGCGAGGTCGGCCGCTGTCCGGTGCGCAGGACACCGGGGCGGGCGAACGCCCAGCGGGCCGCCCGCATCGCCGCCCGCTCGGCCGCGTGCCCCTTGGCGGGCTTGAGCACCACCTTGTTGCCCTCGCGGACCACCAGCCCGCCCTGAACGACCCGTTCCCGCAGATGCACCAGCACCTCGGGGATGTCGATGGCGACCGGGCAGACCTTGTAGCAGGCCCCGCACAGCGAGGAGGCGTACGGCAGCGGGGCGTCGATCTCGCTTTCCGTGCCGCGCAGTTGGGGGCTGAGGATCGCACCGATCGGGCCCGGTTAGACCGAGCCGCAGGCGTGGCCGGAAGCGTGGCCGCAGGCCCACTCGTAGACCGGGCAGACGTTGAGACAGGCCGAGCAGCAGATGCAGTGCAGGGCCTGGCGGCCGACCTCGTCGGCGACGGAATCGGAGCGAAGCGGCCGACTTCGAAGAATCGGCACGCTCAACAGGAACCGGGTCCAACGCCCGCGCGGATCACCCCCTGCAGGAGACAGGCATACTCGAATCCCGAACGTTGATAGTTTTCTGATGTGGACCACTTCCAGATCGGCGTGCGGTCAACTCCTGGCGCCGCCCACACGCCGATGGGCTCCTCAGTACCGTCGTGCACCCGCGCCGCTCACCGGGGCTGCCGCCCGGTCGGCGTCGCGCGGCTGCCGTGCCGCCCGATCCCATCCCGCCGGCCCGGACGCCTGCGTCAGCCTGCTCGTCAGTCGCTCCCCCTCGATGTCCATGTCCGGCAGCGCTCGGTGCAGGAACCGGGGCAGCCACCATGCCTTACGGCCCAGGACCGCCATCACGGCGGGGACAAGCGTCATCCGGACAACGAACGCGTCCAGGAGCACGCCGACGCCGAGCGCAAAGCCCATGCCTTTGATGACCTGCATGTCGGCGAAGACGAACGACCCGAACACCGCGATCATGATCAGCGCGGCAGCGATCACGACCTTCGCGCCGTGCCCGAATCCGCGGACCATCGCCTCGACCGGCGGCAGCCCATGGGCGTACTCCTCCCGCATCCGGGAGACGAGAAAGACCTCGTAGTCCATAGCGAGGCCGAAGAGGATGCCCACCAGCAGCATCGGCAGGAAACTCAGGACCGGGCCGGTGGTCTTGATGCCGAGCAGGTCGGAGAGCCAGCCCCACTGGAACACCGCCACCAGCGCGCCCAGCGAAGCACCGAGGGACAGCAGGAACCCCAGGGCCGCCTTGAGCGGGACGGCGAGGGCGCGGAACACCACGACGAGGAGGAGGAGCGCCAGGCCCATCACCAGCAGGCAGTACACGGGCAGGGCGGAGGAGAGCTTGTTCGCCACGTCGATGTTGACGGCGGTGGTGCCGGTGACATTGATCTCGGTGCCGCTGTTCTTCTCCACGGCGCCTCGGGCGTTCCGTATCTCTGCCAGGACCCGCTTGGTCGTCTCGGTCTCCGGGCCACCGGTGGATGTGACGCTGAGCAGTGCCGCATGACCGGACTCGGCACGGACCGCGGGGGTCACGGAGGCCACCCCAGGCAGGTCCCGCACCACACCGGCCATGCGCTCGGCGGCCGGGACGACCTCCGTCCTTTCACCCTGTACCAGCACGACCAGCGTGCCGCTGTAGCCGGGGCCGAATCCGTCGTCCACGAGCTTCTGTGCCCTGCCCGCGGAGGTGTCGGGATCCTGCGTGCCGCCGAGCCCCAGTCGGAGATCCGCCGCAGGGACAGCGAGGACGCCCAGGCCCACCAGAGAGACGAGCAAGACGCTCCACCGGCGGCGGGCCACCATGGCCGCCCAACGCTGCCCTGCGGGCTGACGTGCCGAGACGGGGGCGCGCTCGACGGAACGACGCAGGACGGGGACCGTGCTGGTGGCGATGTTCCGTCCCATCAGGCCGAGTACGGCCGGCAGCAGTGTGACGGCGATCGACACGGAGACGACGACCGTCGCCGCAGCACCCAGTCCCATGACGGTAAGGAACGGGATGTTCACCACGGAGAGCGCGGCCAGTGCGATGACGACGGTCGCGCCGGCGAAGACGACCGCTCCACCGGCCGTCCCGGTCGCCAGGCCGGCCGACTCCTCTGGTTCCATGCCCGCCCTGACCTGGGTCTGGTGCCTGGAGACGATGAACAGGGCGTAGTCGATGCCCACGGCCAGGCCCAGCATCACGGCGAGGATCACCGAGGTGCTGTCCATCGTGACGACGCTGGTCAGACTCAGCAGGCCGAGCACACCCACGGCAACCCCGACGAGCGCGGTCGCGACGGGAATGACCGCGGCACGCAGGGAGCGGAAGACGAAGACCAGAATGCCCAGGGCGATGAGCACGCCCACGGCTTCCCCGGGGCCCATCACCTTGACCTCGACCTTGGAGAAGGCGTCTCCGCCGATCTCCCCGGTCAGCCCCTCGCGACGTGCCTCGGCCACGAGTCGCTCGACGCCGTTGGTGGTCGCCTCGGAAAGGGTGCCGGTCTTGTCGGTGGTGAAGGTCAGTGCGGCGATGCCCGTCCGGCCGTCGGCCGAGACCGTCCCCGACGACGCGGAGGGTGCGGTGACCGACCTGACGCCCAGAACATCCGCCGCCTCATCGACCGTTCGCCGTACGATGCGGGCCACGTCGCCGGTCGTGAGGGTCTCACCGCGTGGGGCCCGAAAGACGATCCTTCCGGTGAGGTGGGACTGGTCGCTGGGGAACTCTGCCTGCACGACGTCGAGCGTGCGCTGGGCCTCGGTACCCGGGATGGTCGTCGAGGTGGTGAACGGCTTCATCAGGCCGAGGGCCGCCAGGACCGCGACGAGCAGCAGTACGGACCAAGCGCCGATGACGGACCATTTCCGCCGGTAGGCGAAACGGCCCAGGCGGTACAGCAGGGTGGACACGCGAAGACTCCCGATGGCCGGGGAATGGGAAATGAGCAGTGCCCCGACCGGTGGAGGACGCCAGTCGCCGAGGCCTGCCTTATCCACCGTAGGAACGCCTCCGGGCCACACTCCGCGAAACGGCCCTTCGGGACCGCTGTTCACACACAACTCCCATGGAACGCGCCACGCGGGTCGGAGACGATCAATTGAGCACCGAAGGCGGGCAGGGTCCCGCGGCACTGAGGAAAGGGTTGACGCGCATGCCCGACGAGAACGCCGCAGCCGTGGCGGAGTCCGAGCCACCGCTCGGGCGATTGCTCGTCGTCGACGACGAGCCGGCGATCCTGGACACCGTCGGCCGTTTCCTGCGGTTCATCGGCTACGAGGTCCGGACGGCCGCCACGGTGAAGGAAGCCCTTGCCGAGGCCCGCGACCACCTTCCCGAGCTCATCCTGCTGGACATCATGCTCCCGGACGGCGACGGCATCGAGGTCATGCGGCGGTTGCGCGCCGACGGCCTCCCGCACGCGGTTGTCTTCCTCACCGCACGTGACACACGTAAGGACCTGGTCAAGGCACTCGCAGCGGGTGGTGACGACTACGTCACCAAACCGTTCGGTCTCGACGAGGTGGCCGCCCGGATCGGTGCTGTGCTGCGCCGCACCCGCAGACCCGAGCACGAGAGCTCCGTCCTGCGGGTCGCCGACCTCGAACTCGACCCGGCCACCCACTCCGTACGCCGCGGCGGCACTGCGATCGGTCTCTCCCCGACCGAGTTCCGGCTGCTGCGCTACCTGATGCTGCACAGCGGTCGGATCGTGCCCCGGGCCCAACTCCTCGAACACGTCTGGTCGTACGACTTCAACGGCGACGACACCGTGGTCGCCACGTATATCAGCTACCTGCGCCGCAAACTCGACGCGCTCGGTCCACCCTTGATCCACACCCAGCGGGGCATCGGCTACGCCATCCGGGAGCCGGGATGCTGAAGCGGTTGCGCCGGTCGCCGCTTCGCGCGCGCCTGAGCATGGTCGTCACGGTGCTGTGCGCCGGCGCCATGGCAGCCACGGCACTCAGCTGGATTCTCAGCGGCGATCCGGCCGTGATCGTGCTCGTGGAACTGGCAGGGCTGACCGGTGTGGCCCTGGTGAGCACTACTGTCGTACGGCGGGAACTGCGCCCGCTGGAGCGGGCTGCGGACACGGCCGACACCATCGCCGCCGGCGACTTCGCCCAGCGGTTGACCGTAGCCGCCTCAGCACCCACCACGGAGGTCGGACGCCTCGCGGACGCCTTGAACGGGATGCTCGACCAGATCCAGGCCGCGCTCACCGCCCGCGAGCAGTCCGAGGAGCGGATGCGTCAGTTCGTGGCGGACGCCTCGCACGAACTGCGCACGCCGCTCCAATCCCTGCGCGGCTACGCCGAGTTGTACCAGAGCGGGGCGCTGCCGGACCGGGCCGCGGTGAACGAGGCGGTGGAGCGGATGCTCTCCGAGATCCATCGCATGACACGGCTGGTCGAGTCGCTCCTCGGGCTTGCCCGGTTCGACGAGCAGGACGAGGCAAGTCTTGAGCCGGTTGACCTGAGCGGGCTCGTACGCGACTGCTGCCGCGACGCCAGGGCAGTGGAGCCGTCACGGCCGACCGGGGCGTACATCGAGCCCGACGTGACAGTCAGCGGGGACGAGGCCCAGTTGCGGAGCCTGCTCAGCAATCTGCTCGGCAACGTCCGTATGCACACGGCACCGGATGTTCCCTGTCGGGTCACTCTGAGCACGTCGGGCGACGAGGTGATGCTACGGGTGGAGGACTTCGGCCCGGGTATCCCCCATGAGTCGCTCACCCACGTCTTCGACCGGTTCTATCGCGCCGACAAGGGCCGCAGCCGTGTCGACGGAGGCAGCGGGCTGGGACTGGCTATCGTGGCGGCGATCACGGACCTGCACCACGGCAGGATCCGTCTGGACAGCGTCCCCGGCCGTGGCACGCGGGTGGACGTCCTTCTGCCCGCGTCCCGCACCGGGTCGGTATCGGTCGATCGGGACACACTGCCGCGCTCGTCGGCAGATCGCGCTGAATGCTGACTTCGGCGGCCTGTCCCGGGGGCCCGCTCGTGACGAGCGGGCAGACCCGTCTGTCGGACACGGCCGTCCAAGGCCGCGAACTTCTTCTCCAGGTCAGCGAGGAAGCTGTCGCCACCGGGCAGCATCCCGGCGATGGCCCGGACCGTAGTGCCTGTGGAGCCCCTGAGCCGCCCTCGATGAAGGCGGCGGCCTCCGGGACGTATGCGGTCATCAGTTCCTTGAAGGCACGGGCCGCCTCTTCGCGGTCCAGCAGGTCGTCCATGCTCATGTCCACCGACAGGGGCGTTCGTTCGGCGGGGTCGGCGTCGAACGGAACCGTCCAGGTGTGGCGGCCCGAGCCCACCTCGACGCCGTCGCTGTCGCCGGGCAGGACAACCTCGGCGGCGGTGTTCGACGAGACGAGGGCCGTGACCGTCAGTTCGTGGTTGCCCTTCATCGTGGCAGAGTCCCGCGCCATGGACACGAACTACTGCTGAGCCACCGGCAATTCGCCCACGAGCTGTACCAGGTCGAGCACCGGGTGCTCAGGTTACTCGACGGGTTGCGTTGGTGACCCCGCGCTGGGCCGGATCCGAGAGGGCGGCAACCGCACTGTCGGCCTGGCCTTTCGTCGTACGCGGAAAGACCGCCCGAGATGTCGTCACTGGCGCCAGTCAGGATGCCATTCACCTCGTACCGCGAGGTGAATTCCGTCGACCGGCCCTGCTCGGCCGCCTCCACAGTGCCCCAGGTGTGTCGCCCCCTGAAGCGGGCTTCCAAGACTGCCCCGTTCGCCGCGGGCGCACGGGCGTCTGTCACGCGCGGCAGTGCCGATCTGGACACAGAAGATGTGAACTCCCCCAACTACCTTGCCATGAGCCGGACGTACATGAGCGTCACTCAAGGGTCCTCGCGGATCCATGAACTCTCCGAGGTACCAAGAGCTCCAGTTCGGCATTGGTGCCCGCGAGCCGACCGAGACTGCGCTGATATCGGCGCCAAGGAATGGCAGTTGTGGGGGTGTACCGGATAGCGCGAGAGCACCGGCTGCCGCGCGAGGCGGCGGGGCCTGTGCCACATGGCCCGACCACCGCGCGGCTCCTGGACGGCCCCTGACACGCCCGGCAGGTCGGTCTCGGCCAGGAACCATCAATCCCGGGCCGGCACGCATCAGCCGTCCCGCCTGAAGACATTTCCGCAGGCCGTGATCACGAAAGGCGACCGCCACCAGCAGCGAAGAATCCGCTGGCCAGCCCCCCGCCCCTGGCAGACGACCACCGCCACTCAGTGCCCCGTCAGCGGCTCATCGGCCCTACTGCTCGCCGCGCCACCCCCAGCCGCAAGGCGAATCAGTACACGACCTCGCACCACCCTGACCAGCGGCAATACGCTCCACAACCGAAAACGGTGCGGATTCGACCCGGATTCGCCCCGAGGGCCCCAGACTCCAAAACGAACAGTAGTTGACCTGCAGTGATGCTGATTCTTGCCGCTGTACCGAGCATCCACCGACAGAGGAGTCTCACAATTGAAACTAAGTGGACATTTTTGGGCGATTAGCGCCACGTAGCGAGTAGTCGCACCCGCCGGCGCCACCTCCGGCTCCCCCGAGCGCGAACCGAACAGCAGCACCACCCGGCGCTCCACTCTGGCGACTAGGGGGCTGACAGAACAGGGCTCTGACCAGCCCCTTTACGGAAGTCCTTCCGCCTGACAGAAGACGTCTTGCCGAGCCGATGCAAGCCTCACAACCCTGTTTCCAACCACGGCACGCGGGGCGACGGAGCCCCGCCGACAGAGACGGGAACTGCCATGCCGCACATCACCGCTTTTGCTGGAAACCAGTGGTTCTTGGCGGGAGCGATCAACGAGACGCTCTCGCAGTGATCACTTCCAGGGCCTGCCGCAGGGCGCCCCACCGGTGATCGAGTTCAGCCCGAGCTGGTCGACAAGAAGACACCTCGTACATGTACTTGTGAACCTGTCCGGCGCCTGGATGTCCACTACAGACCGATGCCGGACCACCTTCATCGCCCGGAATGACCGCATCTGCCGCATGTCGGTGGGACGGGAACGACAATACGCGAACCCGAATTCGACCCGGATTCGACCCCAAGTGTTTGTTTATCAATTAAACATAGCCTCTGACCTGCGGAAATACGGGGCGGCAGACGAGTCAGGCTATACGCCGGGTACTGGCCGGGGCGTCCAGCGCCACCAGCAGCCGGGCTCGGGCCCGGCCGACCAGAGCGGTCAGCGCGTCCGGTTGAGGGACGGTCTTTTGTTCGCCCCGCAGGGCGGCGGTGCCGCGGGCAGGGTAGATCAAGGTCCTGGGCCAGGGGTCTTCCAGGTGGGCGGCGATATTCCCGACGAAGACCGAAGGGATCAGCAGGAGACCGTCGCCGGCGAGGCGGACAGTTCCGCCCTGTCACACCGGTGCGGGTGGCGGGAAGTGCGTGGCGCGGAACTCGGCGAGGGTCTGCTCCACACCGGCGATGGTCAGACGCCAGAAATCCCAGCCGTCGATCTTGTTGCTGCCGGTCGCGGCCCTGGCGGCGGTGGTCGGGGTGCGCCAGGGGCGGCCCAGGACGTTGATCTGGCCCTCGTGGTTCAGGACCGCCTGGTGGACCTTCTTCTCGTGCCGGCCCGTGAAGGTGATGCCGGCCTTCAGGTCGTCCGGGTCCAGATGTTCCAGCAGGTCTTGCAGGTCGACTCGGGAGCGTTCCGGGTCGACGGTGGGTGTGGGCGTCGTTGCGGCCGGCGTGGGCGCGGCAGCGGGCCGGTCGCAGGCGCGCTGCAGGGCCAGGGCCATGGCGGCTGCTGAGCTGTATGGCGCCTTGGGCCCCACCTTGTCGTCGATCAGCTGCTGGATGGCGGGATCGTCCCCGTAGCGGGCGAGTACGGTGACCGCCCGCATGAGGCGGCTGCGGAGCGGGACGAGGTGGGAGTCGTTGAGCGCGAGGATCCGTATGGTTTCGTCGGCGCGGCACAGGCCGCGTTTCGCTTCGGCCTGCGAGTAGGGGGTGCTGCTGCGCCGGGCGTAGCCGGCGCTGTCGAAGCCGAGCAGGTCGGGGTCGCTGTGGTGGGCTGGGAGCAGCGGCTGTTCGCGGTCCAGGTCATCGGCTGATGCGCGGGCGCGGGTACCGCCTATGACCGGGAACTGGCTGCCCTTGGCGCGGCCTTCCCGGACACCGTTGTAGCGGGCTCCGCCGCTGTTGCAGTGTCTGCAGGCGATGCCGTAGTTCGACACGTCGCAGGCCAGCCACCAGTGACCCGGGTGGCCGGGCACGTCGCGTACTGGGCACCGAAGATCTCGGCTCCCGCACCGAACCCGTGCTGCTCCGGGAACACGGCCACGGGAGGAAGATCCGGGGGCGCTCCTGGCTGACTCCCGGCCGTCAGGCGCGCAGCAGGGTGACGGTGCGCCCGGAGGGCGTGGTCTGCTGCGAGAAGGCGGTGCGCTCGTGGACCGTGGCTGCTTGCGGGCGGGTGTCGAAGACGACGAGGGTGCCCGTGGACAGCTCCATGCGGTCCAGGTAGTCGTCCAACTGTGCCAGCCCCTCGGCGAGGGGGTCGGTGCGGCCCTGGCGCCACACCTTCAGCTCCAGCGCCTCGCGCTGCACCGCCCGCGAACCGTCGGCAGCGGTGTACGGCTGGCGAATCAGCAGGTCCACGCGCCGCCGGCCGATCCCGTACTCCCGGTCGATGAAACCCGCCCCGTTCACGATCCGGTGCAGGTAGGCCATCATCACCAGCTGTGCCGCGGCCTCCGGGTAGGTCGAGGCGGTGGCCAGGATCTCGCCGTTCTCCCGCCAGAACTCGGCGAAGGAGCACAGCAGCTTGTCCATGTCGATCCGGTCGTCCGGCAGCCGGAAGCTGCTCGGGGCGGCGACGACCTGGCCCTCCGTGTTGTTTCCCAGGACCCGGACAATGACCTCCTGGTAGATCGGATTGGCCACCCGCACCGGCGCGTCCGGAGCGACCAGCCCCAGGTCGCGCACGTACGCCAGATCGTCGTCGTACGTGTCCGTCGGCAGGAGCAGCTCGCCCGCGATCACCGGCTGGATCACCCGCCGCACCCGGTCCTCGCCCAACCTGGCGGCCAGCGAGTCCAGATGCGTCGCACGCGCCAGGATCAGCCGCTCCTTCGCCTCCTCCATGTGCTCGGCCGTGATCGGCGTGTCCGACGGCACCCCCATCTCCTCGACGACCTCCCGGGCCAGCGCGTTGACCAGCCACGGCTGTCCCTGGGTAAAGCCGAAGGCACGCTCCAGCGCATCCACCGTGAAATCCTGGCCCGTCTGCGTGGTGTGCTGCCCGTACAGCTCGGCGACCTCGGCCGCGGTGAAGTCGCCCAACCGCAGCGACGCCACCTTGATGTTGAACGGACTCGACGTACCAAGGCGCCCCGGATCCCCGCCCGAGGCCGCCTTGTAGTCACGCACATCCCGCAGCCCGCACAGCACCACCGCATGCGGGAAGCCGCCACGGCTGACAGTGAAGCCATCGCGCAACTGGCGCAGCACACTGCGCAGGCCTTCCCCCCGCAGCGCGTCGATCTCGTCGAAGAACAGCACCAGCGGACGCGGACAGCTCCGCACCCACTCAGTCAGCCCCCGCGTGAGCCGGGACCCGGGCACCGCGTCGGGCCAGGAGGCGGGGGGCGCGAGCTCATCAGGAAGCCCAGCGGACTCCGCGGACCGCCGAATCGCCTCCAGCACCAGCAACTCGGCCTGGCCGTAGTCCTCCCCGGCCACCTCCGCGCTCTCGCACGAGAAGTGCAGCGCCGCGTACCGGCCCGAGGCCGTCAGTTCCCGGGCCATCGCCGCCAGCACCGTCGTCTTCCCGGTCTGCCGCGGCGCGTGCACCACGAAGTACTGGCCCTGCTCGATGTACCCGCGGGCCCTGGGCAGCCGCTCCTGGGCCGGCACCATGTAGTGACGCGTGGGGACGCACGGCCCGGCCGTATTGAAGTAGCGCATACCTCGCACGCTAGCCGACGGCACCGACAACCTGAGGCGACCGTGCACCCGACCACCGGCTACACCGCCCCGTACGGGCACGAGTGCCAGAGCAGCGGTGCCCCGGTACGGGATCACCCGGCGGGCAGACGCAGAAACGCGGCCGGCGCCCGCTGGGGTGCGGTGACCGCTGGAGCGCCTCCGGCGACCGCCAGGGCATGCAGGTCACTGCCGCACAGATCTTCGCTTGCCGATCAGCTCATCCGGGGCACGTTGTCGTCCTCATCGTCCCAGTCGGTCTCATGCATCCTGCCCTTGCCGAAAATCTCATCCGGGCTGTTGAGCGACCGGGGCACGCACTGCGGCCAGGGCCTTGTCGGACAGTTTGGCCGCGGGTCAGGGGCCAGTTCCCCGCAACCGCGTACGCCGGAAAGCGGCTGTACCTGCTTCGTCACGGCGGCAAGGAGTGGCTGGACGAAGATCGACACAGTCGCATCGCCGTGGAGAAGCGCATGGGCCGCGAGGTCGCCGGCGTGGATGGTCTCTACTCGCACGTTGCCCTGGCCATGGAGCAGGAGATTGCAGGTTCGCTGCAAACCGGAGACTGCAGGTTCGCTGCACACCAGGTGGCTGCGTTTCGTGGCCAGCGAAGGAGAGCACTGGAAGGTGCCGTCTCCCACTGCTCTCACATTCGATCTTGAAAGTGGTGGAAAACCGCAGGTCAAGTCGGGTGGAGCAAAGTCGTCATAAACTTGTGTATGAAGTTCATCTCCACCAAGAGCTTCATGCCGTTCGTCTGGTACCGCATCGCGCTCGGCATCGTCATCATTGTGCTGGTCAGCATGGGTGTACTGAGCCCCCACGCGGCCGAATCGTCCGGGTGACGGTGGGCCGGTTCGGCTGGTTCCGGCCAGCGGTTGGGTTGCGGTAACCAAAGAGCCCCCGAGGTTGACTCCTCGGGGGCTCTCTCGTTGTCGTGCAGGGACCAGGCGGGACCACCTGGGGGTTGGCCCATCCCTCGCCCTGGCCGCTCCACCCAACTCTGGGGGTGCAGATGGCTGCGGCTTGCCCGCCTCGGCGTGCTTCTCCCACTGACGGGCGCGCGCCGTCCGGTCGGTGATGTCGCCGCCGTCTCCGGAGCCTGATCCGGACGCCCCGGAGTCCTGTCCGCAACGTTGTCCGTCCTGGCCGGAGCCCTGGCCGGCGGAGCCCTCTCCGCCCTGGCCGGACCGGCCTTGACCGTCAGATCCGGCTTGCCCGCCGGCCCCTGATCGGGAGCCGCCTTCGCCGTCGCCGCTGCCACCCGCGATGGCGTAGATCGGGGGCGTTGCGGCGTCGGCCCAGGATCGTTCCCGCCGCGCGGGTGGCCAGCGGGGTGTCGGAAGGGGTGCCGCGTGTTGTTCTCCCGTGCGGGATCTTCCGGCGGATGCCGGGGGTTAGCAGGGGCGCCTATCGAGGCTGTCGTGGCAAGGCTGGTGCAGGATAATAGCCGCTACTGTCCGGGGCACTTTGAGTTGCCCGTGCGCAGCACCGGTCATAGCCTGAAAAGGGAGGGATTTGCGAATATACGCGAGTCGGGCCGCGACAAATCTTAATGCGACAGATCAACAGAGATTAACGCCGCACCGCATCTCCGTCACCGACTGCGCACTATTCAGCGATTACGAGACGAACAAGCAGTCAATACTTCATGGAACAATCAACTGTCCAACGTGCGATGGACGGGAGCGCAAGAAGGACGGCCCAATGATGGGGAGGCCTCACATGCATAAATCGGAGACAGAACGCCGCCGCGCTCACCGAACTACCTGGGAAGCCTATTGCCCGGATGAAGGCGAGGCCCCACTCGGCACCGTCTACGACAACTCAAGGGATGCCGAACGGGCTGCGGAACAGCACAACGCTCAGTTCACTCCACCACATAACGCCTCGGTGCGGGAGTATTTTCCCGATCCATACGATCCTGACAGGCCGGACTACTGAGCTTGGTCAGGGAGGGCGCCGAGCCCATTCAAGTCCGAACAGCGACGAGACGTCCGTACCGGAACACAGAGCATCGGCATCGTCATTGTCATCGTCGTCCTGGTGTCCATGGGCGTACCGAGCCCCCACGCGGGGGAGTCGGCGGGCTGAGCCGGACCCGGTCCGAACTGCCCGCTCCTCCCCAACTCCCCTCAGTGACCAACCACATACGGCATCCGTAGCCGAGCGGTAGCGCACCGTCAGTGATGGCGCCTACTCTTGTCCGCATGTCCCCCGAGCACCTTTCCCGTGGTTCCGTGCGGTCCGCCGCCGACTTGAACGACCGGATCCGAGCGCTGTGGCAGCACGCCGGTGGGTCGCTGTCGGCGCAGGAGCGGGCGGAGTACGAGCTGTTGGTCGCGGAGTGGGCCGCTGCGATACGCGGAGACATCACCGAGGCCGCGTGACCGCTGTGGGGCGAGACGCCGACGAGCAGGCCCACCACCCGGGCGGCCTGATCATCTTCCTCAACGGCACGTCCAGTTCGGGCAAGTCGAGCATCGCTGTGGAGCTGCTGAACATCCTCGACGAGCCCTCCTTCCACATCCCGGTCGACGCGTTCCACGCCATGCGGACCCGCCGGGAGATGTCCCCCGAACGGCTCGCCACCGTGCTCCACGACACCTGGCGGGGCTACCACCGCGCGATCGCCGGGATGGCGGCCGCGGGCAACAACGTCGTCATGGACCACGTCCTGAGCGCGGAATGGCGGCTGCGGGACTGCCTCGATCTCTTCGTGCCGCAGGACGTCGTGTTCGTGGGCGTGCACTGCCCCCGCGCCGAGCTCGAACGACGCGAGCGGGACCGGGGCGACCGGCCGACGGGGCTGGCCGTGCGGCAGTCGGGGCAGGTGCACGCACACGGGCTCTACGACATCGAGTGCGACACCAGCCGGGCGGATCCGCTCCGATGCGCCACGCGCATCAAGGAGTTCATCGCCGACCGGCCCACGCCGACCGCGTTCCAGCGGCTGCTCGACAAACGGCGAGGATCCAAGCCACCGGCCAACTGAACGCGCCTCCGAAGCGGCGCGGGGAACTGCGCGAGCAACCAGACCCGACCGGCGGCCCGCCGACAACCCGACCTCCCACGGCGCTTCACCGGCCCCCCGACACCCGCAGCACCGCTCCCGTCGTGTACGACGCCTCCGGGGACATGAGCCAGGCGATGGCCGAGGCGATCTCGTCGGCGCGGCCGGGGCGGCGGAGGGGGATGGAGGCGGCGATGCGGTCGGGGCGTTCCGGGTCACCCATCCGCGCGTGGATCTCGGTGTCGATCACCCCGGGCGCGACCGCGTTGACTCGGATGCCGTCCGGGCCGAGTTCCTTCGCGAGTCCCGTCGTCAGCGCGTCGACCGCGGCCTTGGTCGCCGCGTAGTGGACGTACTCGCCGGGGCTGCCCAGCGTGGCCGCCGCCGAGGACACGTTCACGATGACGCCGCTTCCCCGGGCCGCCATCACCTCGGCCGCCCGGCGCGAACACAGCAGCACGCCGAGGAGGTTGACCTCGACCACCCGGCGCAGCACATCCGTGCCGGTGTCCACCAGTCTCCCGAACGGGCCCGTCACCCCCGCGTTGTTGACCAGCCCCGTCACCGGCCCGAGCCGGTCCGCCGCCGTCTCGAACAGCCGGTCCACGTCGGCCTCCACCGAGGTGTCCGCCCTGACCGTGACACAGCGCGCCCCGTTCGCCCGTACTCCCGTCGCGATCCACTCGGCGGCCGCCCCGTCGTTCACGTACCCCACGACCACGTCGTGACCGTCCGACGCGAGCCGCAGGCAGGTCGCGGCACCGATCCCCCGGCTCCCACCCGTGACCACCGTGACCGGACGTGACATCCCGACCTCCCTGACAGCGAACATGACGCACCCGGTGTGCGGCCACCGACGAACTCGGCGATCGATCATCCTACGATCGCAGCCCGGTCGGCGCATCACGTCGAGGGCAACCATTCCGGCCCCGGCGGCAACCCATGAGTGGGAAGCTCCTTCCGCACGAGCCCCACATGAATCACGCTTTCTCCAGAATCGCGCCTCCTCCAGGATCACTCCTTTTCCGAACCACGCCCGGACCCGAACCACGCACGGACCCGAAGGACTTGAACGTGGCAGCCCGTCCCCACCGCTCCTCCTCCCGCCGGCCCAAGCGGCGCACCGCCCTCATATCCGTCGTCGCCGTGGCGGCCGTCGGGCTCGCCGCGTCGCTCGTCATCGCCTTCGGCCCCGACCGCGAGACCGGCGCCGAAGCCGCCGGAAAGGTCGGGGCGACCCCCGCCGTGACCACTCCCCGGGCGACCGGCGCGTCCTCCGGGGCACCGGAGCGGAAGCCCTCCGTCACGCCCTCGAAGTCCCCGTCCCCGTCGGCCTCGACGACCACCCCGTCGGCGACCCCGACCACCGGGTCGACCCGGCCGTCGCCAGCCGTCACCCGGCAGGCCGGGCCCTCCTCGGCACAGCTGGCGGGGCGGATACGGCCCGGGGTCGAGCACGAGGGGGTCGCCACCTTCTACGACGCCGGTACGGGCGAGGGCGGCACCTGCTCGTACGGCCCGAGCGACGACGTGATGACCGCGGCGATGAACACCACCGACTACGAGGTCTCCAAGGCCTGCGGGGCGTACGTGCGCGTCCGAGCGGCGGGCGGCGCCGCCGTGACGGTCCGGATCACCAACGAGTGCCCGGCGCCCTGCAAGCCCGGCCAGCTCGACCTCAGCGCACAGGCCTTCGCCAAGCTCGCCGCCCCCTCGCGCGGCCAGATCCCGATCACCTGGAGTCTGCTGAGCCCCGGCACGTCCGACCCGCTGTCGATCCGGTACAAGACCGGGTCCAGCCAGTACTGGTGCGGCATCCAGGTGATCGGGCACCGGAACCCGGTGGCACGGCTGGAGGTCCGCGACGGCGGCGGCTGGGCCCGGCTGCCCCGTACCGAGTACAACTACTTCCTCTCCGAGCAGGGCGGCGGGTGCGGCGGCGCGCTCAGGATCACCGACATCTACGGGGAGCAGCTGACCGTCGACGGCATCGCGGTGCGGCCGGACGTCGTACAGGCGACCGGGGTGCAGTTCACGGCACGCTGACCGCGCCGCCCGTCCGCACCACCCGTCCGCACCGCCGAGAACAGCTCGCGAAGCCGATCGGCCGGATAGAGCAAGCTCGCGCGCGCCTGACCGCGGTCCGGCCAATGCTGAGGGTGCCCTGCTCGCCGATCTTCCCGGGACCCTCATGCCACTCACGCCCGCGCCCGCTTCCCGCCCCCACACCCGTACCCGTACCCGTACGGGCCCTCGTTCCCACCTCCGCCTCCGTCTCCGTCTGCGCCTGTCGCTCGCCGCCCTGCTCGGCGCGTCCTGCCTGGGTGGCCTGCTCCTCGCTCCGGCGGCGGGCGCCGCCGCCGACACCGA
>NZ_LRTR01000511.1 GCF_001550375.1 Streptomyces europaeiscabiei | reverse complement strand
ACGCGGTGGAGCTGTCGGGGGTGAACGGGCGGCGGCAGCGAGCGCGCCCTGCAGCAGCAGCTCGAAGACCTGGTCGGCACTCCTGGAGGACCGCCGGGTGTGATCGTCGTACTGCAACGGGACCGCACGTCACGTGTTCTGCGCGCCGGGGTCGCCGACCTGGAGACCGGCCGTCCGATCGAGCCCACCGACCACATGCGGATCGCCAGTACGGCGAAGGCGTTCAGCGGCGCTGTGGCACTGCGCCTGGTGCAGCGGGGCACGCTCAGTCTCGACAGCACCATCGGCCGCACCCTGCCCCAGCTGCCGCGCGCCTGGCGGTCGGTCACCCTGCGGCAGTTGCTGAACCACACCAGCGGACTGCCCGACTACACCGAGGACCCGGAGTTCCTGGAACTGCTCCTGGCGGACCCGCGCCGCACCTTCGACCCCCGTCGGCTGCTGGACTTCGTCGCGGACGAACCGCTGCGCTTCCGCCCCGGCTCCCGGTACCAATACTCCAACTCCGACAACATCGCCGTCGCGCTGATGGCGGAGGCGGCGACCCACAGGCCGTACGAGGAGTTGCTGAACCGGCTCGTCTACCGGCCGCTCGGCCTGAACGACACCAGCCTCCCGCTGGGCTACGAGCTGCCGGAGCCGTACATGCACGGCTACGCGGTCGAGCCGCCCGCGCCGCCGGAGGACGTCAGCGAAGTGCTGAGCGCGTCCGGTGTGTGGGCATCGGGCGGGATCGTCTCCACCCCGCGTGACATGACGCGGTTCATCCGCGGCTACGCCGCCGGGAAGCTGACGTCGAGAGCGGCTCTGCGTGAGCAGCGCCGCTGGATCGAGGGGGCCTCCGAACCGGCCGGTCCCGGCCGTAACACGGCGGGACTCGGCATCTTCCGCTACGACACCCGCTGCGGGGTGGTGTTGGGGCACACCGGGAACTTCCCCGGCTACACGCAGCTGATCGCCGCGACCCCCGACGGCCGGAAGTCCCTCACCTTCTCGCTCACCACCCAGGTGAACAGGTCGCTCAACCCCGAACTGCTGGAGAAGCTCCGCACGATCGAGGAGAACGCGGTCTGTACGCTGCTCGGCCGGCAACGCGGCTGACCGCTTTTGGGAGCGCCGGCGCGGGCCTGACCGGGTGATCCCGCCTGTCAAGCCCGTGGTGCTTTCACCCCGCCGGGCCTGTGGTGCTCCCACTCCTCGGGCAGCGGCGCGCGGCCTCGCCCGGCTCCCCCACCCGTACTGGGCCATGGACATCCCTCGCGAGCGGCGTCACGTCCTCGATCCCGACGATCCACTCGTCCGCGTATCTCACCGCCGCCCGACCGCCCGACCGCCCGGCCGCCCGGCCGCCCGGGGGATGATGCGCCCGACCGACAACCGACGTCTACCGCTTTCCAGCCAGACCTCGTAGCATCCCGATGATATCTAGCATCGCCAACTCGGCTTGTGACAAAGCCTGTTGAGGTAATCGGCGCGCGACGGGAGTGGCGATGGGGGCCCGAAACCTATGGGACGAGATTCCGACGACAGTGCCGGGAGCAGCGGCGGAGCGGCAGCTCGGCGCCGGTCGATACGCCTTCCGCACACAGACGAGTTCGGTGTCCTGGTGGGGCTCGTTCATGCTCCTTCTGGTCACCGCGTTCTGCGTGATGATGGTCTTCGTCATCAGTGGTGAGAGCGAGTGGACGAACGCGATCCTCTTCATCGTCCTCGGCGGATGCACCTTCCTCGGGGCGATCGCCGTTCCGCTGGTCGCACGCTTCAGACCGGTCGCGTGGTGTGCCGTTTTCACGAACGGTGTGGTCTACCAGTACGGTTCGCAACCACCCATCGCCGGGTCCTGGGACGAGATCACCGGATGCCAGCGACACGCGACGGATCACGTACGTAACGGGGTCACCATGTCGACCACGCATTCCGTGCACGTCCAGATGCCCGCCGGCAACTTCATGGTGTCGGGTGACAGGCCCGAGGCTCGGGAGGTCGGGACCCTGATCGCGAACGGCTGGCTCGCGGTTCAGAGCCGGGGCGCGGAAGAGGACGCGCAGGCCCGACTGGCCGAGCTCGGCACGTTGTTGCAGACCGGGGGACGAGTGGCGTTCGGGCCGTTCACGGTGGGCCTGGCCGGGCTGGAGCACGCGGGCAGGTTCCTGGCCTGGGAGAAGATCAACGAAGTCGATCTGATGGGATCGACGATCCACGTACTGGTCACCGGTGAGCGCAAGCCGGCAGCGCGGGAGCCGGTCTCCAGCGTGCCGGACAGCGTCCTGTTCCTCACCGTCTCGGACGCCCTGCGGCGATCGGCGCGGCAGCCCACGTAGTGAGCGGTCATGCGGTCACCCTGCACGACCGGTACCCGTCAGAACCGGGCTCGCCCCGTCCGTCAGGACCGGGCGCGCCCCGCGGACCGGTCACCGCAGATGGCTCAGCACGTCCTCCGCCACCGGATACGGCCGCTCCCCCGGCAGCAACGCGGCCGCCCGGTCCAGTTCCCCCGCACGCACATGACCGTGCACCCGCCGGGCCAGCGGCGTCACGTCCTCGATCCCGACGATCCACTCGTCCGCGTATCTCACCGCCGCCTCCCCCGCCAGCCCCAACTGGAGGGAGCGGTGAGGCAGGGGGTTGAGGTGCAGATCCCGTTCCGGGTCCCACTGCACCCGCGTCGGGGACCGCGTCAATCGGCGCTTCCAGTCCGCCTGATCGGCGTGCAGCTCGGGCACGTAGTGCGAGAGACACGCATGCCGCAGCGCCCACTCGAACCCCTCACGGGTCATCTCCACGGCCAGGACGGTCTCCTGCCCCTCCTTCGTCCCCCAGCCGCAGCGGTACATCATCCACAGGAAGGAGGGCTTGATCCAGGTCATCCGGTCCCGCTTCCACGCGGCCGGAAAGCGACCGTGGCGCGCGGCCGGGCCGCCTATCTCCGGGCGGTACGCCTGGTAGACGGTGACCGTGTCGGCGGTGTGGAGGGCACGGACACGGAACTTGGGTTCGGTCTCTGCGGGACGTTCACTTTCAGTCACGGGGACCAGGTTCGATCACGGCCGCACCCTCAAGCCACCGATTATTCAGGGCCGGGAGCCGCGCCCCGTGACCCGATCCCTCCTCGCTCCCGGCCCTCCGATCCCCGAAATATCCCCCATCTGCTCGCACGCCCCTTGGCGTGGCGCGTCTCCTGCCCCAACACTGAGCCGATGACGCAGCGCGTGGAACTCGCGACCGTGATGGACCGACTCGCCGTCGACGGCCTGATCACCGAGTACGCGGTGGCGGTGGACGACGGCGACTGGACGGCGTACCGGGACCTGTTCGCGCCGGAGGGCCGCGCGGACTACCGCTCGGCCGGCGGCGTCGAGGGCGACGCCGTGCAGGTCGCCGGGTGGCTGGCCCGGAGCATGGAGCTCTTCCCGATGCGGCAGCACCTGATCGTCAACCGGCGGGTGCGCTTCGGATACCTGGAGCAGGACATCGGCGACACCGCCCAGGTGCAGGCGGACTACATCAACCCGATGCGCTTCGCCGGACACGACGGCAAATCCACCGCCCCCGACTTCGTCTGCGGCGGCCGCTACGCCTTCACCCTGACCCGCACCCCCGAGGGCTGGCGCCTCCGCGAGGTCGTCGTCCGGGAGAAATGGCGCCGCGTCCCGGAGGACCTCACCTCCACCCAGCGCCCCTCCCCGGCCTGAGCACACTCCGCCCCGAACGTCACCCGCGGGACCGCAGGACGAGACCGCAGCACCCAAGAGCACCCCTTCCAGCGCTCATCCGTCCGGTCCGACCACCGTCCTGCTACCCCAACGCGGCATCCACACCCTCACCCGTATCCGTAGCCGTAGCCGGCCCGCACCCGACGTCCTACGGCGACCGGAAGCGCGACCTGCTGACGACGGTCGTCCGTGTCGCCCGTCGCCGCTCCTCCGGCCGGGGGCAGGATCCGGGGCCTGAGGCGGTCGGGTGCTCCCGCCCTACCCCGGCCGCCTCACAGTCCCACCGGTGACCGGTACCCACCCCGCCCCCTTCACCACCCCCACCCCGCCCACGCCCCCTGTCGGAGATCGTCCCCGGCGCGCACACTGGAGGGACGGACCGGTGGGGAGGGAGGCGCTGTATGAGGACGCCGGACTGGAGCGCCTCCCCGTGGCGGCGGCGGGTGGCCGTCGTCGTGGCCGGGACCCTGCCCGTGCTCGCCTTCCCGGCGCCGGGCCTGTGGTGGGCGGCGTACGCGGCGCTGGTGCCGTGGATGCTGCTGATCCGCGCGGCCCGGACCGGCCGCCGGGCGGCGTACGACGGCTGGCTCGGCGGATTCGCGTTCATGCTGGCCATGCACCACTGGCTGCTGCCGAACCTCCATGTGTTCACCTTCCTCATCGCCGGCCTGCTGGGCGCGCTGTGGGCGCCCTGGGCCTGGCTGGTGCGCCGATTCCTGGCCGGTACGCCCTCGCCGGGGCGGGTCGCCGCCGCGCTGCTGGCCGTGCCGTCGGGCTGGCTGGCGATCGAACTCGTCCGCTCGTGGGAGGGCCTCGGCGGGCCGTGGGGCCTGCTGGGGTCCAGCCAGTGGCAGGTGGAGCCGGCACTGCGGCTGGCCTCGGTCGGCGGGGTCTGGCTGCTCAGCTTCCTGGTGGTGGCCGTCAACGTCGCGGTCACCGTGCTGGTTTCGGTACGCCGGTCCCGGGCGCCGGCGCTCGCCGGTCTCGTCGTGGCGGCCCTCACGACCTCGGCGGTGTGGCTGTGGTCGCCGCGACCCGACATCCGCGGCGAGGTGCGGATAGCCGTCGTGCAGCCCGGTGTGACCGACGGCCCCGACAACCGGTTCGCCCGCGAGGAGGCACTGACCCGACGGCTCGCGGGGCGGGACCTGGACCTGATCGTGTGGGGCGAGAGCAGCGTCGGCCACGACCTGGCGGACCGGCCCGATCTCGCCGACCGGATCGCCGCGCTGGCCCGTGAGACGGACACGAACATCCTCGTGAACGTCGACGCCCGCCGCTCCGACCGCCCCGGCATCTACAAGAGTTCGGTGCTCGTCGGCCCTGACGGTCCCACCGGCGACCGGTACGACAAGATGCGTCTCGTCCCCTTCGGCGAGTACATCCCGATGCGCTCGCTGCTCGGCTGGGCCACCTCGGTCGGCGAGGCGGCGGGCGAGGACCGCCGACGCGGCACCGAGCAGGTCGTCTTCGACTCCGGGAAGGGGCTGCGGATCGGCCCCATGGTCTGCTTCGAGTCCGCGTTCCCGGACATGAGCCGTCGTCTCGCCCGGGACGGCGCCGAGTTGCTGCTCGCACAGTCGGCGACCTCCACGTTCCAGCAGAGCTGGGCGCCCGAGCAGCACGCCTCGCTGGCCGCGCTGCGGGCCGCCGAGACCGGCCGTCCGATGGTCCACGCGACGCTCACCGGCGTCTCGGCCGTGTACGGCCCGGACGGCGAGCACGTCGGCTCCTGGCTGGGGACGGACGAGAGCACGACGGCGGTGTACGAGGTACCGCTGGCGGGCGGTACGACGCCGTACGTCCGCTTCGGCGACTGGCCGGTGCACGCGGCGCTGCTGGTGCTTCTCGCGTGGGGTGCCTTCGAGGGCGTAGGAGTTGTGCGGCTGCGGCGGACGGGCCCTGAGCCGCCCGCGGCTCAGACGGCGGACCGGTCCTCCACCGCCCGCACCACCCGCTCGCACAACTCGTGAGTCGCCAGCGCGTCCCGCGCGCTGAGCACCTTGCCCGCGCGCACGGCGTCGAGAAAGGCGAGGACGGCCTGCTCGATGCCCCGCTGCCGGGCCACCGGCACCCAGTCGCCTCGCCGCCGCACGGACGGCTGCCCCTTGTGGTCGACGACCTCGGCGAGGTTCACCACCTGCCGCTTGGTGTCCTGCCCCGAGACCTCGAGGATCTCCTCCGCCGAACCGCTGAGCCGGTTCATGACGCCGAGCGCGGTGAACCCGGCCCCGGAGAGCTGCAGCACGACGTGGTGCAGCAGCCCGCCCTCGGTGCGGGCGCGCACGGTGACGTCCTCGACCTCCCCGGGCACCAGGAACCGCAGGGTGTCGACGACATGGATGAAGTCGTCCAGGATCATCGTGCGCGGCAGCTCGGGCAGGCCGATGCGGTTCTTCTGCATGAGGATCAGTTCGCGCGGATGGTCGGCGCACTGCGCGTACCCGGGCGCGTATCGCCGGTTGAAGCCCACGGCGAGCGCGACGTCGCGCTCCTCCGCGAGCCGTACGAGCCGTTCCGAGTCGGCGAGTTCGTACGCGAGCGGCTTGTCGACGTACGTCGGCACGCCCGCGTCGATCAGCCGCTCCACGATCTCGGGGTGGGCCCCGGTGGGCGCGTGCACGAAAGCCGCGTCGAGTCCCTGGGCGAGCAGCGCGTCGAGATCGGTGTGCCGCTGTCCCGGCGGGAGGTGGAGGCCGTCGGCGACGTGGGTGAGGGTGGCGGGCGTCCGCGTCTGCAGATGGAGTTCGAGCCCCGGCCTGGTGCCGAGGACCGGCAGATACGCCTTCTGCGCGATGTCGCCGAGCCCGATGCAGCCGACCTTCACAGGGGTCTCCCGTCCACGGTGTGCCGTCGAAATGCCTCGTCGGCAGCATACGGGGGCTGCCAGGATGGCCGACATGACCATCCAGCGCACTGAACCGTCCATCACCGCCGACGATCGGACCATGCTCGAAGGCTGGCTCGACTACCACCGCGAGACTCTCGCGATCAAGTGCGAGGGCCTGGACGACGCCCGGCTGAGGACCGCCTCGGTGCCACCCTCCGAACTGTCCCTGCTGGGGCTCGTACGGCACATGGCGGAGGTCGAGCGCATCTGGTTCCGGAAGGTGCTCGTGGATGACGACCAGGGGCCGATCTACTTCAGCGAGGAGGACCCGGACGGGGAGTTCCATCTGACTCAGGCGGACACCTGGGAGGAGGCCCACGGCACCTGGCAGCAGGAGATCGCGATCGCCCGGCGCAACGCTGAGGGCTTCGCCCTGGACGACGTCAGCAAGGCGGTGCACCGGCGAGCGGGCGCGGCACCGAGCCTGCGGTGGATCTACACCCACATGATCGAGGAGTACGCGCGGCACAACGGGCATGCCGACCTGATCCGGGAGCGGCTCGACGGGGCCACCGGGTACTGAGCGGAGCGGGCGCCCGGCGCACCTCGACGACGGTGCGGGAGCAGGGCGCCCGGCGGTGACAGGGTCGGGGCCGGGGCCGGGACAGCCAGACGGTTGCGGAGCCTGCCGCACGTGTGCCGGGGGGAGAGGTCGGGCGGAGCGCGCGCCATCGCAGGCGCGTGACGAGGGCCGGTGGGCGGGGCCGTAGCGTCGTCGGCGGTCCCGGGCGTCACCCGTGTGGGGGCATCCTCCCCCTGTCCCCTCCCCAAAGCGGCCCGGACACAGCAGAGTTGCGCGCGTGCATCGATCGACCACCACCGCAACGCTCCTGGTCACCGTGGCCGTCTCGGCCCTCACCGGCTGCGTGACCGCGCACCACCCGCCCCCGCCCCAGGCGTCACCCGTCCCGTCCCGGCCTTCTTTGCCACGCCCGGACGGCACCACCGAGACACAGATCGTGCAGGCCCCGGCGCGGGAGGCCCTGGAGCTGATCGGCCCGCCCCGGGAGTCCACACCGAGCGCGTCCACGGCGCCGAAGCCCACCGCGCCGGCTCCCACCACCACCGCCGCCGCCCCCACGCCCACCGCACCCCCGCCGCCGCTCCGGGACGAGCGCCACGATGCCCCCGAGCGGCACGGACCGCCAGCCGAGTCCCGGCCTCGTGTCGAGATCCCGCCCCTTCCCAGGACCATCCCGACTCGACCGCCGAAGAACTCCGACGTGTGCGCCCTCGGCCACAAGTACGGCGGCTGGGGCAAGGACACCCCGCAGGCGGCCATCTGCAAGGACGTGTACGGCCGTTGAGGCACCCGACGCCGGAGCGGGCGCAGGCTCCGGCACACGGGCCCGCCCTGTCGCTAGGGCCGCTGTCGCGGCGGCCCCGGCATCTCTCCCGCCCCGGGGCCCGCCTCGTCGAGCCGGGCCTCCAGTCGGGTCAGGGCGGCGCGGACGCCGTCGCCGTGACCGTCGTCCCCCAGCGTGGCCAGCGCGCCCCGGGCCAGCCGCAGATGGCTGCGGGCCGCGTCGGGGCGGCCCAGCTTGGCGTAGTCGGCGGCGAGGTTGAGGTGGAGCGAGGGGTAGAAGGCGCGCACGGCGAGCCTGTCGTGGTGCTCCGCGGGGTTCCCCGGCACCCGGCCGTCGGACAGTTCGTCGGCCGCCGACAACGCCCTGAGGTCCCAGGCCAGTTCGGTGCCCGGGTCGTCCTGGGTGTCGGCCATGTAGTGCGCCAGCGTGCAGCGGTGGAGCGGGGTGCCGTCCTCACCAATCTCTGCCCAGAGCTTCAGGAGACGGTGCCGGGCCTCCTCTCGGTCACCCCCGTGGTGCAGCATGACCGCCTGCCCGATCCGGGTCATCATGGCGTCCGGTGCCACCTGCTCCTGTCGCTCCACCACCGCGTCCTCCGCACTCGTCGCCCCCTGTCCCGCCTGTCCCTCCCGACGCTAACGGCAGGCACCGGCAATCCCGGTCAGGCGGCTCCGTACGGCCGCGGGGGCGCCCCGGCGGCCGTACGGCGGGTCGGCCCGACGGGCGGACACGAACAGGTGAGGGCGGACCGGCGGCCGGTCAGCCGAGGTTCGGGATCGTCCAGTCGATCGCCTCGTGGCCCTGCTGGGCGACGGCCGCGTTGATCTGCGTGAACGGCTGGGAGCCGAAGAACTTCTTGGCCGACAGCGGCGAGGGGTGCGCGCCCTTCACCACCACATGGCGCTCCTCGTCGATCAGCGGGAGCTTCTTCTGCGCGTAGTTGCCCCACAGCACGAAGACCGCCGGGTCGGGCCGGTCGGCGACCGCGCGGATCACGGCGTCGGTGAACTTCTCCCAGCCCCTGCCCTTGTGCGAGTTGGCCTCACCGGAGCGGACCGTGAGCACCGCGTTGAGCAGCAGCACACCCTGCTGGGCCCAGGGCAGCAGATAGCCGTTGTCCGGGATCGGGGTGCCCAGCTCGGCCTGCATCTCCTTGTAGATGTTCCGCAGGGAGGGCGGGGTCTTCACACCCGGCCGGACGGAGAAGCACAGACCATGGCCCTGACCCTCACCGTGGTACGGGTCCTGGCCGAGGACCAGAACCTTCACGCTCTCGAACGGTGTGGCGTCGAGCGCGGCGAAGACCTCCTCACGGGGAGGGTGGACGGGACCCTTGGCGCGCTCCTCCTCGACGAACTCGGTGAGTTCCTTGAAGTAGGGCTGCTGCAGTTCGTCCCCCAGGACCCCGCGCCAGGACTCGGGCAGCATGGCGATGTCGGTCACGTCAACTTCCTCCGGTGTGCGCTCACTTCACGGCCACGGAACACGAGGCCGTGGGCGGCCGCGAAAGACGTGGCCGCCGTCAGAGCACAGAACCTACCGCCGCCCACTGACAACGCGGCCCGGCACCCGGAATTACCAGCTGGTCTTCCAGGACAGCTCCCAAAGGATCATCATCGTCGCGGGGTCGATGACGTTCTCCAGGCCGGCGATCTCCTCGTTCGCGGCCGTGTACGCCTTGCCCTGCCACAGCGGGATCAGGCGCGCATCGTCCACGAGGATCTGCTGAGCCTCCTCGAACTCCTCGATGACGGCGCCGCGGTCGCTCTCGGCACGTGACTCCGGGAGCAGCTTGTCCGTGATCTCGGGGGACTTGTACGGGGTGCCGAGCGCGTTCTGCTCGCCCACGAACGGGGCGATGAAGTTGTCGGCGTCGTTGAAGTCGGGGTTCCAGCCACGCCCGAAGACCGGGTACTCGCCCTTCTGGTAGCCCTCCGAGTAGGTCTTCCAGGGGCGGCTCTTCAGCTTGACCGAGAACAGGCCGGACGCCTCCAGCTGCCGCTTCAGCTCCTCGAAGGCCGGCTTGGTCTGGGAGCCGTAGCGGTCCGAGGTGTACCAGAGCGTGAGGGGCACCTTGTCGGTGATGCCGGCGTCGGTCAGGAGGGCCTTCGCCTTGGACGCGTCGGGGGCGCCGTAGTCGTCGAAGAAGCCCGTCGTGTGGCCCACCAGACCCCTGGGGATCATGGAGTACAGCGGCTCGACGGTGTCCTTGTAGATGTTGTGGGCGAGCGCCGGGCGGTCGAGGATCTGGGCGACGGCCTTGCGGACCGCGGGGTTCTTGGCCCACGGGTCCTTGGGATTGAACACCAGGTAGCTGATCTCGGTGGTGGGGCTCTCCACGATCTGGAGCCCCTCCTCGTCGTGGTTGGCCTGGATGTCCACGATGTCCGCGGCGCCGAGACCCCGGTAGATGACCGAGATGTCCTTGTTCTTGAGGGCGCTGACCATCTTGTCCGACTGCTGGAAGTACTTGATGGTGACGGCGGAGTTCTTGCGCTCCGCGAGGCCCTTGTAGTTCTCGTTGCTGACCAGCTCCGCCGTCTTGCCCTCGTCGTAGGAGGCGAGGTCGTAGGGCCCGGAGCCGGTGATCTCCTTGCCCTCGCGGAGCTTGTCCGCGGGATACTCCTCGGGGTCCACGATCGACATGGCGGGTGTGGTGAGCACGAGGGGGAAGGTGGCGTCGGGCTGGCTGAGGTGGAAGACGACCTCGCGGTCACCCTTCGTCTGCACCCGGGAGAGGGTCGTCAGCAGGCCCGCGGGGCCGCCGTTGACGTTGATCTTCTTGATCCGGTCGAACGAGTACTTGACGGCCTTCGCGTCCAGTGTGTGCCCGTTCGAGAACTTCAGGCCCTCGCGCAGCGTGCAGCTGTACACGGTGCTGGAGCTGTCCGCGAACTCGCAGCTCTCGGCTGCGTCCGGCTCGGGCTCGGACCCGCCGGGCGAGTAGCCGAGCAGGGGCTGGAAGACGTTGCGCATCAGCTCCCAGGAGCTGTCCCAGGCCGCGGCCGGGTCCAGGGTGCTCGGCGTACTGGTGGTCCCCACCACGATGGGGTCAGCGTCGTCCGAGGCATCCGAGGAGAACACACCACACCCGGTCACCATGGATATGGACGCGATCACCGCGAGTGGCGGCAAGTATCGGTTCCGGTTGAACACGCGCATGCTCCTCGAAATGCCGTACCAAGAGTGGGCGAACGATACCGCAGGCCCCGCGAGCAGCTCCCGCTCGGCTGGCAAAGCCCTTGATCAGTCCGCTTGTGACGGCGTTGCGAGCCTGTGTGGGGGTTGCGGACGGGCGCCGGAGACGTTCGGTGAATCGCGCACCGGCACCCGCCGTACTCTGTCAGCCCACCCCGGCGTTGAGGAAGATGCCGCCGTCGACCACGAGGGTCTGGCCGGTGATCCAGTCGGACTGCTCGGAGGTGAGGAACGCGGCGGCGCCGCCGATGTCGGAGGGCACGCCGAGCCGGCCGAGCGGGTAGGACGCCGCGGCCTCGGCCTCCCGGCCCTCGTACAGGGCCTGGGCGAACTTGGTCTTCACCACGGCGGGCGCGATCGCGTTGGCCCGCACCTTGGGCGCGTACTCGTGCGCCAGCTGCAGGGTCAGGTTGATCATGGCGGCCTTGCTGATGCCGTACGCACCGATGAACGGCGACGCGGAGACACCGGCGACTGAGGCGATGTTGACGATCGCGCCGCCGTTGTCCTTCTGCCAGGCGTGCCACGTCCGCTGCGCGAAACCGAGGGCCGAGACGACGTTCGTCTCGAACACCTTGCGGGCCACGTTCAGGTCGAGGTCGGCGATCGGGCCGAACACCGGGTTCGTACCGGCGTTGTTGACCAGGAAGTCGACGCGGCCGAAGGCCTCCATCGTGCGCTCGACGGCGAGCGCCTGGTGCGCCTCGTCGTGGGCCTTGCCCGCGACAGCGATGACGCGGTCGGCGCCGAGCCGCTCGACGGCCTCCTTGAGGGCGTCCTCGCCCCGGCCCGTGATGCACACCCGGTCGCCGCGCGCGACGAGGGCCTCGGCGATGCCGTAGCCGATGCCGCGGCTGGCGCCGGTGATGAGGGCGACCTTGCCCGAAAGCTCGGGGAGTTTCACCGAAGTCATGTTCCCGATCCCCTAGTTGAGCGGTCCGCCGGCGACGTACAGCACCTGGCCGGAGACGAATCCGGCGTCCTCGCCCGTGAAGTAGGCGATGGCGCCGGCGATGTCCTCGGGCCGGCCCACGCGCTGCACGGGGATCTGGGTGGCGGCCGCGGCCTGGAACTCCTCGAAGCCCATGCCCACGCGGGCGGCGGTGGCGGCGGTCATGTCGGTCACGATGAAGCCGGGCGCGACGGCGTTGGCGGTGACGCCGAACTTGCCGAGCTCGATGGCGAGGGTCTTGGTGAAGCCCTGCAGACCGGCCTTGGCGGCGGAGTAGTTGGCCTGGCCCCGGTTGCCGAGCGCGGACGACGAGGACAGGTTGACGATCCGGCCGAACTTGGCCTCCACCATGTGCTTCTGAACGGCCTTGGCCATCAGGAAGGCTCCGCGCAGGTGCACGTTCATGACCGTGTCCCAGTCGGACACGCCCATCTTGAACAGCAGGTTGTCGCGGAGCACGCCCGCGTTGTTCACCAGGATCGTCGGGGCGCCCAGCTCCTCGGCGATCCGGGTGACGGCTGCCTCGACCTGGGCCTCGTCGGAGACGTCGCAGCCGACCGCGAGCGCCTTGCCGCCGGCGGCGGTGATCTTCTCCACGGTGTCCTTGCACGCGGCCTCGTCGAGGTCGATCACCGCGACGGCACGGCCCTCGGCGGCCAGTCGTACGGCGGTCGCGGCACCGATGCCGCGCGCGCCACCGGTGACCACGGCGACACGCTGCTCAGTGGTGGACATTGCTGGTTCTCCTCGCCTTTGGGATGCGGCTCCTACGGTGCCCCCCGCTGGGTGAGCGACCGCTTAGTACCTTCAGCACACGTGACGCTAGAAGTCCTGGCACCCGGTGTCAACGTTCCACCAGGTGTGATCCCTTACGTCGGCCCCCGACCGGGGACCGCCGCACACCGGTCCGTCACTTCACCAGCAGAGCGAGCAGCCGTTCGGCCTCCGCCGCCGGATCCGCGGTGAGCCCAGTGTGCACGGGTCCCGCCTGGACGACCGTGGAACGCGGCGCGACAAGCCACCGGAACCGCCGTCCGGCGTCGTCCCGGCCTGCCTGCCCGGCCGCCTCTCCCCCGGCGCACACACCCTCCACGGCGCGCAGCGCGGCGCGTACGCCCCCCACGTCCGCCCCGGGGTCGAGGGCGAGCAGCTTGGCCTCGTCGAGATGCGTCCGTGCCGCCACGAGGGCGTGGGAGCGGCTGTACACGAGGACGCCCGCGTTGAAGCACTCGCCACGCTCGATCCGGGGCACGATCCGCAGCAGCGCGTATTCGTAGACGTCCTGCCCGGTCGCCCCGGTCCCCAGGAAGCGGTCGCTCACTTGATCCCCTCGATGCGTTCGTGAATGTCGGCGGACCGAGCGAGCAACGGCTGCGCGTAGGCCCGTCGCAGCGCGTCCGGCGTCTCGAAGCCGGGCTCGTCGGCCAGCCAGACGTCGGGGATCTGGGCCGTCACCTCGGCGAGCAGTTCCTCGGTGACCAGGGGCGCGAGGTCGGCCGCGGCCGCGGCGACATCGGGGCCGAAGCGTGCCAGGGCGTGGTCGGCGGCGGTGTACGGCTTGGCGGCGGAGGTGCGGGCGCCCGGCCAGTGGTGGTGCCAGATCATGGTGGCGCCGTGGTCGATGAGCCACAGCTCGCCGTGCCACATCAGCAGATTCGGGTTGCGCCAGGAACGGTCGACGTTGTTGATCAGCGCGTCGAACCAGACGATCCGCCCGGCCTCCTCGGGGCTCACCTCGAAGGCGAGCGGGTCGAAGCCGATGGCACGGGTCAGGAAGTCCATTCCCAGGTTGGTGCCGCCGCTGGACTTGATCAGCTCCTGCACCTGCTCGTCGGGCTCGCCGAGCCCCAGGACGGGGTCGAGGTCGACGGTGACGAGGCCGGGCACACGCAGCCCGAGCCGTCGGGCCAGCTCACCGCAGACGACCTCGGCGACGAGCGTCTTGCGGCCCTGACCTGCTCCGGTGAACTTCAGGACGTACGTTCCGCGGTCGTCGGCCTCGACGAGACCGGGCAACGAACCGCCTTCTCGCAACGGCGCGATGTACCGGGTCGCGCTGACTTCCTTGAGCATCGCCCCAGGTTACCGGCGTGCCGGAAGCAGCCGGACGCGGCCCGTCCGCCGTCTCCGTCGACCGACAGCATTCGGACAGCTGCTTTTGACGCCGTCGTGATCCCGGACAGGCCAAGATGTGCACCCTGTCTGAACGTTCGAGCACGGGCCCGCCGTATCCATGGGCGAAAGTGCAAAGCCATCTCGGGAGGAACCGTCAGCATGACCAGCGAAACGATCAAACCCGCTTCGATTCCGGGCCGTCGCACCGTCATGACGGCGGCCGGCGTGGCGGGACTCGCCGTCGCGCTGACCGCGTGCGGGTCGGGGGACGACTCCTCGACCTCGACCTCGTCCGGTTCCGGGGCCGGCGGCGACGCGAGCAGCGACTCGACCGCCGAGGCCGGCAGCGGCAGCGCGAGTGGTGGCGACAGCGCGGGCGGCACGGCGATAGCCAAGACCTCGGACATCCCCGAGGGCGGCGGCAAGATCTTCGAGAGCGAGGGCGTCGTCATCACCCAGCCGGAGGCGGGCACCTACAAGGCGTTCTCCTCCTCGTGCACGCACCGGGGGTGTGCCGTGAAGTCGATCTCCGACGGCGTGATCAACTGCCCCTGTCACAACAGCAACTTCTCGATCGCCGACGGCAGCGTGAAGAGCGGCCCGGCCCCGAAGCCGCTGCCGGCCAAGGAAGTCAGCGTCTCGGGTGATTCGATCACGCTGGCCTGACCTTCGTCAGGCACGCCAGAACCTCGTCCGTGGTCGCGACCGTGGCGACCAGCGCGAGGGTGTGGCGGATCATCGCGGGGGTGTAGTCGGCAGGCACCCCCGCGATGGCGTCCCCGGGCACGACGACGCCGTAGCCGAGGTTCACGGCGTCGAACACCGCGTTGGGCACGGCCACGTTGGCCGAGACACCCGTGACGATCAGCGTGCGGCACCCCAGATTGCGCAGCAGCGCGTCCACGTCGGTGCCCGCCAGCGGGGACAGCCCGTGCAGCCGCCGTACGACCAGATCCTCGTCGGCGACCTCGATGGGCGGCGCCACACGTACGGCCGCGGTGCCCGTCAACTGCCTTACGGGCAGCCGTTCCGCCGCGCGGAACAGGCGGGCGTTGTGGTTGGCGCCCCGCCCGTCGGGCCGCCGCTCGGCGACGGCGTGCATGACCTGCACCCCGCTCCCGTGGGCCGCGGCGACCAGCCGGGCCACGTTGTCGAGTGCCCCCGACGACCGTGCCTCCCGGGCCAGTTCGGGCAGTGCGCCGTCCGGTCCGACGACACCCTGCTGACACTCGACGGTGAGCAGGACCGTGGTGGCCGGATCGAGCAGCCCGCCCAGCTCCCGCTGTCTCTTCGACTCACTCGCGTACGACGCCATGACGTTCCCCTTGTCGCCGGCGATCGGGCGGGCGAGCGTAACGCCCCTTGCACATGGACGGAAGACGGCCGATGCTCATCTGACGCCACGTCAGCGGAGGGGATCGGGATGACCGTCACGCAGCGCCGGGGCCGGAAGATCATGATGGAGCCGGCCGAACTGGACGAGTTCCTGAGCGCGCAGCGGACCTGCCGGGTCGCGACCGTCTCGTCCGACGGGGCCCCGCACATCAGCCCGCTCTGGTTCGTCTGGGACGGCACCTCGCTCTGGCTCTACTCGATCACCCGCAGCAAACGCTGGTCCGCGCTGCGCCGCGATCCGCGCGTCGCCGTCGCGGTCGACGCGGGCGAGGAGTACGGCGAACTGCGTGGCGCCGAACTGTCCGGCACCGTCGAGTTCGTCGGTGAGGCACCGCGCACGGGCGAGCCGGTGCCCGAACTCGTCGAGGTGGAGCGGCTGTTCGCCCGCAAGAACTTCGGCATCGACGAGATGCCCCACGACGGCAGGCACGCCTGGCTGCGGCTGACACCGGACGCGATCGCGTCCTGGGACTTCCGCAAGATGGGTTCGCTGTAGCTCAGCGCTCGGCAGGCGGGGACAACCGTGGGCCCGGCGCGCTCAGCAGGCGGGGGCAACCGTGGGCTCGGCGCGATCCGCGAGCGCAGGCGCAGCCGTGGTGCAGCCTGCCCCGCACACG
>NZ_LRTR01000510.1 GCF_001550375.1 Streptomyces europaeiscabiei | reverse complement strand
CGCGCCACACCGCGTACACGCTGCGGTGGACCCGGTGGCGCACCGGCACGGTCCGCATCCCGGCCGGCATCGGGTCGCGGCCGAGCCGGGGCGCGATGCAGACACCCAACCCGGCGGCGACCAGGGCGAGTTGAGTGTGGTGCTCACCGGCCCGGTGGGCGATCCGGGGCTCGATGCCATGGGCGCGCAGCGTGTAGAGCAGCCACTCATGGCAGAACTCGCCCTCGGGCCAGGCGACCCACGACTCCTCCGCCAGCTCCCGCAGGTCGATCTCGTCGCGCCCGGCGAGCGGGTGGTCCTCGGGCAGCGCCACCTCGACCGGGTCGTCGAGGATCGCGGCCCTCGCCAGTCCCTCGGGCACGGGCAGCGGCTTGTTGTACCAGTCGAGGACGACGGCCAGGTCGACGTCTCCCCGGATCACCGCGTTGATCGCGAGTTCGGGCTCCAGTTCCCGTGAACGCACTCGCAGCGCCGGGTGGTCGTCCCGCAGTGCGCGGAAGACCGCGGGAAACAGTCCCCGGACGGCCGTGGGGAACGCGGCCAGCCGCAGTTCGCCGACGACCTGCCCCCGCTGCGCCTCCAGGTCCGCCTGCGCCAGCTCGACCTGCGACAGGATGCGCGCGGCATGGTCGGCGAGCAGCCGCCCCGCGTCGGTGAGGCGCACGCCCCGCCCGTTCTTGACGAGGAGCCGCTGCCCGACCTCCCGCTCCAGCTTGGCCATCTGCTGCGAGACGGCCGAGGTCGTCACGTGCAGCCCCTCGGCCGCCCTGCTGACCGAGCCGTGCCGGGCGAGGGCGTCGAGGGTGCGCAGGCGCTCCAGATTCAACATGTAAGTGATGCTACGAGATTCAGCCCATACATTCTCGCTTGTGCTACAAGATTGATCGGCGCCATCGTTGTGGGCATGACCACCGCCGCGCCCACCCGAGCTTCTGCCCCCACCCCCGTACGCACGCACCGCACCGTCGACTGGCGCCTGCGTTTCGCCTTCCTCTCCCTCGTCTGGGGCTTCAGCTTCCTCCTGATCAAGGTGGGCACGGGGGCGTACGCACCCTTCCAGGTCACCTTCGGACGGCTGCTGTTCGGCACGCTGGTCCTCGCGGCGGCGATGGCGGTCAAGCGGGAGCGGCTGCCGCGCGGCGCCCGAGTCTGGGGCCACCTCACGGTGGCGGCCCTTCTCCTCAACGCACTGCCGTTCTCCCTCTTCGCCTACGCGGAGCTGACAGTCCCGTCCACGCTGGCGGGCATCTGCAACGCGACCTCACCCCTGTGGGGCATGGCCCTCTCCCTGGTCGCACTCTCGGAGGACCGCCCCACGCGGGTGCGGGTCGCCGGTCTCGGCCTCGGTTTCCTCGGTGTGCTCACCGTGCTCGGCGCCTGGCAGGGCTTCAGCGGCCTGGACGCGAGGGGCACCACGATGGCGCTGCTGGCCTCCCTCAGCTATCCGATCGGCTGGATCTACGTCCGCCGCACCCTGGCCGGCACCACCGTGTCGCACCTCTCCCTCACCGGTGCCCAGCTCCTGCTGGCCACCGCTCAACTGGCCTTCGTCACCCCGCTGTTCACGACCCTGCCGAGCAGTTTCCCGGTCCTGCCCCTGCTGGCGGTCGTCGCGCTGGGCACCCTCGGCACGGGTGTGGCCATGCTCGTCCAGTACGGCCTCGTCTCCGAGGTCGGCCCGACGACCGCCCAGATGGTCACCTACTTCATCCCCGTGATCGCCACGGCGGCCGGCGTCACGCTCCTCGGCGAGTCCCTGGCCTGGTCGACCCCCGTCGGCGCGGCGATCGTCCTGGCGGGAGCGGCCCTGACACAGGCCCGGCCGCGCACCTGAGCCGTCGCGGGTGCGCACCTGAGCCGCCGCGGGTGACGTCACACGTACCCGCTGCCCGCCCCCGGCCCGACCGCCGAGGCCACCGCGTCCGCCACCCTCCCGATCTCCTCCTCGGTGAGGTTGGAGACCGTGATCCGGATCCCCTGCGGGGCGATCATCCGGAAGCGGGCGCCGGGCGCGACGGCCCAGCCTGCGTGCAGCAGCCGGGCGACCGCACCGGTCTCGTCCGGGACCCGGATCCACACGTTCATCCCGCTGACGCCGTGCGCCTCGACCCCGCGCCGCGCGAGGGCACCGATCAGCGCGTCCCGCCGCCGCCCGTACG
>NZ_LRTR01000051.1 GCF_001550375.1 Streptomyces europaeiscabiei | reverse complement strand
ACGAGGCCGCTGCGGTATCCAGCCGGGCGGCCGCGCCGACGGCCGCGAGCGGTGTCCGGCCCGAGGCCCCCGCGGTGTCCGTCGTCATGCCGGACGCCACCTCGTCCCAGGCCTCCGCCGAGCCCCGTCCCACCGCCAGGTTCACCCGCGCCCTGCGCACCCACTTCGGCACGCTCGCCGGAACGGTCATCCTCGCCGTCGTCTTCTGGCGGATGGGGACCGGCGTGTTCGTGGACGGGCTGCGGCGGATCGACGGCGCGACGCTGGCGGCGGCGGTCGGGATCGGCGTGTTCACCACGGTGTGCAGCGCGTGGCGCTGGTGCGCGGTGACCCGGGCGCTCGGGATCAGGCTGCCGCTCGGGCCGGCCGTCGCGGACTACTACCGCGCGCTGTTCCTCAACGCGGCACTGCCCGGCGGTGTGCTCGGCGATGTGCACCGCGCGGTGCGGCACGGCCGGAGTTCCGGGGACATGGGCCGGGGCGTGCGCGCGGTCGTCATCGAGCGCACCGCGGGCCAGTTGGTACTGGCCGCCGTGGGCGTAACGGTTTTGCTGGTGCTGCCGTCCCCGGTGCTGGAGCAGACCCGTCACGCGGCGGGTGTCACCGTGCTCGTCGCGCTGGGCGCGCTGGCGATCTGGGCGGCGCTCCGGATGGGCCGCAGGCCCGG
>NZ_LRTR01000509.1 GCF_001550375.1 Streptomyces europaeiscabiei | reverse complement strand
GCGCGCATCCCGGCGGTCCGACGCCGCACGCCGCACGCAGCACGCAGCACGCAGCACGGCACTGTGCCAGAGCGCCCTGCGGGCAACCGCCCCGGCCAACCGGCACCCCGCCCCTCGAATGGCCCCCGAAAACGGGTCCACCCTCCTGGAATTGGCCTTGGCCCGCCGCTTCACCGACTGCCTAGCCTCGTCCCATGCGCATTCGTATCGTCGACGCCTTCACCGACCGCCCCTTCTCCGGCAACCCCGCCGGAGTCCTCCTCCTCGACGCCTTCCCGGACGACGTCTGGCTGCAGAACGTGGCCAAGGAGGTCAACCACGCCGAGACCGCGTTCGCCCATCCCCTCCCCGAGGGCGGCGAGGCCGACTGGGCGCTGCGCTGGTTCACGCCGGTCGCCGAGGTAGCGATGTGCGGCCACGCCACGCTGGCCACCGCACACATCCTGACCGGCACGAACACCCATGAGGGCCCGGTGCGGTTCGCCACGCGCAGCGGTGTCCTCATCGCCACGCCCCGGCCGGACGGCTCCCTCACCCTCGACTTCCCGACCGCGCCCCTCACCCCGGTCACCGTCCCGGAGGGCGTCTCCGGAGCTCTCGGAGCCGAGCCGCTGAGTGCCGTCGACACCGGCCCGAGCGTGGGCGACCTGCTGGTCGAGCTCGCCGACGAGAAGACGGTCCTGGGTCTCGCCCCCGACCTGCGCACCCTCGGCCGCTACTCCGAGCGCGGCATCATCGCCACCGCCCGCGCCGCGGACCCCGCCGCCGGCCACGACTACGTCTCGCGCTGCTTCTTCCCCAACCTCGGCATCGACGAGGACCCTGTCACGGGCAGCGCCCACACCGCCCTCGCCCCCTTCTGGTCGGAACGACTGGGCAGCCCGGACCTCACCGGCCTGCAGGCCTCCCCCCGCTCCGGCCTCGTCCGCACGGAACTCCGCGGCGACCGCACCCTGCTCTCCGGCCGCGCGGTCACGGTCATCGACGGCGAACTCCTCGCCCGCCCGCCTGCCCCCGACCACACAGCCCCGACCACACAGCCCTGACCACGGCTGCCCCTCACGGCGTGGGCAGCCAGTCCACCTTCCCCGCCAGCAGCGCGTACCCGACGAACGCCCCGATGTCGAGCAGCGAGTGGGCCACCACGAGCGGACCCACTCGCCCCCACCGCCGGTACAGACAGACGAACACCACGCCCATCACCATGTTGCCGACGAAGCCGCCGATCCCCTGATAGAGGTGGTACGACCCGCGCAGCACCGAGCTGGCGGCGAGCGCGCTCCCCGGCGACCAGCCGAGCTGCTGGAGCCGACGCAGCAGATACCCGACCACGATGACCTCTTCGAGGACCGCGTTCTGCATCGCGGAGAGGATCAGCACGGGGTACTTCCACCACACCTCGGGCAGTGCCTCCGGCACCACCGTGAGGTTGAAGCCTAGGCCGCGGGCCGCCAGGTAGAAGGCGATGCCCGTGCTGCCGATCACCGCGGCGATCGCCGCGCCCCGGCCGAGGTCGGGCCACGGCTTCGTACGGTCGAACCCGAGGGTGCGCAGCCCCGCGCCCTCGCGCAGCAGAAAGTGCGCCACCAGGGCGACGGGCACCAGGGCGGCCGTGATCCCGAAGAGCTGCCACGCGAGGTCCAGCCAGGGCCGCCCCGGAGCGGCCGAGGCGTTCATGGTGGCCGCCTGGTCCTTCAGCCCGCCCGGCTTGGTGACCGATCCGACGAAGCTGATCAACGCGGACACCCCGCTCGCGCCGAGCGAGACCGCGAGCACGAGCAGTGTCTCGTCCCTCAGAATCCGCCGCCCCGGCCGCTCCCCCGGCAGCGCACCCTCCACCGACTCCGCCTGCCCCTGCACCCACGCCTCCAGTTGTCCGGCCCCGCCGAGGGTCCATCATCACCCGCGGCGGTCCGGAGCATTCCGGCGGCTTGCCTCACAGGCGGCTCTCAGCCCAGCGGCACCGGCTCCGGCAGCCCGACCGGCCAGCTGTGGACCGGCTCCCCCGAGTGCATCAGCTCGCCGTACCGCCGGGTGGTGGCGGCCAGCGCCGCATCCCGGCCGAGGCCCTTGGCCAGAGCCTGGTGGAACGTTTCCACCTGCCAGGACGCCCCGTTGACCCGGCGTCGGCAGCGTTCCTCGATCACGCCGAGGTAGAAGTCCCGGTCGACCGGCTCGACTCCCCACGCGTCCAGCCCCACCTCGGCGAGCGGCAACAGCTCGTCCCGTACGAGATTGACCGCGTCCACCGGACCCATCCCGCCGTAGCGCCCGCGCGGCCACTGCAACCGCGCGTCGATGCCGTGCCGGCACGCCTCGTCGAAGTTGGCGGCGGCCGCCTCGAACGGCAGCCGTGTCCACACGGGCCGCGACTCCTCGGCGAGAGCGCGTACGACCCCGTAGTAGAAGGCCGCGTTGGCGATGACGTCCGTGATGGTCGGTCCGGCGGGCAGCACCCGGTTCTCGACGCGCAGATGCGGGACCCCGTCGGCGATGCCGTAGACGGGACGGTTCCAGCGGTAGATCGTGCCGTTGTGCAGGGTGAGTTCGGCGAGGGAGGGAATGCCGCCCGCGTCGAGGACGCCGATCGGATCCTCGTCGTCGCAGATGGGCAGCAGGGCCGGGAAGAAGCGCAGGTTCTCCTCGAAGAGGTCGTACGCCGAGGAGATCCACCGCTCCCCGAACCAGGTGCGCGGCCGCACTCCCTGGGCCTGGAGTTCGGGCGGCCGGGTGTCGGTGGACTGCTGGAACAGCGGCGGCCGCGACTCCCGCCACAGCTCGTGCCCGAACAGGAACGGCGCGTTGGCGCCGATGGCGACCTGCGCGGCGGCGACCGCCTGGGCGGCGTTCCACACGTCGGCGAACCGGCCCGGGGTGACCTGGAGGTGCAGCTGCACCGAGGTGCAGGCGGCTTCGGGCGCGATGGACTTCGAGGTGCAGACGAGCCGCTCCACCCCGTCGATGTCCAGGGTGAAGTCCTCCCCGCGGGCGGCGACGATCTGATCGTTCAGCAGGGTGTAGCGGTCGCCCTCGGAGAGATTCGAGGAGACCAGGTCGTCACGGCCCAGTGTGGGCAGGATGCCGATCATCACGATTCCCGCGCCCACCTCGATCGCCTTGCGGTCCGCATACGCGAGGGATGTGCGCAACTCCTCGGAAAGCTGGTCGAATACCCGGCCCTCCAGCCGGTGTGGAGCTATGTTGACTTCCAGATTGAACATGGCGAGTTCTGTTTGGAAATCTCGGCTCGCAATCCGCTCAAGTACTTGCGCATTCATCATTCTCGGCAGACCGTCACCGTCGACAAGGTTCAGCTCGATCTCCACACCCATGAGGTTCTTGGGGCGGTCGAACCGCTTCTCCTCCAGCAACCGCTCCAGCCCCGTGAGGCACTGCCGGAGCTTGTCGCGGTACTGCTGGCGATCCGAGAGGCCGAACGGCCCCGCAACGACCTTTTCCCCCATCGAAGTGTCCCTCCTCGGATGGGCAGGCCGACGACTCGGCCACTGCTGTCCCGGGTCCACGGTTGATGATGCCCAGGCAGAGCCGCTGATAACGTCCCAAGCTCGACCTGCACACGCTAGGCTGAGCACGGTCACCTCCGACCTTATTCACTCGACATGCTTCTGGCACATTCAGCGGGCATGAAAGAGCACGCGCTTTCTCCCCCGTGCGCTTTCGTGAAAAGCGCCGACGAGAACCGGCCGTCCGCTACGCAACGGTAATCCGAGGTCACCGGCACACCCCCACAGAAAATCGGGGTGATAGCCATGGTCCGGCGACCGGATACCGCCTTGCTCTTCATATTCGGAGCGGCTAGCCGAAACCTCGTGTGAACACGTGTCGTATAAACTCCGCAAACGAGGCTGAGAGCCGGCACTCGCGGTCCTCGGTCCTGCCGTCAGGCCACGGGCGGCGGACCCTGCCCACGCACCGGACCCCGGGCACCCGCCTCTCCGACCCCGAGAGCTGACAGCGACGTCCGCCCCCGCCCTCGCGCCACCGTGCCTGTCGAATGGAGAGGCGACCCACCATGCCGCTGCATGTCCCCCCGGCTCCCGCGCCCGCCCTGCGCACCGTCCTCACGGCACTCGGTTCTCCCACCGCCGTCCACGAGGCACGAACACCCTCCCTGAAGAACGCCCAGGGCCCCGCCACACCCGAACTCCCGCTGCCCGTCCACGTACTCGACCGGATCACCCCGGAGGGCACGGGCACCGCCCGGCTCACCGGATGGCGGTTCCTGATCCGCTGCGGCGACCGCGCCGTGGCCGCCGCCGAAACCCGGCTGACCCCGGACGGCTGGGCGTTCTCACACTTCTTCGAGGGCCCCTACATCACCTCCACCGAGCGCGCCCTGCGCCAGGCCGAGGTCATGCAGCAGCCCTACCAGCCACGCCTGCTGTCGGTGCCCGAGCTGTACATGCTCACGCTCTGGCTGCACGCCGACCCCACCGCCGACGGCGCCACCGGCCACCCGGCACCGAACGACCTGCTGGTCCCGCTGGCGCCCGCACCGCCCGGCATAGCGGCCCACCGGCCACACCGGGTCGCCGATCTCCTCCCGGTGCTGACCACCCGGCTGACAGCCGCCCCACTCCTGGGATCGCCCGCCTGACACCAGGGCCGCCTCGTCATGCGTACCGCTCGCGCCCCGCTGCCGATATCCGGTGGCGGGGCACTTGCTTTCCCCCTTACCGGGAATTGCCGCTCTTTCGGGCACCAATACGCTCGTACGAGCTATTCACGCACCTTCCCCGGCGTCGGACTAGCCCCATCCGGCCATGGCGAACCACCCGAAGGGGCAGTGCGGTTGAGATGAACCATCCGGGCAGGCGATGCGTCATCAACCTGTGAAGAAGTCGTGCTGCGAAATGCCTGCGGATTGACGCCCGTGGGGCAACACTGGGACCGGACCGATTTATCACAACGGGGGGCGGCCATGAACGGGGCTTCAAGCCGCGGGACAGACAAAACAGCCATCTCAGACCACACGACAAACCGAAAGATCCCAACAACCATGTGCCAGCACCAGCCACTGTGCCCGACTGCCGAATCCGCCGACCGGGAAGGCGCCCGACTCGTGGCGCACCACCCGGAGCAGGGATGGAGCCTGCTCTGCAACGGCGTTCTGCTCTTCGAGGACACCGGTGAGCTCCTGCCTGACGGCCAGATCATCGCGCCGCACCGCCCGATGGGCACGGTGATGACAGCCGCCTGAGTCGCACTCATGTGCGCGCAGGGTGAGCGTCCCCGCACAGGACGTCCGCCCGGACACAAGAGGGGCCGGCCGGAGAAGCACTCTCCGAACCGGCCCCGACGCGTATCCGCGCCCGACTACTCTTCGTAAGCGTCCAGCGGCGGGCAGGAACAGACCAGGTTCCGGTCGCCGAAGGCCTGGTCGATCCGGCGCACCGGCGGCCAGTACTTGTCGGCGCGCGAGACCCCGGCCGGGAAGACCGCCTCCTCGCGCGTGTAGGCGTGCTTCCACTCCCCGCCGAGCGCGCCCGCGGTGTGCGGCGCGTTCCGCAGCGGGTTGTCGTCCGCGGGCCACTCGCCCGAGCCGACCTTCTCGATCTCCGCGCGAATCGCGATCATCGCCTCGCAGAACCGGTCCAGCTCACCGAGGTCCTCCGACTCGGTCGGCTCGATCATCAGCGTCCCGGCCACCGGGAACGACATCGTCGGCGCGTGGAAGCCGTAGTCGATCAGTCGCTTGGCGATGTCGTCGACGCTCACCCCGGTCGACTTGGCCAGCGGCCGCAGGTCGATGATGCACTCGTGCGCCACGAGCCCGCCCGGGCCGGTGTACAGCACCGGGTAGTGCGGCTCCAGCCGCTTGGCGATGTAGTTGGCGCTGAGCACGGCCACCTGCGTGGCCCGCTTGAGCCCCTCACCGCCCATGAGCCGGACGTACGCCCACGAGATCGGCAGGATGCCCGCCGAACCCCACGGCGCCGCCGAGATCGGGCCCACGCCCGTCTCCGGGCCGGCCGCGGGCTGCAGCGGGTGGTTCGGCAGGTACGGCGCGAGGTGCTCGCGCACCGCCACCGGCCCGACACCCGGCCCACCGCCGCCGTGCGGGATGCAGAACGTCTTGTGCAGGTTCAGGTGCGAGACGTCACCACCGAAGTGCCCCGGCTTGGCGAGACCCACCAGTGCGTTGAGGTTGGCGCCGTCGACGTACACCTGACCGCCCGCATCGTGCACCTGCGCGCAGATGTCGGCCACATGCTCCTCGAACACCCCGTGCGTCGACGGATACGTGATCATCAGCACGGACAGCTCATCGCGGTACTGCTCGATCTTCGCCCGCAGATCCTCGACGTCGATCTCGCCGTCCTCGGCGGTCTTCACGACGACGACCCTCATGCCGGCCATGACGGCGCTCGCCGCGTTCGTGCCGTGCGCGGAGGACGGGATGAGACACACGGTCCGCTGCTCGTCGCCATTGGCCCGGTGGTACCCACGTACGGCCAGCAGCCCGGCCAGCTCACCCTGCGAGCCCGCGTTCGGCTGCAGCGACACCTTGTCGTACCCGGTGGCCTCCGCCAGCCCCTCCTCCAGCTCACGGATGAGCGTGAGATACCCCTGCGCCTGCCCGGCGGGCGCGAACGGGTGCAGCTGGCCGAACTCCGGCCACGTCACCGGCTCCATCTCGGTGGTCGCGTTGAGCTTCATCGTGCAGGAGCCCAGCGGGATCATGCCCCGGTCCAGCGCGTAGTCCCGGTCGGCGAGCCGGCGCAGGTAGCGCAGCATCGCGGTCTCGGAGCGGTGGTCGTGGAACACCGGGTGCGTGAGGTAGTCGTCCGACCGCAGCAGCGATTCGGGCAGTGTGTCCGCGGCGGCGGCGTCGAGGGCCTCGACGTCCCCCTCCACCCCGAAGGCGGTCCATACGGCACCCAGCTGCGCCCGCGTCGTGGTCTCGTCGCAGGAGATCGACACCAGGTCGGCGTCCACGAGGTGCAGGTTCACGCCATGTTCCCGCGCGGCGGCCACCACCTCTCCGGCCCGCCCCGGCACCCGCACGGTGAGCGTGTCGAAGTACGCCCCGTGCACGACCTCGATCCCACCGGCCGCGAGCCCCGCGGCGAGCACGGTGGCGTACCGGTGGGTACGCCCGGCGATGGTCCGCAGCCCCTCCGGCCCGTGGTACACGGCGTACATACCGGCCATCACGGCGAGCAGCACCTGCGCCGTGCAGATGTTGCTGGTCGCCTTCTCCCGGCGGATGTGCTGCTCCCGCGTCTGCAGGGCGAGCCGGTACGCCTTGTGCCCGTCCGCGTCCACGGAAACCCCGACGAGCCGTCCGGGCAGACTGCGCGCGAACTTCTCCTGCACGGCCATGTAGCCCGCGTGCGGCCCACCGAAGCCCATCGGCACACCGAACCGCTGCGTCGTCCCGACCGCGATGTCGGCGCCCAGCTCACCGGGGGACGCCAGCAGCGTCAGCGCCAGCAGATCGGCGGCGACGGTGACGAGCGCGCCGAGTGCGTGCGCCTGCTCGATGACCGGCTTCAGATCCCGTACGACACCGGAGGCGCCCGGGTACTGGAGCAGCACCCCGTTGATCTCCCGCCCGGCGATGTCGGCCGGAATCCCCGCACGGAGGTCGGCGACGACGACCTCGACGCCGGCCGGCTCGGCACGGGTCTCGATCACGGCGATCGTCTGCGGCAGCACGTCCGCGTCGACGAGGAAGAGCCCCTTCTTGTTCTTGCCCATGCGGCGGGACAACGCCATGGCCTCGGCGGCGGCAGTGCCCTCGTCCAGCAGGGAGGCCCCGGAGGTGGGCAGACCGGTCAGCTCGGCCACCATGGTCTGGAAGTTGAGAAGAGCCTCGAGCCGCCCCTGGGAGATCTCGGGCTGATACGGCGTGTAAGCGGTGTACCAGGCCGGGTTCTCCATGACATTCCGCAGGATGACGGGCGGCGTGAACGTCCCGTAGTACCCGAGCCCGATCATCGAGCCGAGCACCTGGTTGCGGTCCGCGAGCGACCGCAGCTCGGCGAGAACCTCGGCCTCGGTCCGCGCGCCGGGAAGGTCCAGCGCCTCGGCGTTCTTGATCACTTCCGGGACCGCGGCCGCCGTCAGCTCGTCGAGCGAGCCGTACCCGACGTGCGCGAGCATCTTGGCCCGGGCCTCGACATCTGGGCCGATATGGCGCCGCTCGAAGGGGATTCCCTGTTCGAGCTCGGAGAGCGGAATGCGATGGGCGGTCATTGCGGAGGCCTCCTGGTCTGACACGACCTTCGAGGGGCACCACGGCACGGGCGCCCCGACGGCCTCCCCCTCTGTCATCTCAACCTGAGAGCTTCACCGGTCCAGGAACGAACCGGCTTTCACCGTCGGTGAGAGCGGACGCCGAGACACCCGCTCTGCTTTCCAGAGTGACCTCGTCCGTGCGGTACGTGAGCCTGAGAGATTCCGGGGAGGATTTGCTCCTTCGGCGCCTCCGGATGGTGTCCGGAGGACTCTCCCGCACGGGGTCAGCAGCCGCTGCCAGAGTATCAGCGCGGCTCACGCACGAGTCTTCGAGTGGCCACCTTCCCCGATGTGCCTTTTCGTAGGGGTGAGGGATGATTGCGACTCCTCTGCGAACCACTTGGAGGGCCCGTGCAGACCGACATCGATCCGCGCAACCTGATCGGCCGCAAGGCGTTCGACCGCAAGGGCAGCAAGATCGGCACCGTGGACGAGGTCTACCTGGACGACGCCACCGGCATCCCCGAGTGGGCCGCGATACGCATGGGGTTCTTCGGCCGCGACGCCTTCGTCCCCCTGGAGCCCAGCAAACTGATCGAAGGCACCCTCCATGTCCCCTTCGACCGCACCCTCATCAAGGACGCCCCCGACTTCGGCGTAGGCCGCCACCTCTCCCCGGAGCAAGAACTCCAGCTCTACCACCACTACGGCCTGGACATAGCCCCGCCCCCACCCATGGACCACGACCTCGGAAACGTCGCGGGGCAGGAAGACGCCTGACCGATGGCCCCGGGGGAATCCGCGCCTCTTCTCCCCCGCCCCCACGCTCCCTGACTTCCTGCCTGGCCCGGCCCTCCCTTACGTCGCTTCCTCACACCCTCCTCCGTCCCGCCCCACCACAACGGAGCAGACTCGGTCCCGCCCACCTCAGCCCCGCACCCCATCCGGCACCAGCGGCAACGGCTCCGCCGGCTCCAGCGCCGGATCGTCCGTCCTGAAGGTCCGCACCCGCCCCGGCCCCACGTCGAGCGGCGTCTCGAACCGCACGGTCACCCGCCCCAGCCCGCTCCCCTGCACCCACCCATGCCCGTACTCGGCATGCCGTACGTCATTCCCGGCCCTCCACTGCCGCTCCGCACCCGCGCTCTCCTCCACCGCGGGCGCTTCCGCGGCGGCCCCGGTCTCTTCCTCCACCAGCTCCGGCTCCCCCGCCGCCTGCGCGAACAGGTCCTCCTGCGTGTAGTCGGCGAGCCCGCTCACCCCCACCCCCAGCAACCGCACCCCACCCGTCGTGTCCACGGCCTCCAGCAGCCGCGCCGCGGCCTCCCGCACCACCGCGGGGTCGTCCGTGGGCCCCCGCAGCGTCTCGGACCGGGTCAGCGTCGAAAAGTCGTACCGCCGCACCTTCAACACGATCGTCCGGCCCGACAGCCCGGCACCCCGCAACCTCTGCACGCACCGGTCCGCAAGCCGTTGCACCTCCATCCGGACCCGCACCCGGTCATGGATGTCCACGTCGTAGGTGTCCTCCACCGACACCGACTTCGTGTCCCGCTCGGCCACCACCGCCCGGTCGTCCCGCGCCAGCGCCATCGCGTACAGCCCGTGTCCATGGGCCTTTCCCAGCAGCCGTACGACCTCGTCCTCCCCCGCCTCCACGATCTCCTCGACCGTGGTGATCCCGGCCCGCCGCAGATGGTCCCCGGTCGCCGGCCCCACCCCCGGCAGGATCCGCACGGACATGGGCCCCAGCAACGCCCGCTCGGTCCCGGGCTCGATCAGCACCAGCCCGTCCGGCTTGGCCTGCTCGGAGCCGATCTTCGCGAGCATCTTGGAGGCCGCGAGCCCGACGGATCCCGTCAACGCGGTCACCGCCCGTATGTCCGCACGCAACCGCGCCCCCACCAGCCGTGCCGATGCCTCGTCCCGGGCGGCGCCCCCGGCCTCCAGGTCCACGAACGCCTCATCCAGGCTCAGCGGCTCCACCAGCGGCGAGAGATCACGCAACAACCCCATGACCTGATCGCTGATCGTCCGGTAGAACGTGAACCGCGGCGTGAGATACGCGGCGTTCGGCGCGAGCCGACGCGCCTGCGCCGTCGGCATCGCCGAGTGCACTCCGAGTACGCGGGCTTCGTACGACGCCGTCGCGACCACTCCACGCGGCCCGAGCCCGCCCACGACAACGGCTTTCCCACGCAGACTCGGCTTGGACGCCTGCTCCGCCGAGGCGTAGAAGGCATCCATGTCGAGATGCAGGATCGTGGGCGCGGTTCTCACATCTCCGATGCTGCCCTACGCCACTGACAATGCCCCATGCGACCGGCTCCCCAGGCCACGCCCGCGCCCCGAGCGGCCTCGCCTCGGGGCAGGCAGGCCGCGATGCCCCTCAGACCGCCCGGTTCCGCCGCCGCGCGAGCTCGTCCGCGGGATTGTGGCCCACGAGCGTCTCCCCCGTGTCGACCCGCTCCCCGTGCAACTGAGAGAGAGCGCTTTCCACGTCACGCCAGACCACCCCGACGGCGATTCCGAAGACCCCCTGGCCGCCCTGGAGCAGGGCGTGCACCTCGTCGGGCGAGGTGCACTCGTAGACCGTCGCACCGTCGCTCATCAATGTCATCCGCTCCAGATCGCTGAAGCCCCGCTCCCGCAGGTGCTGGACGGCGGTGCGGATGTTCTGGAGCGACACTCCCGTGTCGAGGAACCGTTTCACGATCTTCAGGACGACGACGTCCCGGAAACTGTAGAGGCGCTGTGTCCCCGAGCCCTGGGCGGTCCGCACGCTCGGCTCCACGAGACCGGTGCGGGCCCAGTAGTCGAGCTGCCGGTAGGTGATGCCGGCGGCCGCACACGCTGTGGGACCGCGATAGCCGACGCTCTCGTGCGACTCCGGAGTCGCCTCCGCACCGTCCTGCACAGCCGTGGGCCGCTGCGGGACGTGACCGGCCGCGCTGCCGTGAAGCGGGTACGGGCCGCCGTCCCCCAGTTTGCGTCCGGGGGCACCCCCAGCCGTACCGTCGCCGCTGCTTCTCACGCCGACCTCCGTCCTTGACCTGCCCTATCGACGGTAGGCAGCCACCAGGGGCGCGTCAACGACCACCGCACTCGCCACGCCGAGTGATAATCACCCTGAGAGTGGTTTCCCGTGCCCTCCCGCGGGGAAAGGCTAGCCGAATGCGCTCCGGCCAAGCTGCCTGACAGCGCACCCGCCCCGGGCATGTGCCGCCCCAGGGCGAACACTCGCACCGACCGCGCCCACGGCGCCCTCGCACCGGCAGCTTCGACCAGCCACACCGGACGCGCCTCTGCCGGCCCGTCGCGCGACTCTCCCGCGCACCTGCCACCGGTGACCACCGGCGGCGTCAAGGCCCGTCAGCCCTGCCGGACCCCAGGCCCGACCTCACTGACTGTTCGTCCCGAAGTCCTCGGGCGAGATCTGGTCGAGGAACTCGCGGAACTTCTCCACCTCGTCCTCCTGCTCGTCCGGGATCGCGATGCCCGCGTCGTCGAGCACCCCGTCACTGCCGAAGATCGGCGTTCCGGTACGCAGCGCCAGCGCTATGGCGTCGGAGGGACGGGCACTCACCTCGACCCCACTGGCGAACACCAGCTCCGCGTAGAAGACGCCCTCACGCAGGTCGGTGATGCGCACTTCCGTGAGTTCCTGGCCCACGGCCTCCAGCACGTCCTTGAACAGGTCGTGGGTCAGCGGTCGTGCGGGGGCCATGCCCTGCTGGGCGAAAGCGATCGCCGTCGCCTCCCCCGGCCCGATCCAGATGGGGAGGTAACGGTCGCCTCCCACTTCGCGCAGGAGCACGATCGGTTGGTTGGAGGGCATTTCGACCCGGACACCTACGACATCGAGCTCGTTCACACAGCAACCCTAGGCCGTGCTCGGGATGTTTGGGTAGTCGGGCTCGGATCGGCCGACCGATCCGCCACAGGCGAACACCGCCGCCTCAGCGGAGCCGTACACCCAGCGCACTCTGCACGAGAGCGGCGTGCAACTTGACCGTGAGCCCTGCCAGCTCCCTCGTACGGTCCTCCGCATGGGCCCTGGTCTGCGGATTACGGTGGCGGCGCAGGGGCGCCACGACCTGATCGACGAGCCCCGCCTCGCGGTCCGCGGCCGCCCGCATCAATCTCAGATGCCGGGGCTCGATACCGAACCGCCCCAGTTCCACCACAAGCGTGGCAACGGTGAGAACCTCGGCGTCGTACGACCCGTCCGGCAGTGGGGCCACCAGCCCGTACGACTCCCACTCGGCCAGCTGCTCCTCATCGATCCCGGCGCCGACGACGAGCTCGCCGCGCCCTATCCGGGCGGCCGTAGGCTCCTCGGGCTCCCCGAACAGCTCGCTCAGGCGCTCTGCGTCACCAACGTCGCGCTGACGCCCCACGGACGGCGGACGGACGTCCTCACCACGCCCCAGAGCCTCCAGATACTCACGGATCACCTTGAGCGGCAGATAGTGGTCCCGCTGCATCCTGAGGACGTGTCCGAGCCGCTCGACGTCCTCGGCACTGAACTTGCGATACCCCGAGGGGGTCCGCTGCGGCTCGATGAGCCCCTCCGACTCCAGGAAACGGATCTTGGAGATGGTTACCTCGGGAAACTCCTCGCGCAATGTGTTCAGCACCGTGCCGATGCTCATCAGGCCACTGTCCGCGGCGGCGGTGCCGTGGTCGGCACCACCGCTCGTTGTTCGAAGCATGGACCTTCCCTGGGGTTCCCCGGACGCGGTCCGGGGGAGGGTCAGTAGCCCCGCTGGCTCGCGTAGAAGACCAGCCGGTACTTGCCGATCTGCACCTCGTCGCCGTTGTGCAGGGCGACCTGGTCGATCCGCTCACGATTGACGTACGTGCCGTTCAGACTGCCGACGTCGGCGACCGTGAACGAGCCGTCCTGACCTCGACGGAACTCCACATGGCGACGCGACACGGTCACGTCGTCCAGGAAGATGTCGCTCTGCGGATGACGGCCCGCCGTGGTCAGATCGCCGTCCAGCAGGAAGCGACTGCCCGCGTTCGGGCCACGGCGCACGACCAGCAGCGCCGAGCCGAGCGGCAGCGCGTCGACGGCTGCCTGGGCCTCGGGGGAGAGCGCCGGCAGCTGAGTCTGACCGGTGACCTCGGAGTCGTAGGCCTCGAGGCCGGAGATGGAGATGGTGGAGGTCGTCTCGGACGGACGCTCGGCGGTCGCGCCGGCCCGCAGCGGAGCACCGCAGTTCGAGCAGAAGCGGCTGTTCTCCGCATTGCGGTTACCGCACCTCGTACACACCAGGGCCGACATCGACGGATCCTCCTGCCGCGGCTGCCCCGCCGGGGCATTGGACGCATACGGGTCTGAGGCCCCGAAACCTATGCGGCCCGACTGGGCAGGGTCAACAGACGGCGCGCCCTGACCTCCCGAAATGTCACCTCCCGGACCAGTCACCTGGTCCCGGAACAGCGGGCGCTCACCGCCCTGCCCCTCCGCTTCCGAAGGCTGCGCGCGATGACGGGAGGTCGCGTTGTCGCTTCCCTCTCGCGCGCTCTTGCCGAACAACTTCGCAAACAACTTCACGGGCGATTCCCCTTGACCGAAACAGACCCGCCCGTGGGGCAGGACGAACCCTGACTGAACACACCGGCCGACCCGGACAACCTCACAACGTCCGTATCCACCAGACAGTTTCCACCACGCACCAACCATTCGGTGCGCCGACCCCCCGCAACCTCATGCCCTCGCCGGACGGGCCCCATGCACCTACGGTTCACCGGGAGGACGACCGAGCGTAGTCAGGCCGCTTCGCCGCTCGCAAGGCATCCACGACGATCTTGTCCGCCCGCCGCACGGTCACGGTGGCCTGCTCCTTCTCCAGTGTCTGCACCACGCCTCCGGGGATGTTCAGTGCGGGCTCGAGGTCCTGCGGGTTGCCGATGACCTTGAAACGAAAGGGCTGGGTGATCTTGTTCCCGTCGACACTGACTCCCTCGCCGGAATCGGTCAGATAAGTGCTGGCCACGACCCGGACGCCGTTCACCTGGATCGCCTCCGCGCCGGCCGCGCGCAGCTCCTGGATCGCGTCGAGCAACATGTTCGCCTCGACCGTCCCCTTCGTATCGTCGATCGTCAGTGTGATGCCGGGTCCCTGCGCCGCCACGGTGCCCGCCAGAATGCCGAGCTGCCGCTCCTTCTCGACCGTCTGCTTGCGTGCCTCCTCGGCCTGGTCCGAGCTGTTCTCCAGCTCGGTGCGCTGATCCTCGAGACCCTGCTTCTCCTCCTCCAGACGCTGAGTACGGTCATCCAGTTCATCCAGGATGCGTACGAGGTCTTCCTGGCGTGCTCCGCGCAGCGCGCTGTCGTCGTTGTTGGAGGCCACCTGGATGGCCAGTCCGAAGCCGAGGCCGAACAGCAGGAGGGCGACGATGAGTTGGGCACGGGTGAAGCGCGGCGGCCACAGTCCCTGTGCCAGCCGCTGCCGTCCGGTCAGCTTGTCCTTCTCCTCCCGCGGAGCCTCGCCGGGCTCCTCGGCGGCCGTGGAGGGCACTTCCTGGGGGAGTTCCCGGCGTAGCTGGGTCGTCGGTGTGTCGTCCTCTCCCCCGCCCGTTGTCGGCTTCGGCCTCGGCGTCTCGTCCCGCTCGTTCATCGGCCTCACGCCCGGAACACGTGCCGGCGGATCGCCGCGGCGTTGGAGAAGATACGGATACCGAGGACGACCACGACGCCCGTGGACAGCTGGGCGCCGACGCCCAGCTTGTCGCCGAGGAAGACGATCAGGGCGGCCACGACCACGTTCGACAGGAACGACACCACGAAGACCTTGTCGTCGAAGATGCCGTCCAGCATCGAGCGCAGACCACCGAAGACGGCGTCGAGCGCCGCGACCACGGCGATGGGGAGATACGGCTCGACGACCGCCGGTACCTCGGGCCGGACCAACAGTCCGGCCACGACTCCGAGGACGAGGCCCAGTACGGCGATCACGATGTGCCCTTCTCTGTGCTGGGTTGTGCTGTTCGTACGATCACGCTCGGCGCGGCCGGCACCTTGATGTCGTCCTCGACGGAGATGCTCGTCCGGATGCCGAAGTTCTCCTGGAGGGCGTGCAGATACAGCCCGTCGGGGCTGTTCTGGAACTTGGTGCTCAACCGTTGCCCGTCCCCCACCGCGAGGACCGTGTAGGGCGGTGCCAGCGGCTTGTTGTCGACCAGTATCGCGTCGCCGGCGGCCCTGATCGCCGACAGCGCGGTGAGCCGCTGTCCGTTGATCGAGACGGCCTCGGCGCCCGACTCCCACAGCCCGTTGACGACGCGCTGCATGTCCCGGTCGCGGACCCGGCCGGTGTCCGAGAATCCGGACGTCTCTCGCGGGTCACCGTCACCGCCCTGGCCGGCGCCCTTGGAGTCGTTGACGACGAGCCGCACCCCGGGGCCGTGCACCTCGACGGCGCCAGACAGGATGCCCACCAGGTCGTGCCCGGCGCTGCCGCCGTCATCCTTGAGCGCCTTGCGCTGCCGTGCGCTCACGTCGTCACGGAGCTCGTCCACGGAGTCCTCGAGCTTGTCCGCGGCCGCGGTCTCCTCCTGGATCCGGTCGATGAGCTCCTCGCGCTCCTTGGCGACCACGGGAGCGCTTATCCGCGCCTGCGCCGCACCCACCGTCACCACCAGGGCGGCGAGCACCAGGCCGACCGCGAGCCCCACCTTGGCCCGCACGGTTTTGGGCGTGCCCTCGGTGCCCGCGGCCTTCCTGCGGGCGGCGGCCTCGGCGTATCCGTCATCGAGGCTGTGATCCATGACGTTGTTGAGCAGCGACATGGAGGCGTCCGGACGCGACGGGCGCGTGGGTGTGCTCCGAACGGGGGGCTGCTGCGGCATGCCGCACATCGTCGCACGTCGCGACCACTACCTCCGAATGGCCCCACCGGCGTGCCGGACAGGCCCCGTTGAGGGCACCTGTCCGGCACGCGCGCGTGCGAGGCGGTTCAGCGACCCGCGCTGTCCACGACTGCCGACCACTCATCGAGCAGGGCCTGCGCGGAGGCGTCGTCGGGCCCCTCGGCCCACAGATGAGTGACGGCCTCGGCCGGGTCCGGCAGAACCATCACCCACCGACCGTCCGTCTCCACGACCCGCACACCGTCGGTCGTGTCGACGAAGCGATCCCCGGCCGCCTCCACGACCCGGCGCATCACGAGGCCCTTGACGGCCCACGGGGTGGCGAGATCCCGCTTGAGGACATGCGCCCGCGGAATACGCGCGTCGATCTGGCTGAGTGTGAGCTGTGTCCGCGCCACCAGCCCGATGAGCCGTACGAAGGCCGCCGCCCCGTCGAAGACGCTGCTGAACTCCGGCACGATGAACCCGCCGCGCCCGTCACCGCCGAAGATCGTGGTCTCGTCCCCGCCGACCCGCGTGAGGTCGTCCGGCGAAGTGGTCGTCCACTCGACCTGGGTGCCGTGGTACGCCGCGACCTGCTCGCCGATCCTCGTGGTGGTCACCGGCAGCGCCACCCGGCCGCTCCGCCGCTCCGCGGCCACCAGGTCGAGCATGACCAGCAGGGCCCGGTCGTCCTCGACGATCCGCCCCTTCTCGTCGACCAGCGACAGCCGTTCACCGACCGGGTCGAACCGCACACCGAACGCGGCTCGCGAGGACGCCACGATCTCGCCCAGCCGCACCAGCCCCGCCCGCCGCATGTCGCCCGTCTCCGTCGGCCTCGACTCGTCGAGACCGGGGTTGATCGTCAACGAGTCGACACCCAGCTTGCCGAGCAGACTCGGCAGCACGAGACCGGCACTGCCGTTGGACGCGTCCACGACGACCTTGAGTCCCGACTCGGCGATCCCGGTCGTGTCCACGTTCCGCAGCAACGAACCGGTGTACGAGTCGAACACACTCGCCGGGAAGTACAGGTCCCCGATCTCTCCCGGGAACGCGCGCCGGTACTCCTGCCGCGCGAACACCCGGTCCAGCTTCCGCTGACTGGCCTGCGAGAGGTCGGCACCCTGGCCGTCGAAGAACATGATGTCGACCGAGTCGGGAACGCCCGGCGTCGTCCGAATCATGATCCCGCCGGCACTGCCCCGCGCGGTCTGCTGCCGCGCCACCGGCAGCGGTACGTTCTCCAGATCCCGTACGTCGATGGCGCTGGCCTGCAGTGCCGAGATGACCGCCCGTTTCAGCGCACGGGCACCTCGGGAGTGGTCTCGGGCAGTGGTGACCGTGGAGCCCTTCTTGAGCGTCGTGGCGTACGCTCCGGCGAGCCTCACGGCCAGCTCGGGGGTGATCTCCACATTCAGGATGCCGGAGACACCACGGGCGCCGAACAGATGCGCCTGCCCCCGGGATTCCCAGATCACCGAGGTGTTGACGAAAGCACCGGCCTCGATCGTCTTGAACGGATAGACGCGAACGTTCCCCTGGATGATCGATTCCTCGCCGACGAGGCACTCGTCGCCGATCACCGCGCCGTCCTCGATCCGTGCGGCCCGCATGATGTCGGTGTTCTTGCCGACCACGCATCCACGCAGATTGCTGTGCTGGCCGATGTAGACGTTGTCGTGGACCACGGCCTTGTGCAGAAAGGCCCCGCTCTTCACGACGACATTCGAGCCCACCACGGTGTGTTCACGGATTTCGACGCCGGCCTCGACCTTGGCGTAGTCCCCGATGTAGAGCGGTCCTCGCAGCACGGCGTCGGGGTGCACCTCCGCGCCTTCGGCGATCCACACTCCGGGCGAGAGTTCGAACCCGTCGATCTCGACGTCGACCTTGCCCTCCAGTACGTCCGCCTGAGCCTTCACATAGCTCTCGTGCGTACCGACGTCCTCCCAGTAGCCCTCGGCGACATAGCCGTAGACCGGCTTGCCCTCCTTCATCAGCTGTGGGAAGACGTCACCGGACCAGTCGACGGGAACATCGGCCTCGACGTAGTCGAACACTTCGGGCTCCATGACGTAGATGCCCGTGTTCACGGTGTCCGAGAAGACCTGCCCCCAGGTCGGCTTCTCCAGGAACCGCTCGACCTTGCCTTCCTCGTCCACGATCGTGATACCGAATTCCAACGGATTCGGCACCCGTGTCAGACAGACGGTGACCAGCGCACCCTTTTCCTTGTGGAAATTGATGAGTTCGGTGAGGTCGAAGTCCGTGAGGGCATCGCCGGAGATGACGAGGAACGCATCGTCCTTCAGCGCTTCCTCGGCGTTCTTGACGCTCCCGGCGGTACCGAGTGGCTTCTCCTCATTGGCATAGGTGAGCTCCATCCCGAGCTCCTCGCCGTCACCGAAGTAGTTCTTGACGAGTGACGCCAGGAACTGGACTGTAACGACGGTCTCGTTGAGCCCATGCCTTTTGAGCAGCCTCAGTACGTGCTCCATGATCGGGCGGTTCACCACGGGCAGGAGCGGCTTGGGCATGCTCGAGGTCATGGGGCGAAGGCGTGTGCCTTCACCTCCGGCCATCACGACGGCCTTCATGTCGGAAGCGTCCTCCTTGAAGAGACGGTCAAGCCGACTTCACCCGTCCAGATTGTCCCGCACTTTTCCAAAGCGGGCCATCGAGCCACTACGGCCGCCCAATCGGGCGGGCTCAATCGGCCATGGCGTCCGCACTGACGAGTCGGCGGACCTGAACCACGTAGAGGATCCCTGCCCACCAGTACAGGGTTGTACCCCATCCAGCGAACGCCCATCCGAAAATAGCAGCGAGTGACGAGATCCATCCACTTCCGTCACTGAGCAGTAGCAACGGGAAGGCGTACATCAAGTTGAAGGTAGCCGCCTTCCCGAGAAAGTTCACCTGGGGCGGCGGATAGCCGTGCCGCCTGAGGATGCCCACCATCACCAGCAGAACCAGCTCCCGCAACAGCAGTAGAGCGGTCAACCAAAATGGCAGAATCTCGCGCCAGGTGAGTCCCACCAGAGTTGACAGAATGTACAACCTGTCAGCCGCGGGATCGAGGAGCCGGCCAAGACTGCTGATCTGGTTCCAGCGCCGCGCCAGCATGCCGTCCAGATAGTCACTGACGCCGCTGAGAGCGATCACCAGGAACGCCCAGCCATCGACCTTGGGACCGCCGAACTCGGGCCAGAGAATCAACCACAGGAAGACGGGCACGCCAACGAGCCGCGCCATGCTGAGAATGTTCGGGATGGTGAGGACCCGGTCCGTCTGGACCCGGGTCTCCTGTACCTCCACCCGGGGGCCTCCTGTGGGAAATGAGCCAACGATGCCCTCTGACCCTACCTCAACGCAAAAAAGCTCTGGCTCTTGGGCAGTGTGCCCAAGAGCCAGAGCTCTAAAAGGAGTTCGGCGGCGTCCTACTCTCCCACAGGGTCCCCCCTGCAGTACCATCGGCGCTGTAAGGCTTAGCTTCCGGGTTCGGAATGTAACCGGGCGTTTCCCTCACGCTATGACCACCGAAACACTATGAAACACTCAACCGCACCATCCCCCGTGACCAAACAAGGGAATGGGGTTGTTCGTGGTTTCAGAACCAACACAGTGGACGCGAGCAACTGAGGACAAGCCCTCGGCCTATTAGTACCAGTCAACTCCACCCGTTACCAGGCTTCCATATCTGGCCTATCAACCCAGTCGTCTACTGGGAGCCTTACCCCATCAAGTGGGTGGGAATACTCATCTCGAAGCAGGCTTCCCGCTTAGATGCTTTCAGCGGTTATCCCTCCCGAACGTAGCCAACCAGCCATGCCCTTGGCAGGACAACTGGCACACCAGAGGTTCGTCCGTCCCGGTCCTCTCGTACTAGGGACAGCCCTTCTCAATATTCCTGCGCGCGCAGCGGATAGGGACCGAACTGTCTCACGACGTTCTAAACCCAGCTCGCGTACCGCTTTAATGGGCGAACAGCCCAACCCTTGGGACCGACTCCAGCCCCAGGATGCGACGAGCCGACATCGAGGTGCCAAACCATCCCGTCGATATGGACTCTTGGGGAAGATCAGCCTGTTATCCCCGGGGTACCTTTTATCCGTTGAGCGACGGCGCTTCCACAAGCCACCGCCGGATCACTAGTCCCGACTTTCGTCCCTGCTCGACCCGTCGGTCTCACAGTCAAGCTCCCTTGTGCACTTACACTCAACACCTGATTGCCAACCAGGCTGAGGGAACCTTTGGGCGCCTCCGTTACTCTTTAGGAGGCAACCGCCCCAGTTAAACTACCCATCAGACACTGTCCCTGATCCGGATCACGGACCCAGGTTAGACATCCAGCACGACCAGACTGGTATTTCAACGACGACTCCACAACCACTGGCGTGGCCGCTTCAAAGTCTCCCAGCTATCCTACACAAGCCGAACCGAACACCAATATCAAACTGTAGTAAAGGTCCCGGGGTCTTTCCGTCCTGCTGCGCGAAACGAGCATCTTTACTCGTAGTGCAATTTCACCGGGCCTATGGTTGAGACAGTCGAGAAGTCGTTACGCCATTCGTGCAGGTCGGAACTTACCCGACAAGGAATTTCGCTACCTTAGGATGGTTATAGTTACCACCGCCGTTTACTGGCGCTTAAGTTCTCAGCTTCGCCACACCGAAATGTGACTAACCGGTCCCCTTAACGTTCCAGCACCGGGCAGGCGTCAGTCCGTATACATCGCCTTACGGCTTCGCACGGACCTGTGTTTTTAGTAAACAGTCGCTTCTCGCTGGTCTCTGCGGCCACCCCCAGCTCAGGAAGCAAGTTCCCTCACCAGTGATGGCCCCCCTTCTCCCGAAGTTACGGGGGCATTTTGCCGAGTTCCTTAACCATAGTTCACCCGAACGCCTCGGTATTCTCTACCTGACCACCTGA
>NZ_LRTR01000508.1 GCF_001550375.1 Streptomyces europaeiscabiei | reverse complement strand
GCTGATCTGCGATTACTAGCAACTCCGACTTCATGGGGTCGAGTTGCAGACCCCAATCCGAACTGAGACAGGCTTTTTGAGATTCGCTCCGCCTCACGGCTTCGCAGCTCATTGTACCTGCCATTGTAGCACGTGTGCAGCCCAAGACATAAGGGGCATGATGACTTGACGTCGTCCCCACCTTCCTCCGAGTTGACCCCGGCAGTCTCCTGTGAGTCCCCATCACCCCGAAGGGCATGCTGGCAACACAGAACAAGGGTTGCGCTCGTTGCGGGACTTAACCCAACATCTCACGACACGAGCTGACGACAGCCATGCACCACCTGTACACCGACCACAAGGGGGCGACCATCTCTGGCCGTTTCCGGTGTATGTCAAGCCTTGGTAAGGTTCTTCGCGTTGCGTCGAATTAAGCCACATGCTCCGCTGCTTGTGCGGGCCCCCGTCAATTCCTTTGAGTTTTAGCCTTGCGGCCGTACTCCCCAGGCGGGGAACTTAATGCGTTAGCTGCGGCACCGACGACGTGGAATGTCGCCAACACCTAGTTCCCACCGTTTACGGCGTGGACTACCAGGGTATCTAATCCTGTTCGCTCCCCACGCTTTCGCTCCTCAGCGTCAGTAATGGCCCAGAGATCCGCCTTCGCCACCGGTGTTCCTCCTGATATCTGCGCATTTCACCGCTACACCAGGAATTCCGATCTCCCCTACCACACTCTAGTCTGCCCGTATCGAATGCAGACCCGGGGTTAAGCCCCGGGCTTTCACATCCGACGCGACAGACCGCCTACGAGCTCTTTACGCCCAATAATTCCGGACAACGCTCGCGCCCTACGTATTACCGCGGCTGCTGGCACGTAGTTAGCCGGCGCTTCTTCTGCAGGTACCGTCACTTTCGCTTCTTCCCTGCTGAAAGAGGTTTACAACCCGAAGGCCGTCATCCCTCACGCGGCGTCGCTGCATCAGGCTTTCGCCCATTGTGCAATATTCCCCACTGCTGCCTCCCGTAGGAGTCTGGGCCGTGTCTCAGTCCCAGTGTGGCCGGTCGCCCTCTCAGGCCGGCTACCCGTCGTCGCCTTGGTGAGCCGTTACCTCACCAACAAGCTGATAGGCCGCGGGCTCATCCTTCACCGCCGGAGCTTTCCACACTCATCGGATGCCCGAGAGTGTTGTATCCGGTATTAGACCCCGTTTCCAGGGCTTGTCCCAGAGTGAAGGGCAGATTGCCCACGTGTTACTCACCCGTTCGCCACTAATCCCCACCGAAGTGGTTCATCGTTCGACTTGCATGTGTTAAGCACGCCGCCAGCGTTCGTCCTGAGCCAGGATCAAACTCTCCGTGAATGTTTACCCGTAATCGGGTCGACACCACGAGAGCGGAACAGTCAGGCGGAATAAGCCCGACCGTTCACAACGTCCTCGCTGTGTTTTACTTCAAAGGAACCTCGACCACCGAAAAGTTTCGGCGGACGGGGTATCAACATATCTGGCGTTGATTTTTGGCACGCTGTTGAGTTCTCAAGGAACGGACGCTTCCTTTGTACTCACCCAAGATTTCCTGGGCTTTTCTCCGGGCGCTTCCCTTCGGTGTTCCAAACTCTATCAGCGTTTCTCCGACCCTCTGACCACCTTCCTGCAGACATGCAGGAAGTGACCCCTGGATAGGATCTGAACGAGTTTGGTGCTGCCGGGCACACGGACACGAAGTGTCACTCACCCCCAGGCAGGAGTACGACTCTACATGGGGCCACAGAGCACGTGCAAATCGCTTGGAGGGGGTGGTCTAGACCTCTACTGCGAAGCTATCGTGCGGAACGGGTACTTCATCTGACCTACCCTGCTGATCAGCGCGCCGTCCGGGACAATCAGTGACGGTGTCCATAGAGATCTCCACCCTGGGAGGCTTCCCATGACCACCGTGACGTCCCCTCTTGCAGGACGCGTCATCGGACTGGCCGCCGTACCGGACCCCGTCTTCTCGGGAGCGATGGTCGGCCCCGGTACGGCCATCGACCCCGTGCGCGAGGCAGGGGAGGCTGTCGCACCCCTGGACGGAGTCATCGTCTCGCTGCACCCACACGCGTTCGTCGTGGTCGACAGTGAGGGGCACGGGGTGCTGACTCACCTCGGTATCGACACGGTGCAGCTGAACGGTGAGGGCTTCGAGCTGCTCGTCAACAAGGGCGACACCGTGCAGCGGGGTCAGGCCGTGGTGCGCTGGAACCCCGCCGCCGTCGAGGCCGCGGGCAAGTCACCGGTCTGCCCCGTCGTGGCCTTGGAGGCCACGGCCGACTCCCTCTCCGAGCTCCGCGAGGACGGCGACGTGAAGACAGGCGGCACGCTCTTCGGCTGGCAGTGACGTCAGGGCCGTACCGGACCGCAAGTTCCACAACCACGGCGGCGGCGCTCGCCGCCGCACTATCGGAGACAGGTGAAATGGAGACAACGCTGCGAGGCGTCGGTGTGAGCCACGGTGTGGCTATCGGCGAGGTTCGCCACATGGGAACGGCGGTGCTGGAGCCGCCCGCCAAGCAGATTCCGGCGGAGGACGCGGAGCGAGCACAGGGGCGCGCCCGCAAGGCTGTGGACGCGGTGGCCGCCGATCTGATCGCGCGCGGCAACCTCGCCGGCGGCGAGGCCCAGGCCGTGCTGGAGGCCCAGGCCCTGATGGCCCAGGACCCCGAGCTGATGGCAGACGTGGACCGACGTATCGCCGTGGGGAGCACGGCGGAGCGTGCTGTCTACGACGCCTTCGCCGCGTACCGCGCGCTGCTGGCGGGGGCGGGCGAGTACCTCGCGGGTCGCGTGGCCGACCTCGATGATGTGCGGAATCGTATCGTCGCCCGGCTGCTCGGGGTTCCCATGCCGGGGGTGCCGGACAGCGACGAGCCCTATGTCCTCATCGCGCGTGACCTCGCGCCCGCGGACACCGCGCTGCTCGACCCGACGCTCGTCCTCGGCTTCGTCACCGAGGAGGGCGGACCGACCAGTCACAGCGCGATTCTGGCGCGGGCGCTCGGGGTGCCGGCCGTGGTGGCTCTGCCGGGGGCCGGGGAGCTTGCCGAGGGCACGGTCATCGCCGTGGACGGCAGCACCGGTGAGATCTTCGTGAACCCGAGTACGGAGAAGAAGGCCGAGCTGGAAGCCGCCGCCGCGGCACGGAAGGCCGCGCTGGCGGCGTCGAGCGGGCCGGGGGCGACCTCCGACGGGCACAGGGTTCCGCTGCTGGCCAATGTCGGCGGTCCCGCTGACGTGCCGGCGGCCGTGGAGGCCGGGGCCGAGGGTGTCGGGCTGTTCCGTACCGAGTTCCTCTTTCTGGACGACAGCAAGACGGCGCCGTCCGAGGAGAAGCAGGTCGAGGCCTACCGGAAGGTGTTGGAGGCCTTCCCCGAGGGGCGTGTGGTCGTGCGGGTGCTCGACGCCGGCGCCGACAAGCCGCTGGAGTTCCTGACCCCGGCCGATGAGCCGAACCCGGCACTCGGTGTGCGCGGGCTGCGGACGCTGCTCGACCACCCCCAGGTGCTGCGGACGCAGCTGACGGCGCTCGCGAAGGCCGCCGAGGGTCTGCCGGTCTACCTCGAGGTCATGGCGCCGATGGTCGCGGACCGTACGGACGCCAAGGCGTTCGCCGACGCCTGTCGTGAGGCGGGGCTGCGGGCCAAGTTCGGTGCCATGGTGGAGATCCCGTCGGCGGCGCTGCGGGCGAGGTCGATCCTGCAGGAGGTCGAGTTCCTCTCGCTGGGGACCAACGACCTCGCGCAGTACACGTTCGCGGCCGACCGGCAGGTGGGTGCGGTGTCCCGCCTGCAGGACCCGTGGCAGCCCGCGCTGCTCGACCTGGTCGCGCTGTCCGCCGAGGCGGCGAAGGCCGAGGGCAAGAGCTGTGGGGTCTGCGGTGAGGCGGCTTCGGATCCGCTGCTCGCGTGTGTGCTGACCGGTCTGGGTGTCACCTCCCTTTCCATGGGCTCGGCGTCGATTCCGTATGTGCGGGGGACACTGGCGAAGTACACGCTGGCTCAGTGCGAGCGTGCCGCGGCGGCCGCGCGTGCGGCGGACACGGCCGAGGAGGCTCGCAGCGCGGCGCAGGCGGTGCTGTCGGGCGAGTAGCTCGCGACGGTCAGTCGCTGTCGAGGGGCGCTCCACCTGTGGGTGGGGCGCCCCTCACCCGTTCAGTGGGTGTGTCCGTCGGTGGCCGGGCCTGCCCTGCCGATGTCGTCCCCGAGATCGGGTGGGGTGCAGTAGTCGACACCGGACTCCGGGGAGACGAGGTCTCCGGATTCCATGTCGGTGCAGTAGGCGTCGAAGACCTCCCCCGCGGTGAGGGGTTCGAGGCATTCGCCGCGCAGGCGCCAGCCGTAGACGCGGTCGGTCGTGTCCGGGGCCGTGGTGCGCATGACGAGTCCACCAGGGCTTCGGGTGGCGATGCCGAGGGCGAGGACGGTGGCGAACTCCAGGGCTTCGGACTCGTCGAGCTGGGTGGTTCCTTCGTCGATCCGGTCGGCGTGGAGGACGGCGGCCAGTGCGTGGGGCCTGGCCGAGACGCTGCACACGAGATGGCGTTCGCCGGGGTCGGCCGTGTCGAGGATGCGCTTGAGCAGCTGCATGGCGCGGGCGAAGGCGGCCCGTCCGATGTCCTCGCCGCAGGAGGCGCAGTCGCCGATCTGGGCGAGGAGTGTGGTGGCGTACTCCCAGGTGGCGAGGCGGACTGCTTCGTCGATCAGGTCGGGGACGAGCTCGGAGAGGGGCTGGCCTTCATAGGGGACGGCGGCGCCAGTCGCCGCCAGTTCGGCGGTGAAGCGGGTGCGGCTGGACGGCGTGTCCGGTTCGAGGCCGGTGTCGGCGCAGAACTCGGCGTACTCCTCCGGGTCGAAGAGGGCGACCGTGGTGTGGTTGCCCTGCGCGGCGAGTGTCCTGAGCAGGACTTCGACTTCGCGGAGGTAGGTCGTGTGGTCGCCGAAGGCGAAGCTGCGGTAGCTCCGCATCGTGGTGAAGTCGTGCTCGTCGGCCAGCAGTCCGATGGTGCCCGCGATCTCGCGGCGCAGGACCCGTCGCAGGCTCTGTTGGCTGGTGTGCGTCATGTCTTCCCCCTGTGCGAGCAGTCGATCAATGCTCACTCACAGTAATCGGGGGCACTGACAGCGCGGCCGCGTGTGGGTGTTCAGGCTCGTTTGCGGGCCAGGTCCTCGTAGAAACGCAGGAGGTCGAGGTTGTCGACGGAGCCGGGGTTGACCGCCTTTTCCAAGGGGGTGCCCTGGAGGAGCCGTTTGACGGGGACCTCGATGCGTTTGCCGGTGAGGGTGTGCGGGACTCCGGGGACTTCGATGACCTCGTCGGGGACGTGGCGTGGTGAGAGGTGTTCCCGGATGGTCCGCTTGATGCGGTCGAGGAGTGCCTCGTCGAGGGTCGCGCCCGGGGCGAGTTGGACGAAGAGGGGCATCCAGTAGCCGCCGTCGGCCTGTTCGATGCCGATGACGAGGGATTCCTTGATCTCGGGGAGTCGTTCCACGGCTTCGTAGATGTCGGCCGAGCCCATGCGGACGCCCTGGCGGTTGAGGGTGGAGTCGGAGCGGCCGTGGATCACGACGGAGCCCCGGGGGGTGAGGGTGATCCAGTCACCGTGGCGCCAGACGCCGGGGTAGGTGTCGAAGTAGCTGTCGTGGTAGCGGGTGCCGTCGGGGTCGTTCCAGAAGTGGATCGGCATGGACGGCATGGGATTGGTGACGACGAGTTCGCCGACCTCGTCGACGAGGGGTCTGCCGCTGGGGTCCCAGGACTGGAGGTCGGTGCCGAGGCCGGGGGCCTGGAGTTCACCGATGTGGACCGGGAGTGTGGGGACGGCTCCGGCGAAGCAGGAGCACACGTCGGTGCCGCCGCTGACGGAGGCGATCCAGAGGTTCTCGCGGACCTCGTCGTGGAGCCAGCGGAAGCCGTCGGGCGGGAGCGGGGAGCCCGTGGTGCCGACGCACTGGACTCGGGAGAGGTCGTAGTCGCGGCCCGGATGGAGGCCGGCCTTGCGGCAGGCCATGACGTAGGCGGCGGAGGTGCCGAAGAGGGTGGCGCCGGTGCTTTCGGCGACGGCCCACTGGGCGCCGGTGTCGGGGTAGCCCGGACTGCCGTCGTACAGGACGACGGTGGTGCCGGTGAGGAGGCCGGAGACGAGGAAGTTCCACATCATCCAGCCGGTGGAGGTGTACCAGAAGAAGCGGTCCTCGGGGCCCAGGTCGCAGTGCAGGCCGAGCTGCTTGAGGTGTTCGACCAGGATGCCGCCCTGGGACTGGACGATGGCCTTGGGGAGGCCCGTGGTGCCGGAGGAGTAGAGCACCCACAACGGGTGGTCGAACGGGACCTGTTCGAAGGTCGGCGGCGTGTCCGCGGAGGTCAGGGCGGACCACTCCAGGGCACCCTCGGGGGCCTCGGTGCCGAGGACGGGGATGTGGACGACGGCCCGCAGGGTGGGCAGTTCGCGGCGGAGTTCGGCGACGGTGTCGCGGCGGTCGTGTTCCTTGCCGCCGTAGCGGTAGCCGTCGACGGTGAACAGGACTACGGGTTCGACCTGCTGGAAGCGGTCGAGGACGCTGCGGGCGCCGAAGTCCGGGGCGCAGGAGGTCCAGACGCCGCCGACGGCGGCCGTGGCGAGGAGGGCGACGACGGCCTGCGGGATGTTCGGGAGGTAGCCGCTGACGCGGTCTCCGGGGCGTACGCCGAGGGCCCGCAGTTCGGCCGTGAGGGAGCCGACCTGGCGGCGCAGCTCGGACCAGGTCACGGGGCGCGGTTCGTGGGTCTCGTCGACGTGGAGCAGGGCCGGTTCGTCGGCGCGGGCGTCGGCCGCGCGGAGGGCGTGTTCGGCGTAGTTGAGGGTGGCTCCGGGGAACCACTCGGCGCCGGGCATGGCGCGATCGCCGAGTACGCGCGCGTAGGGGGTGGAGAACCGTACGTCGAACCACTCGGTGACGGCCTTCCAGAACGTCTCGAGCTCGTCGACGGACCAGCGGTGCAGCGCCGGGTATCCGCCCTCGGCGGGGGCTCCGTGGTGTTCGGCCGCCCAGGTCTGGAACGCGGAGATCTTGGCCCGGGCGATGCGTGCTGCGTCGGGCTGCCAGAGCGGCGAGGGGTTCGCTGAGGTCATGGGGCGGCTCCCGGGACTGTGCGCGTGGTGTGCGGCGGGCGCGCACGGGCAGGGGTGAGCGCGTGACGCGGCTGACACGGACGATGCCATGTGATCGACTTCCGCACCAGGGTGAGCCGCAGATGGAAGCCGACGTGAACATGTGCCGCCACCATGGGTGAACGGAAGTTGAACGACTCACACGAACGAGCAGGGCAGTGGCAGGGTGAGCGGCATGGACGGTCGTGACCTGGTGCGTTCGGTGAAGGCGATCGGTTCGGCGGGGGTGGCTCAGGGGCTGCGCACCGTACGGGCCGCATGGCGCAGAAGGCGTGCCGACGCCGCCGGGTTGCCGGCGCGGGGCGCCGAGCGGGCTCGGGTGCCCGGGCCGGTGGTGGAGGTGGAACCGGGCCCCGGCGGCGGGATCGTCCGGTTCGGCCGGTCAGCGCTGCTGATCACCGTCGACGTGAACGGGGCGGTCTTCTGGGGCTGGGACGGGGCCGGTCCGGAGCCCTCGTACGCGCTCGCGGGCCGGTGCCCCGAGCCGGATCCGCGGGCCGTTCTGGAGCCGGACAAGGACGGTGGCTGGCGGGTCGTGGCGGAGCGGGTGACGGTCGTGGTGTCGCGGCACGGCGCCATCGAGGTGTGTACGCCCGGTGGAGTGACCCTGCGGCGTGATCTGCCGCCCCGGTGGTGGGAGCCGGTCGGCGGGGGCGAGGCGCGGTGGGTGCAGCGCTCCGAGGTGGCGGCCGACGCTCGGTTCTTCGGATTGGGTGGCCGGGCGGCCGGGCCCCGGCTACGTGGCGGAACGTATCGGCTGTGGAACACGGACCCCGGTCACGCGTTCGCGCCGGGCGACGATCCGCTGTACCTCACGATGCCGGTGCAGATGGTGGTGGCCGACGCGGCCACGCATCTGGTGTTCCACGACACCACGTGGGACGGCACGGTGACGCTGCGCGAGGGCGAGGAGGGCGCCGGGTCGGGGCACGACCGGGCCGGGACGTCGGAGCTGCGGATGGGCGGGGGGCCGCTGCGCTGTTGGGTGGTCGTGGGCACCCCCGCGCGCGTGCTGCATGCCTGGGCCGCCCTCACGGGGGCTCCGGCGCTGCCGCCCGCGTGGGCGTTGGGGCATCATCACGCGCGGTGGGGCTTCGGGAGTGAGCAGGAGGTGCGGCGGATCGTCGCGGGCTACCGGGAGCACGCTCTGCCGCTGGACGCGATCCACCTGGACATCGACCATTACGACGCCCGTCAGGTGTTCACGGTGGACGAGGAGAACTTCCCGAAATTGCCGGATCTCGCCGACGAGTTGCGGCGCGACGGGATCCGGCTGGTGTCGATCGTCGACGCGGCGGTCAAGGCGCGGCCGGGCAACGCGGTGTACGACAGCGGGACGGCCGAGGACGCGTTCGTGCGGGATGCCTCCGGGCAGGTCGCCGAGGGGCTCGTGTGGCCCGGTGAGTCGGTCTTTCCGGACTTCACGCGTGCGCGTACGCGCACGTGGTGGGGCGGTCTCTACGAGGAGCGTCTGGCGCAGGGCTTCGCCGGGTTCTGGCACGACATGAACGAGCCGACGTCGTTCACGGCGTTCGGCGAGAACACGCTGCCCCGTTCGGTCCGGCACGATCTGGAGGGCCGGGGCGGCGATCATCGCGAGGCGCACAACGTGTACGCGCTGTGCATGGCCCGCGCCGCGTACGAGGGGCTGCGCCAGCTGGTGCCCCAGGAGCGGCCGTTCGTCTTCTCGCGTTCCGGTTGGGCCGGGATTCAGCGTTACGGAGGGACGTGGTCCGGGGACGTGGCGACGGGCTGGCCCGGGTTGCGGGCGTCGCTCTCGCTGGTGCTGGGGCTGGGTCTGTGCGGGGTGCCGTACTCGGGTCCGGACGTGGGCGGGTTCGACGGGAGTCCGTCACCGGAGCTGTACCTGCGGTGGTTCCAGCTCGGCGCGTATCTGCCGCTGTTCCGCACGCACGCGAGTCTGCGGGCGGGGCGCCGGGAGCCGTGGGAGTTCGGGGAGGAGACCGTCGGGCACGCGCGCGTGGCGCTCGTCGAGCGACGGCGGTTGCTGCCGTACTTCATGACGCTGGCCCATCTGGCGCGTCGTACGGGGGCGCCCTATGTGCGCCCGCTGTGGTGGGGTGCGCCCGAGGACCGGTCGCTGCGCGACTGCGAGGACGCGTTCCTGCTGGGTGACTGTCTGCTGGTGGCGCCGGTGCTGGACGCGGGTGCGGACCGGCGTACGGTGCAGCTGCCGCGGGGGCGCTGGTACGACACCGTGACCGGACAGGCGTACGAAGGGCCGGGGCAGGCGCTCCTGGACGCTCCTCTGTCGAGGATCCCGGTGCTCGCGCGCGCGGGTGCCGTGCTGCCGGTCCGGGGCGCCGACGGTGGCCTGGAGCTGGAGGCGTGGGCACCCGCGCGCGGGCGGACGGGGGGCGGGCTCGTGGTGCCGGACGCGGGCGACGGCTGGGACGAGCCTGAGGTCGAGCGGTACACGGCCCGCTGGGTGGGGCCGCGTGTGGTCGTGGAACGGGACGGGGACGAGGGTCCGGCCGAGCCTTCGTATCCCGTGCGGGTACGCGGGCTCGACCGGGAGTGAGCCGGGTTTCGGCTCGGACGTGGCTTCGCTCAGATGTAGCGGACGTGGGTTCGACTCAGATGTAGCGGCCATCGAAGAAGGCCTGGACGGCCAGGGTGTGCAGGGGGAAGGCGAGTTCGGTGGGTCGGCGCAGCAGGTGCCAGCCCTCCGTCTCGTCCGTGGCGACGGGCGGTGGCAGGGTCGCGGCCGGGCGCTCCGGGAGGAGCCCGAACAGCAGCAGATGACCGTCGGGTGAACTCATGGCGTCGGCGAGGCGCACTTCGCGGTCGGCCACGCAGATGCCCGTCTCCTCCTTGAGTTCACGGGCGACGGCGTGCCGCCAGTCCTCCCGGTGGTCGATGAAGCCGCCGGGCAGGGCGGTGCCCCCGCGCGCGGGAGCGATGGTCCGTGTGATCACGACGAGGGCTGTGCCCTTGGTGTCGTACACGGGCTGGAGGGCCACCGCTACGGGGAGCGGATTGCGGTAGGCCACGGTGCGGCAGGCCTCGCAAGTGCGGGGCCAGCCGGACACGCCCTCTCCGTAGGGCGCTCCGCATCTCGAACAATGCGAGTCCGGTGCGGAGTTGGCGGGTGGGTGTTGATTCGCGGACACGCGGCGGACTGTATCCGATCATCAGCTCGTCGTCTTACCGGGGCGGGTCAATGCGCCACGCCGCGGAGCCTGTGGGTACAAGGAGAGGGCCGGCCGGAACCACCCCCGTGGGCCCCGGCCGACCCTCCGGATACTGCGACGCGGGCGGGGCCCCGTTGGTTCTCCCGTGGCCTGCCCAATTCGAGACGGCCGTGGGAGAATTCTGACGGTCCATCAGATCTGCTCGCCGGGGAGGGACTTTGTCGCGAAGTCGCACACCTGTGGTCGTCGGCTGGTTCACCGGGGAGGGCGAGGGGTTCCGGCTGCTCGGCACACGCTGTGCGGCGTGCGCCTCGGTGTTCTTCCCCCGTGAGGACGTCTGTTGCCGCAACCCGGGCTGTCCGGGCGGTGACCTGCACGAGGTCCCGCTGTCGCGCCGGGGCCGTGTGTGGTCGTACACCGACGGCCGGTACCGGCCTCCGTCACCCTACGTGTCCGATCCGGAACTTCCGTGGGAACCCTACGCGTTGATCGCTGTGGAACTGGCCGAAGAACGCATCGTGGTGCTGGGGCAGGCGGTTCCCGGGGTGACCGTCGCCGATCTGGCGGTGGGCATGGAGGTGGAGGTCGTCCCCGGCGTGCTGAACGAGGACGCGGAGACGACCTGGACGACGTGGCACTGGAGGCCGACGGGGGCGAGGGCATGACGGCCGAGGTGGCGGTGCTGGGCGCGGGCATGCACCCGTGGGGCAAGTGGGGACGGAGTTTCGTCGAGTACGGGACGGTGGCTGCGCGTGCGGCGCTGACCGACGCGGGGATCGACTGGCGGGACGTCGGCTCGATCGTCGGAGCGGACACGGTGCGTGGCGGCTATCCGGGCTATGTGGCGGGGGCGACCTTCGCGAAGGCGCTGGGCTGGCAGGGGGCCCGGGTCACGAGCGTGTACGCGGCCTGCGCGTCCGGGGCTCAGGCGGTCGGCACCGCGCGGGCCCAGATCCTCGCGGGCCTCGCGGACGTGGTGCTCGTCGTCGGCGCGGACTCGGCTCCGAAGGGATTCTTCCGGCCGGCCGGCGGGGACCGGGCGGACGATCCGGACTGGCTGCGGTTCCGGGTCCTCGGTGCCACCAATCCGACGTACTTCGGGCTGTACGCGCGGCGACGGATGGCGGTGCACGGGGACACACCGGAGGACTTCGCGCGGGTCAAGGTGAAGAACTCCGCGGCGGGGGCTCTCAATCCGTACGCGCGCTACCGCAAGCGGGTCACCGCCGAGGAGGTCGCGGCCTCCGCCGTCGTCGCCGATCCGCTGCGGCTGCTGGACATCTGCGCGACCTCGGACGGGGGTGCGGCACTGGTGCTGTCGAGCATGGAGTTCGCGCGGCGGCACGGCGTGGCCGAACCCGTGCGGATAAGGGCGGTGTCCACGGTGTCGCCCCGCTATCCCCAGACGGTGCTGGATCTGCCCGATATCGCCACGGACTCGGCGGTCGCGGTGGCGCCGCCGGAGGAGGCGTTCCGGGCGTCGATCGCGCGGGCGGCCTACGAGGAGGCGGGCGTCGGGCCCGGGGATCTCTCGTTCGCCGAGGTCTACGACCTGTCCACGGCACTGGAGTTGCAGTGGTACGAGGACCTGGGGCTGTGCGGCGAGGGCGAGGCCGCGAAGCTGCTGAGGGACGGTGTGACGGCGCTGGGCGGACGCATACCGGTGAACGCGAGCGGGGGGCTGGCCTCTTTCGGAGAGGCGGTTCCGGCGCAGGCGATCGCCCAGGTGTGCGAGCTGGTGTGGCAGCTGCGGGGTGAGGCGACCGACCGGCAGGTCGAGGGGGCGCGGGTGGGCATCAGCGCCAACCAGGGGCTGTTCGGGCACGGGTCGGCGGTGGTCGCTGTTCGGTGATCGGCGCTCGGCGCTCGGCGCTCGGCGCTCGGCGCTCCTCGGGCACGGAGGCCGGTGACGTCGTTGCGGAGGCGGGCCGGGCCGCGGCTCGCCGACCTGGGCGGCCACGCAATCGCCGGCTGCCGCAGCCGTACGAGGGCAGGACGATCGCCCCGGGAGGTGACCCTCGACGTCGTGTCGCCGTCGTACACACCTGTGCCGCGGCCGGCCCTGCCGGAGGCGGTCGCCGTGCTCCGGGGCGAGGGCTGCGAGATCCGCGCGGACGGGGTCGGGGGCGGTGAGGTACTCCTGCGGTTGCCCGTGGACCTCGGCACCGACCCGGTCGGGCTGGACGCGTCACCGCTGGGCGAGCGGCGGCCGTGCCGATTCGGTTCCTCCTTGCCCGCCCGTCCGGGCGAGGGGCCGCTGTCGCGCCGTGCCTCGCCCCGCCCGGTTCGGTGTCCGGTCGGCCCGGGTTCGGGCCCGCGCGGGTGGGTGCGCCCCGTGGCCGCCCCCAACCGTTGCCGTCCGTGTTCTTGACGCCCTCCGGGTGCCGGTGAACACTTCCGGTGTCGGTCGGCATCGCCGCATTCGGGCCTCTTTGCGCACCGCGCCGCTCGGGCTCCCGCCCGTGCAACGGGCCATCCCCCGTGGGCGATTCGGCTGCGACGGCACGCTCGTCACGGACGCCGGGCGGGGCGCGGGATCTCCCTGCCTTCGGCTGAAGTAGCCATGGGAACGCACCCTGCACGGAAGGTCCGGGGTCGATCACTCCGGGCCGGGCCAAGGAGCCGCCATGAGCAACGGAGACATATTCGTCGGTGAGGTCATCGGTACGGCGATCCTGATTCTCTTCGGCGCCGGTGTGTGCGCCGCCGTCACTCTCAGATTCTCGAAGGCGAGGGCGTCCGGCTGGATCGTCATCGCGTTCGGCTGGGGCTTCGCCGTGCTGGCGGGCGCCTACACCGCCGCGCCCCTGTCGGGCGGGCACCTCAACCCGGCGGTGACGCTGGGGATCGCGGTCGACACCGGGACCTGGGACAAGGTCTGGGTGTATCTGCTCGGCCAGATGGTCGGCGCGATGCTCGGCGCGGTCCTCGCGTACCTCGTCTATCTCGCGCAGTTCCAGGCGAACGTCCGCAAGGAGGGCACCGCGGAGGGCACGGCCGACGAGCCGACGCCGACCCTGGGGATCTTCTCCACCATCCCGGAGATCCGGAACCCGGCCGCCAACCTGATCACGGAGGTCATCGCGACGATCGCCCTGGTCCTGCCGATCCTCGCCCTCGGACGGAACACGGGCATCGGCATCGGCCAGATCCCCGGCGAGGAGGCCGGAATCTATGGCTCCGGCATCTCGGTCCTGCTGGTGTCCTTCCTGGTCGTCGGCATCGGTCTCTCCCTCGGCGGGCCCACCGGCTACGCGATCAACCCGGCCCGTGACCTCGGCCCGCGCATCGTGCACACCTTCCTGCCGATCCCGAACAAGGGCACCTCGGACTGGGGTTACGCCTGGATCCCGGTCGTCGGCCCCCTGGTCGGCGGCGCCCTCGCGGGCCTCATCTACAACGCGGCCTTCTGACGCGACCGACGTAAGACGTGAATCGACGTAAGACGTAAGGGGATGCCATGCCGGACAACGCCCAGAAGTACGTCGCCGCCATCGACCAGGGCACCACTTCGAGCCGCTGCATCATCTTCGACCACGGCGGCGCCATCGTCGCCGTCGACCAGCGTGAGCACCGCCAGATCTTCCCCAAGCCGGGGTGGGTGGAGCACGACGCCACCGAGATCTGGTCGAAGGTGCAGGCGGTGGTGGCCGGGGCGATCGCCAAGGCGGGCCTGCGCGCGGAGCAGATCAGCGCGCTCGGCATCACCAACCAGCGCGAGACGACGGTCCTGTGGGACCGCACGACCGGCAAGCCCGTGCACAACGCGATCGTCTGGCAGGACACGCGTACCTCGGCGCTCTGCAACGAACTCGGCGCCACGGACGGACAGGATCGTTTCCGTGAGCAGACCGGTCTCCCGCTGGCCAGCTACTTCTCGGGGCCGAAGGCCACCTGGCTGCTGGACAACGTCCCCGGCCTCAGGGTCCGTGCCGAGCGCGGCGAGATCGCGTTCGGCACGATCGACTCCTGGCTGATCTGGAACCTGACCGGCGGTACGGACGGCGGCCGGCACGTCACCGACGTCACCAACGCCGGGCGCACCATGCTGATGAACCTGGAGACCCTGCAGTGGGACGCCTCGATCCTCTCCGCGATGAACGTCCCGGAGGCGGTCCTGCCGGAGATCAGGTCCTCCGCCGAGGTGTACGGCACCGCCGTGGGCCCGCTCGCCGGCGTACCCGTCGCGTCGGCGCTCGGCGACCAGCAGGCGGCGGTGTTCGGGCAGGCCTGCTACGACGTGGGCACGGCGAAGAACACGTACGGCACCGGCAGCTTCCTGCTCCTCAACACCGGGAACCGGCCTGTGCCGTCGAAGAACGGGCTGCTCACGACCATGGGGTACAAGATCGGCGGCGAGGCGCCGGTGTACTGCCTGGAGGGGTCGATCGCGATCACGGGGGCCCTGGTGCAGTGGTTCCGCGACCAGCTCGGCATCATCCGTACCGCCGACGAGATCGAGCCCCTGGCGGCCAGCGTCGACGACAACGGCGGAGCATACATCGTGCCCGCGTTCTCGGGTCTGTTCGCCCCCTACTGGCGCTCGGACGCACGCGGGGTCATCACCGGGTTGACGCGGTACGTCACGAAGGCACATCTCGCGCGCGCGGTGCTGGAGGCGACGAGCTGGCAGACGCGTGAGGTCGTCGACGCCATGTTCCAGGACTCCGGGGTGCGCATCACGACCCTCAAGGTCGACGGCGGCATGACCAGGAACAACCTGCTGATGCAGCACCAGGCGGACGTCCTGGACGTGCCGGTGATCCGGCCGCGGGTCTCGGAGACGACCTGCCTGGGTGCCGCGTACGCGGCCGGGCTCGCGACCGGGGTGTGGAACGACCTCGACGAGCTGAAGTCGCACTGGCGCAAAGACGTCGAGTGGACGCCGTCCATGGAGGCGTCCGTCCGTGACCGTGAGTTCCACAACTGGCGCAAGGCGGTGGAGAAGAGCCTCGGCTGGCACGAGGACGAAGTGCGCTGAGGACGACGACGTGAACTGAGATCGAGCACGCGCGCGTGTTCGTCCGCGCGGAACGCGGAACATGTCCACGCGCGCGTGTCATGAAGCCACGGCCCGTACCCCTGTCGGCGGGGGTACGGGCCGTGCTTCAGGTGGTGGCGGGCTGGCGGTGCTCCGTCGCGTGCGCCATCGCGTGCCGGACCACGGAGACCAGGACGTCCTTGACCGAGTCCCGTCGACGGGCGTCGCACAGCACGATCGGCACCTCGGGATCGAGATCGAGGGCCTGACGGACCGTCTCGGCGGGGTACCGTGCGGCCTCGTCGAAGCAGTTGACACCGATCACGAAGGGTATGGAGCGCCGCTCGAAGTAGTCGACTGCGGCAAAGCAGTCCTCCAGACGACGCGTGTCCACCAGCACCACCGCGCCCAGGGCACCGGAGGCCAGTTCGTCCCAGAGGAACCAGAAGCGGTCCTGGCCGGGGGTCCCGAACAGGTACAGGACCAGGTCCTCGCGGAGGGTGATGCGCCCGAAGTCCATGGCGACGGTGGTGGTCGTCTTGCTCTCCACACCGCTGATGTCGTCGACCGGGCGGCCGGCCTCGGTGAGCACCTCCTCGGTGCGCAGCGGCTTGATCTCGCTGACCGCGGCGACGCAGGTGGTCTTGCCCACGCCGAAACCGCCGGCCACGAGGATCTTGAGCGTGACGGGCTCGACCGGAGGTGTGCCGCGCTCAGTGCGCCCGAGGATCATCGGTCTTTCTCCTGCTGGATGGTTGGCTGTCACGTATCCACTCCGTTTCCACGCTGCTCAGAGCGCCCGGAGGCCGTTGATCACGTCGCGCAGAATGCTCTCGTCCACCAGCTCGGCCGGTGGAACGGGGCGGGTCACGTGGACGAGTTCCTCGTCCACGAGGTCTCCGACGAGTACGCGGACGACTCCGACGGGGAGGTCCAGCTCGGCGGCCAGTTCGGCCACCGACTGAGGGGTGTCACGGCAGAGCTCGACGATACGGACGTGTTCAGGGGAGAGGGAGTGGTCCTCCTCCGGGTCGTCGACGTGCGGTTCCGTGACGACCACGGCGATCAGGTCGAGGCGGTGCTGGATCGCGTGGTTGGTCCGGCCGCGTGTCATCGCGTACGGACGCACCACTGGTCCGGCCTCGTCATCGAACCAGTGGCTTCTTCCCTGACCGTCTCGGCTCATGCCATCCCACTACCCGCCCTGGGGCACATCGGTGCGCGGGGCCGAGCCCAGGTGCACGCCGACCCGCTTGACCAGAAGAGTCATCTCGTAGGCGACCTGCCCGATGTCGGCGTCGGCGTCGGCGAGGACCGCGAGACAACTGCCGTCACCGGCGGCCGTGACGAAGAGGAAGGCCTCGTCGAGTTCGACGACGGTCTGCCGGACGCTGCCCGCATCGAAGTGCCGGCCGACGCCCTTGGCGAGGCTGTGGAAGCCGGAGGAGACGGCGGCCAGGTGCTCGCTGTCCTCTCGGGTGAGGTCCTCGGAGACGCCCGTGGGCAGTCCGTCGCTGGAGAGCACCAGCGCCTTGCGGATGTTGGCGACGCGCTGGACCAGGTCGTCCAGGAGCCAGTTCAGCTCCCCGGACGTGCCGGACGCGGTGTGCACTTCGGCCTTCGGTGCGGTCATCGACCGTCCCCCTTAGTCGTTCCTCTTGGTGCTGAGACGTCCTGGGCGTCGTCGCCCTCGGAGTTCTCCTCGCGGCCTTGGCGCCAGCCCCGTTGAAGCGAGGCCATACGGTTGCGTACCTCGTCGGCATCGCGTTCGGACGGATCCGAGCGCCGCTCCGGACGGGACCTCTCGCGTTCGGTGCGCCGGTCGGGGCCGGCCTTCAACTGCGGTGCCAGGTTGGCCTGTCGGACGCGACGGGGCAGCGGGCCCGGAGCTGATTCTGCCTGGTCGTCCGCCGTGTCCGCACGCGGGGTCGGCCCGCCCACACCGTACTGCGAGGTCGTCGGGACCGCGCCGCCCGCAGCGGCCGTACGGCGGCGCTGGGGCAGGGTGGGGCCCTCGTACCCGGCCGGAGGGAGGGCACCGGCGCGGTGTGTCCCGGGGAGGACAGCGGGTCCCGGGCGGTCGGTTCCGGGGTGGGCCGGCGGTTCGGTACGGTCGCCGCGCAGGGCGGTGAACGGCCGTGTGTCGGCGCTCCCCTCGGGGCCCGCCGTACGGCCCTGCTCGGGCTCGTCCTCCGCGTGCCTCGCCCTGGATCCGGTCACGGCACGGCCGTGCGAGCTGACGAGGTGCGGGGTCCGGCGCTGCGGCAGCGGTACGGGGCCGAGCGTCGGGTCGGGGTCGGTGAGGGGCGCCTGCTGCCCATCGCGGTCGCGTGCCGGCTGCTGCTGTTCGTCGGCGATGCCCGTGAGGGAACGGCGGGGCACGAACAGTCCGCCCCGCCCGGCGTTCTCGTCGCCGAGGGCGCCCGGGAAGCCGCCCGGGGGCTCCAGGTCGACCGGTGCCTCCAGCTCGACCGGGCCGTCCAGGATGGCGGCGGAGAGCCCCGGAAGCCGGACCGGTACCTGGGAGAGCGCCGCGTTGCGCTCCTCCTCCAGCTCGGCCTCCCGGGTGGGGAGGGCGCGGTCGAGGCGGAAGCCGATGCCGTTGGTGTCGGGGACGTCGTCGGTGAGCAGGGCGTCGGGGATGAACAGGACGGCCGTGGTGCCGCCGTACGGGGAGGGCTGGAGGGAGACGCGGACCTTCTGCCGCTGGGCGAGCCGGCTGACCACGAAGAGACCGAGCCGGTCGGTGTCGGAGAGTTCGAAGTCGGGGGTCTCGGCGAGCTTGAGGTTGGCGTCGAGCAGAGCCTCGGCCGACATGCCGAGGCCTCGGTCGTGGATCTCCAGGGTGAAGCCGTTGGCGACGCGCTCGCCGAGTACCTGCACGGCGGTGTGCGGGGGCGAGAACACCGTGGCGTTCTCCAGGAGTTCGGCCACGAGATGGGTGAGGTCGGCGACGGCGGGGCCGGTCACGGCGACCCTGGGCAGTCGGCGGACCTCGATCCGCTCGTAGTCCTCGACCTCGGCGACGGCCGCACGGACGACGTCCATGAGCTGGATGGGCTTGCGCCACTGCCGGGACGGGGCGGCACCGGAGAGGATGACCAGGCCCTCGGCGTGGCGGCGCATACGGGTCGTCAGGTGGTCCAGGCGGAACAGGTCGGCGAGTTCGTCGGTGTCCTCGGTCCGGCGTTCCATGGTGTCGAGGAGGGTGAGCTGCTTGTGCAGCAGGACCTGGCTGCGGCGGGCGAGGTTGACGAATACCTCGGAGATGCCGCTGCGGAGTTCGGACTGCTTGACGGCGGCCTCGACGGCTGCCCGCTGCAGGGTGTTGAGGGCCTGGCTGACCTCTCCGATCTCGTTCCTGTCGTACTCCAGGAGCGGGACCTCGGTCTCCACGTCGACCTGTTCGCCCGCGGCGAGCCGGCGCATCACGCTGGGCAGCCGCACCCCGGCGGTGTCGTGGGCCTCCTGGCGGAGCCGGCGCAGGTCGCGGATGAGGACCCGGCCGATGCGGACGGACATGAAGAGCGAGACGAGCAGGGCGAAGAGGCCGAGGACACCCGCGACGGCGGCCCTGAGGATGACGTTGGTGGCCAGCGGGCGGACGCGGTCCTGGTAACGGTCGCCCGCCTCGACGCTGAGGTCGCGGAGGTCCGCGAGCACGGGCTCGACCGCGGTGTCCCAGCTCTTCGCGGTGACACCGCGGGGCTTGCCCGGGTCGGAGGCGATGACGGCCTGTTCGACCGAGCGCAGGGGCGCGGTGCTCGCGTTCTTCCAGTAGCCGCCGATGCGGGCGCGCTCGGAGGAGGGCAGCTGCGCCAGGCTGATGTCGTACAGCAGGGTGCGCTGGGCGACAAGGTCGGAGAAGTCCCGGATCTCGTCCTTCGTGATCCGGCCCGTGACGAGCACGGAGCTGATGAGGGCGTCCTCACGGGAGAGGAGCTCACGGGCGCGGCCGACGTTGACCAGGGCGCGTCCCTGCTTGTCCATCTCCACGCTGTCGAGGGCGGGGAGGTTGGACAACAGCGCGAAGCACGGATCCACGAGGTTGTTGTAGTGGCCGAGGGCGTCGGGGACGGTGACGGTGCCGCTCTCGACGGTCGTGCGCAGGGACGGCAGGCCGTCGAGGGCGTCCAGGATCGTCGTGAGCCGCAGTGCGGTGGCCTCGCCCATCTCGTCCCGCAGCTCGGAGTTCTGGGCGTGCTTTCGGAACCCCTCCACGGCGGCGTCCGTGGCGGACCGGCTGCGGTCGAGCGCGTCGAGCGCACCGGAGGCCCGAGGGTCGGCGAGGTAGACGAGGGTTTGGCGGCGTTCCTGTTGGAGAACACGGATGGTGTCCTCGATGGGGAAGCCGACTTCCTCGACGATGTCCGCCACCCTGAAGAGATCGCTCGCCTCACGGCCCGTCAGCACCGTGGCGAACGTCCAGACACCGGTCAGTGCCACCAGGGGCACGAGCAACAGCGCCACGATCTTCCGGCGGATCGATTTCCCGCGAAAGCGCATGGCCTCCCCCAGCTCGACCCCCGCCAGGCCCGGGGGCACACATGTGCGTCAACAAACGGCGTGAGCCTACTACCGACTCACACGTATCTCGAAGGGCCGGTCGGGCGCACTGCGCACCCGAGGCGAACCAGACATGGGGAGTTGTCCGTCCATTGGGGGAGATTGCCTCCCCCTGTCGGGTACTTGAACCCATGGCATCCCGTCGGGGAAGTTGGCCGGTTGGCCGGATTTTTTCGTTCCGTGGGAATCTTCGGCGCACGTCGATCGTCTTTCTGTACGGGAATTGGGGGCGGAATGGGCCACAGGCCCCGCATGCCGCTCCCAGGCGGCGTAAACCAGAGGAAGTCGGGCACCAGTGGGGGGCCGGGTCCTGGGATCCGGATCTGTTGGTCCACCGGCGGTGGGGAGTGACGAGTTGATGGGCACGGCGGAGCGGCGCGCAGCGCCCGGGGACGGAGCGGCGACGCCCGAGGTGGCGGCGCGAAGCGCTCGGGAACCGGAGCGCGGCCTCCTGACGGGGAAGAGCGTCGCGGTGGAAGTACGGGGGATCTCCGCCCGTGGTGACGAAGAGCGGGTGCATTACCGGCCGTTGTGGATCGAGGAACCGGCGCGCAAGCGGCGGCTGCCCGACCCGGTGCGGACGGCGGCGGTGCGAGCGGTCCTCATCATCGCGGTGACACTGATGCAGGCGATGGTGGCGATCCTGTGCACCCTGGCGGGTTCCTGGCTGGCGTTCCCCATGGTGCTGAGCAGCGTGGCGAGCACGATCGCGGCGACCTGGGGCGTCCTGGACGTCTGGGTGACCCGCCAGGTGTGGAGCCAGCGCAACGGCGTGATCTCGGCCCCGAGCAGCACGGCGCGCTCGCTGCGCCGTGAGCGACGGCGGACCCGCCGCGAGGCACGGGCCACGGAGCGCGCGCAGGAGCGGATACGCCGACGGGGTGGCGCCGGGCAGCTGTCGCACCCGTAGGACACCGGGGGTGGGACCCGTGCGACGCATGGGCCCCACCCTCCGGACGGGCCGTCGGCTCGCCACGGGTTGCGGCCCGTCGGCCGCGCGGGGCGATTCGCGTCCGCACCGGGACGGTGACGGGGTCGGCCAAGGGCCCTTCGGGGCGCGATCGAGCAACCTCGTACCGGCCCACCTGTGTCTCGACCGTGTCTCGCGCGCGCGTGATCTCCCCTTTCGAAACCTGTGAACGTACGCATTTCGGCCATGTCGTCGCGGGGGGTGCCCGAAGGGTGGTGTGCATGGTGTCACCGGCGCCACCCCGGGACCGTTCGGACGTGGTTGCCGGAGCAGGTGAGGGCGGTTCTCTCGGATGTCCAGTTTTCCGACCAGACGTGTCGACCGTCACATTCGGCCTCCTTTTTGGCATAGAACGCGGTCTTCCGGTTAGGCGCCCAGCCGTGAGGGCGCCTGCCGTACGGCGCTGACCAGGAGGAACGAGAGACATGCCCGAACTTTTCATCGGCGGAGCATGGCGGTCCGCGCTCGACGGGCGCACACGTGAGATCCGCTGTCCCGCCGACGGCAGCCTGGTCGCGGTCGTGGACGAGGCCGGCGGCAAGGACACCGTGGAGGCGATCACGGCCGCACGCCGCGCCTTCGACGAGGGCCCCTGGCCCACCACCTCGCCCGCAGACCGCGGTGACCTGCTGCTTCGTGTGGCCGACCTCCTCGTACGCGACAAGGACGCGCTGGCCCGCGCCGAGTCCCTCGACACCGGCAAGAGGCTGGTGGAGAGCGAGTACGACATCGACGACATCGCGAACTGCTTCCGCTACTTCGGACGGGCGGCCAGCGCCGAGACGGGCCGGGTCGTCGACACCGGCCAGCCGGGCGTCGACAGCCGGGTCGTGTACGAGCCGGTCGGGGTGTGCGCGCTGATCACCCCATGGAACTACCCCCTCCTCCAGACGGCCTGGAAGGTGGCCCCGGCGCTCGCGGCCGGCAACACCTTCGTGCTCAAGCCGAGCGAACTGACCCCGCACACCGCGATCCATCTGATGCGCCTCCTGGAGGAGGCCGGGGTGCCCGCGGGCGTGGCCAACCTGGTCCTCGGCGCGGGCCCCGAGGCGGGCGCCCCGCTCTCCGACCACCCGGACGTGGACCTGGTCTCCTTCACCGGCGGTCTGCAGACCGGGCGCCGGCTCATGGCCAACGCCGCCGCGAGCGTGAAGAAGGTCGCCCTGGAGCTCGGCGGCAAGAACCCGAACATCGTCTTCGCCGACGCCGATTTCGACACGGCCGTCGACATGGCGCTGACCGCGGTCTTCCTGCACTCGGGGCAGGTGTGCTCGGCGGGCGCCCGCCTGCTCGTGGAGGACTCGCTGCACGACCGGTTCGTCGACGAGGTCGTCCGCCGGGCGCGGGAGATCCGGCTCGGCGGCCCCTTCGACGAGCGGGCGCAGACCGGCCCACTGATCTCGGCGGCACATCGCTCGAAGGTCGAGGAGTACGTCGCCCAGGGCATCGCCGAGGGCGCCGTGCTGCGCTGCGGTGGAGAGCGGCCGAGCGGCGACGCGTACGACGAGGGTTTCTACTACCTGCCGACGGTCCTGGACGAGTGCACGAGCACGATGTCCGTGGTCCAGGACGAGTCGTTCGGGCCGGTGCTGACGGTGGAACGGTTCGGGACCGAGGACGAGGCGGTACGGCTGGCCAACGACACGATCTACGGTCTGGCCGGTGCCGTATGGACGACGGACGAGGCCAGGGCCCAGCGGGTCGCGGCCCGGCTGCGGATCGGCACGGTGTGGATCAACGACTACCACCCGTATGTGCCGCAGGCCGAATGGGGCGGTGTCAAGCAGTCCGGCTTCGGCCGCGAACTCGGGCCCGCGGGGCTCGCCGAGTATCGCGAGGCGAAGCACATCTGGCGCAACACGGACCCTTCACCGCAAGGTTGGTTCGCCTAGCTCTTCCCTCCCCACGCGCCACCCTCCCGCACCGTCATCGGTGCCCCTCCCCCTCCCTCACCCCTCCTGCACCGTTCTCGGCACCCGCAAGAGCCGCTCCCCCCTCCTCCCCAAGGCCCACCAGGAGTCCGCTCATGACGACCATCGAGCAACCCACCGGACCGAAGAGCCCATCCGACGACACCGAACTGACCGAGTTCGGCTACAAGCCCGAGCTCAAGCGCACCCTCGGGAACTTCCACACCTTCGCCGCCGGGATCAGCTACATCTCGATCCTGACCGGCACCTTCCAGCTGTTCTACTTCGGCTTCGCCAGCGGCGGCCCCGCCTACTGGTGGTCGTGGCCGATGGTGTTCGTCGGCCAGTTCATGGTCGCCCTCTGTTTCGCCGAGCTGGCGGCCCGCTACCCGGTCGCGGGCTCGGTCTACAACTGGTCGAAGAAGATAGGCAACCCGCACCTGGGCTGGCTCGCCGGCTGGATGATGCTGACCGCTTCCATCGTGTCGATCGCGGCGGTCGCGCTGGCCTACCAGCTGACGCTGCCCCAGATCTCCGACGTGTTCCAGTTCGTCGGGGACGGCACCGGTAAGTACGACGTGGCAACCAACGCGGTCATCCTGGCCGCGGTGTTGATCCTGTTCACCACCGTGGTGAACGCCTTCGGCGTCAAGCTGATGGCCCGGATCAACACGGCGGGCGTGTTCATCGAGCTGATCGCCACCGTCGTACTGATCGTGCTGTTCGCCGTGCACATCACCCGTGGCCCGCAGGTGGTCCTGGAGACCAACGGCACCGGAGACGCCTACGGCAACGGCTACCTGGGCGCGTTCCTCGTGGCCTCACTGGCGTCGGCGTACGTCATGTACGGCTTCGACACGGCCGCCTCCCTCGGCGAGGAGTCGCTGGACCCGACCCGCAACGCGCCGCGCGCCATCATCCGGGCGATCGTCGCCTCGTTCCTCCTCGGCGGTCTGATCCTGCTGCTGGCGCTGATGAGCGTGTCCAGCCTGAAGGGCGAGCAGCTGTCCACGGACGGTCTGCAGTACGTCGTGCTCAACGTGCTCGGCCCGACGGCCGGCAAGGCGATGCTGTGGTGCGTTCTGATCGCGGTCACCGTCTGCGCCCTGGCCGTCCACACCGCCGCTGTCCGGCTGGCGTTCGCGATGGCCCGGGACAACAACCTGCCCGCCTCCTCGAAGCTGGCCAAGTGCCACCCGAAGTTCCAGACGCCGGTGCTGCCGACCGTGATCATCGGGGTGCTCGCGCTGGCGATCCTCGTGGTCAACATCCGTCAGCCGCAGATCTTCACCGTGGTGACCAGTATCGGCATCATCATGATCTACCTGGCCTACCTGGGCGTCACCGTGCCGATGCTGGTGGCGCGGCTGCGCGGCAAGTGGCAGCCCGCCGGTGACGGCCGGTTCTCGCTGGGCCGCTGGGGCGTCCCCGTCAACATCCTCGCCGTGCTGTGGGGCGGGGGCATGACCCTCAACCTGATCTGGCCGCGGGCCGCGGTCTACAACGCGGCCGCCCCCTTCCACTGGTACCTGCAGTGGGGCGCGGTGCTGTTCGTCGGGATCATCGCCGGCGGCGGCTTCGCCTACTACTGGTTCATCCAGCGGCACAAGACGGGCGTGCTCGCCGAGCACCGCGTGGTCGTGGAGGCCGCGACCACACCGCCACCGGCGCCGCCCGCCGCCCCCGTCGCCTCCCCGGCGGCCGACTGAGGGGCGATCCCCCCACGGTCCGACACAGCACAGCAGCACGGCAACGCAGGAGGTCAACTCCCCATGAAGGAAGACGAATTCGACTACGTCGTGGTCGGCGGCGGAACCGCGGGAAACGTGGTCGCGGCCCGGCTCTCCGAGGATCCGTCGGTCACCGTGTGCGTCTTGGAGGCGGGACCCAGTGACGTCGGCGACGACAACGTCCTGAAACTCGAACGCTGGATGGGCCTGCTGGACTCCGGCTACGACTGGGACTACCCGGTCGAGCCGCAGGCCAGCGGCAACAGCTTCATGCGGCACGCGAGAGCGAAGGTCCTCGGCGGCTGTTCGTCCCACAACTCCTGCGTCGCCTTCTGGGCACCGGCGGAAGACCTCGACGACTGGGCCGCCGCAGGCTGTACGGGCTGGTCCGCGGCCGACCTCTTCCCGCTCTACCGGCGCCTGGAGACCAACGACGCGCCCGGCGACCACCACGGCCGCAGCGGCCCCGTGAAGCTGCGCACCATCAAGAGCGAGGACCCGTGCGGCAACGCCCTGCTGGAGGCCTGCGTCCAGGCGGGTATCCCGACGACGCCCTTCAACACGGGCACGACGGTGGTACGGGGCGCCAACTGGTTCCAGATCAACTCCGACGAGAACAACATCCGGCAGTCCTCCTCGGTGGCGTACCTCCATCCGGTCATGGGCAGGCGCCCGAACCTGGAGGTACGCACCGGGGTCCACGCCAAGAAGCTGGTGCTGGAGGGGCGGCGCTGCGTCGGCGCCGACTATCTGGACCCGGACCTCATCCACACCCGCACGGTGCGCGCCCGGCGTGAGGTCATCGTCTCCTGCGGCTCCATCGACACCCCGAAGATCCTGATGCTCTCGGGCATCGGCCCCGCCGAACAGCTGCGCGAGGTCGGCGTGGACGTGGTCGTGGACTCGGCGGGCGTCGGCGAGAACCTCCAGGACCACCCCGAGGGCGTCATCATGTGGGAGGCCGCACAGCCGATGCCCACCGAGTCCAACCAGTGGTGGGAGGCGGGCATCTTCTACGACACCGAGCCGGGCCTGGACCGGCCGGACCTGATGTTCCACTACGGGTCCGTGCCGTTCGACATGAACACGGCCCGGCACGGCTACCCCACCTCCGAGAACGCGTTCTGCCTGACGCCGAACGTGACGCGGGCGAAGTCCCGGGGCACCGTGCGGCTGCGCACGCGGGACTACCGGGACAAGCCGAAGGTCGACCCGCGCTACTTCACGCACGAGCACGATGTGCGGGTGATGACGTACGGCCTTCGTCTCGCCCGGCAGATCGCGGCGCAGCCGGCGCTGAGCGGCTGGGCCGGGGCCGAGCTGGCGCCCGGTCCGGACGTCCGGACCGACGACGAACTGCTCGACTACATCCACAAGACCCACAACACCGTCTACCACCCGGCCTGCACCGTGAAGATGGGCGCGGACGACGACGCCTCGGCCCCGCTCGACGCGCGGCTGCGGGTGAAGGGGGTCGAGGGGCTGCGGGTGGCGGACGGGTCGGTGATGCCGGATCTGGTGACCGTGAATCCGTGCATCACGACGATGATGATCGGCGAGAAGTGTGCGGACCTGTTGAAGGCCGACGCCTGAGGGCGGGTGCCTTGGGGCGTGGGGTGGCCGCGGATCCGTTCGGGCCGGTCGCGCGGTTCCCCCGCGCCCTCAGGGGGCGGCTGTGGTGGGCCTCTTGTACATGCGTGTCGCGGTGATCTCCGTGTGTGCCGTCTCCCCCGCCCGGGGCTGCTGGGGCAGTCCCGGGCGGAGGTGTTCCTCCACACTGATGTACTTCAGACCCGCTCGTAGGTCGGCGTCGTTGCGCAGGCGGATGACCAGCGGGAACTCCGCCAGGGCTGTCGTGTCGAACAAGCCCGTGGTGTAGAGGAGCTGGACGCCCAGCGCGTCCGAGACCGCCCGCTGGAGCTCCAGCAGGTACGTCGCGTTGGCGCGGCCGATGGGGTTGTCCAGGAACAGCGTGCCGGCGTGGCGGTGTTTGTCCCGGCCCCGGTCGTTGCTGCGGAGCGCGGCCATCGTGCAGTAGAGGGCGATGGCGGCGGTGAGCAGCTGGCCGCCCGAGAAGACGTCGCCCATCTGTCCGACGGGGACGCGCTCGGCCCTCAGCACGGCGTCCGGCTTGAGGATCTCCACGGCGATGCCCCTGGGCTGGAGCGCGGCACCGACGCCCCGGAGCAGCAGGGACATGCCGTCGCGGCGCATGTCGGAGTTCTTCTTCACGGCTGCGCGGGTCGCCTCGTCGACGACCTCGCCCAACCGCTCGGTGAGGGTGGCCTGATCGGGCTCCTCGAAACGGATACGCAGGAACTCCTGGCCGGACCACTCGCCCAGGCCCTCGGGGAGCCTGGACAGCCGCTGGGCGGAGCGGAGCGTCGCGAGGGCCGATTCCACCAGGCCCCGCAGCCGGTCGACGATCGAGTCCCGGTTGCGTTCCAGCTGGGCCAGTTCGTCCGTGAGGACCCGAAGCCGGGGTGCGAACGCGTCGGCCCACTTCTGGGCGTGCTCGGGGAGCGTGGAGGCGGGCAGCTCGCGGATCTGCTGACGGGCGGGCGTGCGGACCTGCTCGTAGCGCGTGGAGTTGGCGTGACGTACGAGGACGTCGCTCGCCTCGCGTACGGCGGCCTCGGCTGCGGAGAGGTCGGCGGCGCAGCCGCGCAGGGAGCGACGGGCCTCGGTGGCGGCGTTGCGGGCCTCTTCGGGGCCGCCGGGGTAGGGCTCGGGCTCCTCCTGGTCGTCGTCCGTGGAGTGGTCACGGAGGAGGTCGCGGAGCATGGCGGCGGTCTCGTCGAAGCCGCCGGCCGCGTCCTCGGCGGCGCGGTGGGACGTCAGCATCTCGGCGTGGGCCTCGCGGGCCCGGGTCAGCGCCTCGGCGCGGGAGGCGAGTTCCGCGGTGGCGGTGCGCAGCAGGGCCTGGGCGTGGTCGGCGTCGCGCGGGAGCAGCTCCTCGGGCAGCTCGGTGTGCGCGGTGCCGTCCTCGGGCGCGTGCCGCTCGGCCTCGCCACGCAGCCGCCCGAGCTGCTCGCTCGACGTGGACACACGGGTTTCGAGGAGCTGGACGAGCTCCTCCGCGCGGGCGGCGGCGGCCTGCCGGGAGGGCCCGTCGGAGCCGTCGGGTGACTGCAGGAGCTGCTCGGCGCGGTTGCGGACCTTGTTGGTCAACCGGCCGAGGTCGGCGATGGCGGAGCTCTCGTCGCTCTCGGCCCGCGCCTGCTCGGCGCGCAGATCGGCGCCGACGCCGACCTTCTCGTACACCTGGGAGGCGGCACGGTAGGCCTCGCGGAGGGCCGCGAGGGGGTGCTTCTGCGCATCGGAGTCCGTCTCCGGTACGTCGTCGGGGGCGCCTGCGATCTCCGCGCGCTCGGCGCGCAGCGCACGTGCGGTGCGGCGGGCGTCGTCGGCGCCGCGCTGGGTGGCGCGG
>NZ_LRTR01000507.1 GCF_001550375.1 Streptomyces europaeiscabiei | reverse complement strand
GTCGGTGTCTTCGGCCCGCGGATCGCCGGGCTCCACGGCATCCGGCGTGACGGCGCCCACCTGTACGGCCTCCTGCCGCTCGTCGCGTACCTGGGCCGCCTCGGCGGCCGCCTCCTCGGCCTCGGCCCGCACGGTCCGCGCCTCCGAAAGCTCCGCCTCGGACTCCTCGGCGAACGCACGCGTCTCCTGCGCGGCACCGGCCAGCTCGGTGAGCCTGCCCGCCGGGCACCCCGTGCGCCACGAGGAGAGCCGGGCCGCCAGCTCACGGTCCTTGCCGAGGCGTGCCGCGAGTTCCCGGATCTCCTCGTCCCGCTCGGTCGCCCGTGCGCGCAGCGCCTGGCGCTCCTCGTCGGCCGCGTGCTCGTCGTGCATGGCCGGGTTCGGCGGAACGAGGAACACCTCGGAAGTGGGGCCGTCGCCCGCGTCCACAGGCGGTGTCGGGGCCAGCAGGGCGGCCGCCGTACCGACGGCCACGGCGGACCTCGGGAGCAGTGCCGCGTCGCTGAGCGCCTCGCGGGCCCGGGCGTGCGAGGCCGGGTCGGTGATGATCACGCCGTCGACCAGCTCCGGGCGTGCGGCCAGCACGCGCGCGTGGTCGACGGGGTCCACGGCCTGGGCGAGGTAGCGCCAGCCGGGCAGGGCCGGGATCCCGTGCTCGCCGAGGAACTCGACCGTCGCCAGGACGTCCGGGCCCGGCGGCAGCAGCCCGCCGTCGCCGAGGGCGCCCAGGATGCGGGAGTCGTCGGCCGCGGCGGTGCGCAGCTCGAAGAGGTGACGCTCGGCGGACGACACGTTGTCGTCGAGCAGCTCACGCAGCTCGTCGGCGAAACGGTCCAGCTCCTCGGGGGTGAGGGAGCCGTCGGAACAGGCACGCTCGTCCGCCGTACGGAAGCCGTCGGCCGCTCCGCCACCGGCTCCGGTGGTCCTCCCGGCCGCGGCGCCACCCGTGCCCTCGGCGCTC
>NZ_LRTR01000506.1 GCF_001550375.1 Streptomyces europaeiscabiei | reverse complement strand
GCCGGGGCGGCGTCCCGTTCGGCCTCCTGGATGGCGGTGGCCACCCGTGCCACGCGGTCGGCGGCCGTCCGGTGCCTGAGCACGGCCTCGGCCGCCTGCCAGGCGGAGTGCAGGGTGCGCGCGTCGGCCAGCTCGCGCTTCTGCGCGGCGGCCGACTTCTCCGCGGCGGCCAGCGCCAACGAGGCGTGCCGGTAGGCGAGTTCGGCCGCGATCAGCGCGCTGCGGTCGCGGGCGGCCTCGGAATGGGTGACGGCGTACGCGGCGGCGGTGACCCGCTGGGCGAGATCGGTGCCCCGCAGCCGCTCCCGGGCGGCCCGAGCCGAAAGACGTCGGGCCAGGGTGCGGGTGCGCCGCTCGGCGCCCGCGTGGATGTCCCGTGCCCGTGACCGTCCCTCGGCGGACTCGACGATCCGGCCCAGCAGATCAACGGATCCGGCGGTGAAGTCCCGTTCGGCGATCAACTCGGCCCGCCGCCCGAGCTTGTCGCCGAACCCGCCGACCAGGTCGGCCAGGCCGTCCGTGTCACGTGTGTCGGTGACGGCCCTCAGCAGCAGATCGGTGAAGTCGGAGTCCTTCTTCACCGCGAACAGTCCGGCGGCCTCGCCCTCGTCGGAGTTCATCTCCCGCTGGTAGCGGAAGAGTTCCGGGTCGAGACCGAGGTCCGTCAGATGCTCGTTCCAACGGTCGTGGATCTCCTCCCAGTGCACTTCGATGTGCGGATACGCCTTGCCCGCCTCGGTGATGGCGTCCCGGAAGCCCTTCATGGTCCGCCGCCGGCCCTGCGCGCCGGACGCGCCCTCGACGGGCGGCCGCACGGCGGTGGACTCGGCCACGGGCAGGTTGTCGAGGCTCAGCCCCGGACCGGGCCGGAAGGAGTACCAGGCCTCGGCGAACTTCCTCGGGTCGTTGGAGACCTGCCGCCCCCGCCACTCGCTCGCCTTGCCCACGACGACGCATTCACCGGTCAGCGTGTGCTGCCACTCCAGTGCGACGTGCCCGCAGTCGTCGGCGAGCAGGAACTTCCGCAGCACACCCGAGCTGGCACCGCCCAGGGTGTTCCGGTGGCCCGGCAGCATCACCGAGAAGATCAGCTTGAGCAGGACCGACTTGCCGCCGCCGTTCTCCAGGAAGAGCACACCGGCCGGTGCCGGCCGGCGCGGCGGCCCGGTCGGCTCCTCCTCGAAGAACTCCGCCTGCTGCGGCGCGGGGTCGGGCACGTACTCGCCCACACCCCGCAGGTCCAGCACGGTGTCGGCGTAACGCGCACCGGCCGGCCCGATGGAGTAGAGGCGGACCCGGGACAGCTCGTACATGGCGGCGGACTTTCGCGGTCGTAAGGGTGGTTCGTGCGGTGCGGTCGTGACGGCGGGCCGTCGGGTGTGGTCGTAGGGGCGTGCGGGTGGTCGTGGTGATCAGGAGTGGAACGGCAGGCCGGCGTCGGCCACCAGCTCCAGATCGTCGCTCTCCTCGGCGGGCAGCAGCGTGGCCGAGCCGTCGGTGACCGGCACGATGCCCAGCTCCAGCAGTTCGGCCATCGCGGCGCTGCCCGCCATGTCCCGTACCTGGAGCTGATAACGCGCGGTCGTCCGATACGTACCGCCGTTGTCGTCCCCGGTGCGCTGCAGGAACCCCGAGTCGGTCAGGAAGCCCACCGCCTTGCCGATGATGCCGGTGGTGGACCCGGCCAGTCGGCGCGCGTCCTTGGTGGCCCCGGTGGAGCTGCGTCTGGCCCAGATCCGCCAGGCCGACTCCAGGCTCGGCGCGTCGGTCGCCGGGTCGGTGTTCTCCCCCTGCTCCTCGGCCCGCTCCTCCAGCCGCCGGCAGGCCTGCCGTACGAAGGCGTCGACCCCGTTGACCGACACGCGCCCGATGTATCCGTCGTCCGCGAGGTCCTCCGGCCGCGGAAACGCCATCGCGGCCACCGCGAGATGCGCCAGACCGTGCAGGAACCGGTCCACCGAGTCCGCGGACGTCCGCCGCGCGTAGTCGCCCATCCGGACGGCGAACACCGAGTCCTCGGCCGCCGTCACCGCCATCCCCGCCCGCGGCGACACCTCCAGCACGACCAGCCCCAGCCCGGTGGCCACGGCGTCGGCGAGCCGGGCGAACGCCGGATCCTCCCGATACCGCCGCAGCAGCTCCCCGTACTCCTGGTCCCGGGCGGGCTGCAGCTTCGGCTGGAGTCCGAAGGCGACGAGCCGAGCGGCATCGGCGGCGTCGGCGGGAGTGAGGGCAGCGGCCACCGGAGCGGCAGCCGTCTCCGGCTCACTCCACTCGACATGCTCACTCACGGCAGGAACTCCTTGATCTCAGGGCAAGAGGGCGGGACGGCAGGGTCAGGGGCGCGGGGAACTGCGCGATCAGTCACGGACGACCCGCAGCCGACACACGACCGACGGCTCTCCGGCTCCGTCGGCGGAGCGTTCACGCCGCCTCCCGATCGGCTGCCATCCCCGCCGCATCCAACAAGGCCATCCCCACGATCAGATCGGCCCCGCCGAACTCGGGATCGTCCAGCTCCGTCCCGTCGTCCACGGCGAACAACAGCTTCTCCTCGCCCTGCCGATAAGCCGTACCGACCGGCGGACTCGCGGCGTGCACAGCCAACAGAGCTACCAGATACGGCAGTTCCGGATCCTGGAGCCGCGCCTCCGCCAGCAGCCCCGACAACCGCCGAGGCGCGTCCGCGGGCAGATCCAGCAGCACCTTCGCCGCAGCCAACTGCTCCTCGCTGAACCGGCTGTCGTCGGGCGTGGCGATCAGATCCGGCTCCGGCATCTCCGCCCCGAGGTGCTCCCGCTCCACCGGCGGCGTGAACAGCAGATCGACGAGGTCCCCCACCCGTACGGACCCGGGCGTACGCAGCCCCGTCCCGCGCGCGAAGAACGCGTCGGTCACCCGCCTGGCCTGCTCCACGGGCAGCGGAAGCAGCGGCGCGAGGAGGTGCCCGTAGAGATCCGTCCCCGAGGTCGTCATCGGTGTGGCGAAGGCCTGCCGGTCCTGCTCCGCGCGGAACAGCGGACCTGCCTCCAGCAGCCGGGACTGCAACTGCGTGTGCCGTCGGATGCAGTCCTTGACGATGTCGACAAGCTCCGCGGCGCGCCGCTTGTGCTCGGGCTCCTCGGACTCGTCGCGGGCCTTGCGGATGTTGGTGAGGATCGCGTTCTCGTGGCGGTAGCGGTCGGCGACGTGGTCGAGCGCCTCGGCGATCATGTCGGGCACGGTCTGGAGCCAGTCGACCGCGCGGACGTTGCGCCGGGTGGCGTCCAGCGCCCTGCGCAGCGTCTCCGAGTACTGCACGGTCCGGTAGCGCGCCTGCTCGGCGGCGAGCTGCGCGTCGGCGAGCCGGCCCCGGCTGATCAGGACCTCCAGCTTGACCTCGGCGGCGATCTGGGCGCTGGTGACATCGGTGTCGAGGGCACCCACGAGGACGTTGACGGCCTCGTCGGTCGTACGGAGGTAGACGCCGCCCCCGTAGCCGGGGACCTCCTCGATCAGCTTGAAGTCGTAGTCGCGGCGGACATAGGTGCCGTCGGGCGCGAACGTCCCGTACACGGCCCGGAAGCCGCGGTCGACACTGCCGACGTTGATCAGGTTCTCCAGGACCCAGCGGGCCACCCGCTCGTGTTCCTCGACGGGTCGGTGCGGGGCCTGGGCCGCGATGCGCGGGATGAGGCGGGCGACGACCTGGTCGTGGTCCGCGCCCGTGTCGAAGTCCATGTTCAGTGTGACCAGGTCGATGGCGGAAAGGGCGACCTCCGCCATGCCGTACACCGAGTACTCACCGGCGAGGTTCGCCTTGCGCGCGTCCAGGTCGTGCAGCGGCGCGGTGCAGGCGAGCGCGCGCAGCCGCCGCGCCAGTCCCTCGTCGGCGGCCGGGCCCGGCGCTGGGCGCGGCCCCGCGCCGAGCTGCGGCGGAACACGGTCCGTCGATGCGGGTGAAGTCACGGTGCACAGACTAGGTCCTGGGTCCGACAACGACCCAAATCGTTCCGCCGGGCGGGGCCGGGCACGGCGTCTCAGGGGACGTCGGCGACCCGTCGCCCGTACACGTCCACCAGGTTCTTCAGCGAATCGTCGAGGTAGTCCGCCAGCAACCGCTCGGCCTCGTCCCGGTCCCCCTGCTGCAGCGTCTGCAGGATGAGGAGATTCCGCGCCAGATACGGCTCGTACAACTTGCGTGGATTGTCCACCACGTGGAACGCCAGCCGGAGTTCGGCGAAGACACTGCGCATCAGCTCGTCGGTGCGGGCGCTGCCGGCGAGGGCGACCAGTTCGCGGTGGAAGTGGATGTTGGCGGTGGAGACACCTTTCCAGTCACCTTCACGGGCCTCCCGCTGCCCTTCCGCGACGGCTTCGGTGAGCCCGCCGAGGCCGTACGGCGGGGCCCCGAGGCCGCGTACGACGGCGCATTCGACGAGGCGGCGGGTGCGGTAGATGTCCTCGACGTCCTCGACGGTCAGCACCCGCACGAAGACACCGCGGTTCAGCTCGTGGACGAGGAGTCGTTCATGGGTGAGCAGGCGGAACGCCTCGCGGAGGGTGTTGCGGGAGACGCCGAGGGCGCCGCCGATGCTGTCCTCGGACAGCCGTGTCCCGGGCGGGAAGAAGCCCTCGGCGATCCGGCTCCGGAGGATGTCCGAAACCCGCTCGGCGGTGCTGGTGCGCCCCAGGAGGGCGCGGTCGTCGGCAAGTCCGGTCAGTTCGGCGGCCATGCCCGGAATTCAACCGCAGAGACAAGAACGAGACAACATGGGTATTGAAGGATCGTTCAACGATCCTCTACCTTGCTGGGCAGGTGCCGCACCGCCAGACCCCCGGCGCCACCCCGCTCCCGCTCCGGCTCCCGCACGACACGGCTCAGATCTCACGCACCCTCTCCCTCACCGCGAGGTGCCCATGAGTACGACCCCTCCCTCCCAGGCCCCGACCTCCACGGACCTGCCCGACACGGGTGGACCGGCCGGCGACGACGGCGCGTTCGGCTGGCTGCGCGCCCTCGGTCCGCGTGGCCGCCGCGCCTTCGGCGGCGCGTTCGGCGGCTACGCGCTCGACTCGTACGACTACTTCACGCTGCCGCTGAGCATGGTCGCGCTCACGGCCTACTTCGGCCTGGACAACGGCCAGACCGGGCTGTTCACCACGGTCACCCTGGTCGTCTCGGCGATCGGCGGTGCCGCCGCGGGCGTGCTCGCGGACCGGATCGGCCGGGTCAAGGCGCTGATGATCACCGTGGTGACCTACGCGGTGTTCACCGTGGCCTGCGGCTTCGCGCCCAACTACGAGACCCTGCTGGTCTTCCGAGCCCTGCAGGGGCTGGGCTTCGGCGGCGAGTGGGCGGTCGGCGCGATCCTGGTCGCCGAGTACGCGAGCGCCAAGCACCGGGGGCGCACGCTCGGCGCGATCCAGAGTTCCTGGGCCGTGGGCTGGGGACTGGCCGTGATCGTCTACACGACGGTCTTCACCTTCCTCGACGACGACCTGGCCTGGCGCGTGATGTTCTGGACCGGCGCGCTGCCCGCGCTGCTCGTGATCTGGGTACGCCGCTCCGTCGAGGACGCCCCGCAGGCCGCGGCCGCACGCGAGAAGAGCGCCGAGAAGGGTTCGTTCACCGCGATCTTCCGGCCGGGCACGCCCACCACGCCGGGCCTGCTGCGCACCACGGTCTTCGCGGTGCTGCTCTCCACCGGTGTCCAGGGCGGCTACTACACGCTCGCGACCTGGGTTCCCACCTATCTGAAGACGGAGCGGGGCCTGTCGGTCGTCGGCACCGGCGGCTACCTCACCTTCCTGATCTCCGGCGCCTTCATCGGCTACCTGACCGGCGGCTATCTCACCGACCGGCTGGGCCGCCGGCGGAACATCTGGCTCTTCGCCGTGCTCTCGGCACTGTGCATCCTGGCCTACGCGAACATCCCGAGCGGCGCCGACACCCTGCTGCTCGTGCTCGGTTTCCCGCTGGGGTTCTGCATGTCGGCGATCTTCAGCGGCTTCGGCTCCTTCCTCAGCGAGCTGTACCCGTCGGCCGTCCGGGGCACCGGGCAGGGCTTCACCTACAACACCGGGCGCGCGGTGGGCGCCGTCTTCCCCACCACGGTCGGCTTCCTGGCCGACAGCTGGGGCGTCGGCGGCGCGCTGGTCTTCGGCGCGATCGGCTACGGCCTGGCGGCTGCGGCCCTGCTCGGCCTCCCGGAAACACGCGGAAAGGAACTCGTGTGAACCACGTGACCACACAGGACCGCCTCTCGGACCGCGGCGAGCACGACCGTCCCTCTGACCGCCCCATGACCCTCGTCGACCCGCACGCGCACGCGTGGACCCCCGAAGAGGCGCGTGCCCGGTTCCGTTCGGGCGTGTCCGGCCCCACCGCCGGGGTCGCCGCCGGGCACACCCAGGCGAACCTCGTCTCGGTGCCCGCCGACTGGGCGTACGACATGCTGCTGTTCTGCCAGCGCAACCCCAAGCCCTGCCCCGTGCTCGACGTCACGGACGCCGGTGCGTGGACGACCCCGCTCGCCCGGGGCGCGGACCTGCGCACCGACCTGCCGCGCTACCGCGTCTGGGAACACGGCGAGTTGACGGCCGAACCGACGGACGTGGTCGACGTCTGGCGGGAGGACCTCGTGTCGTTCCTGATCGGATGCAGCTTCACCTTCGAGTGGGCGCTGACCGGGGCGGGCGTTCCGATGCGCCACATCGAGCAGGGCCGCAACGTCTCCATGTACGTCACCGGCCGCGCGTGCCGGCCCGCCGGGCGGGTGCGCGGCCCGATGGTGGTGTCGATGCGTCCGGTGCCGCCCGAGCACCTGGCGGCCGCGATCCGGGAGAGCAGTCTGCTCCCGGCCGTGCACGGTGGCCCGGTGCACTGCGGCGAGCCGGCGGGCCTCGGCATCGCGGACCTGTCCCGCCCCGACTTCGGCGACCCGGTGGTCGCCGAACCGGACGACATCCCGGTGTTCTGGGCCTGCGGGGTGACACCCCAGGCCGCGGTGATGGCCTCGCGCCCACCGTTCGCGATCACCCACGCACCGGGCCAGATGTTCCTGACCGACGCCCGCGACGAGCAGTACCGCGTCCTTTGACGAACAAGCGGGAGAATGGCATTCATGAGCTCCATCGATCTCAACGCCGACCTCGGCGAGGGCTTCGGCCGCTGGACGCTGACCGACGACGAGCAGCTGCTGTCCGTCGTCACCAGCGCCAACGTGGCCTGCGGCTTCCACGCCGGGGACGCGGTCACCATGCGGCGGGTCTGCGAGCTGGCGGCCGAGCGCGGCGTACGGGTCGGGGCCCAGGTCTCCTACCGCGACCTGGCGGGCTTCGGGCGGCGCGCGATGGACGTGCCGCCCGCCGAACTGACGGCCGAGGTGGCGTACCAGATCGGTGCCCTGGAGGTCTTCGCCCGCGCGGCGGGCACACGCGTGTCGTACGTGAAGCCGCACGGCGCGCTCTACAACCGGGTCGTGCACGACGAGGAGCAGGCGGCGGCGGTGGTCGCCGGGGTGCTCCTCGCCGACACCACGCTGCCGGTCCTCGGCCTGCCCGGCTCACGCCTCCTCGAACTGGCCGAGGGGGCCGGCCTGCCCGCCGTCACCGAGGCGTTCGCGGACCGCGCGTACACCGACCGGGGCACTCTGGTGCCGCGCGGCCAGGAGGGCGCCGTGATCACGGACGCCGACGCCGTGGTGGAGCGGTCGCTCGGCCTGGCCCGCTCCGGCACGGTCGTGTCCCGCTCCGGGGAGCGCGTCCCCGTCCGGGCCCGTTCCCTCTGCCTGCACGGTGACACGCCGGGCGCGGTGGAGCTGGCCCGGCGGGTGCGGGCCGAGCTGGCGGCGACGGGCGTGCGGGTGGAGGCGTTCTCATGAGGGCGCTCCCGGTCGGGGACCGCGCGCTGCTGATCGAGGTGGGCACGGGCGAGGAGGCCGAGGCGCTCCACGCCGAGCTGCTGCGCCGCCGCGCGACGGGCGAGCTGTCGGCGGCCGAGATCGTCCCCGCCGCCCGTACGGTTCTCCTGGACGGCCTCGACGACCCGTCCCGCCTCGCCGGGCGCCTCGCCTCCTGGGACATTCCGCCCGTCCCCCCGCGCGCGGAGGAAGCCGTCGAGATCCCCGTACGGTACGACGGCCCCGATCTGCCGGACGTCGCCGCCCACTGGGGTGTCGACGTGGCCGAGGTGGCACACATCCACGCGGCGGCCGAGTACCGCGTGGCCTTCTGCGGCTTCGCCCCGGGCTTCGGCTACCTCACGGGGCTGCCCCGCGAGGTCCCGCGCCGGGCGACTCCGCGTACGGCCGTCCCCGCGGGGTCGGTCGCCCTGGCCGGCCCGTACACCGGCGTGTACCCGCGCTCCTCCCCGGGCGGCTGGCAGCTGATCGGTACGACGGACGCCGTTCTGTGGGACCACGCGCGCGTGCCGGCCGCTCTGCTGGCGCCGGGCACCCGGGTCCGCTTCACACCGGTGGCGGTGCCGTGACCGACCGCGCCCTCGTCGTCGTCCGGGCCGGTGCCCTGACCACCGTCCAGGACCGGGGCCGCCCCGGCCACGCCCACCTCGGCGTGCCCCGCTCGGGCGCCCTGGACGCGCCGGCGGCCGCCCTGGTCAACCGTCTGGTGGGCAACTCCCCGGACGCGGCCGTCCTGGAGACCACCCTCACCGGCTGTTCCGTGCGGCCCCGCTCGGCGGTCACCGTGGCCGTCGGCGGTGCCCCCTGCCCGGTGACCGTGGACGGCCGCCCGGTGGCCTGGGGTGCGCCCGTACGGGTCCCCGGCGGGGCGGTGCTGGACATCGGGGCGGCGCGCTGCGGCGTACGCGGCTATCTCGCCGTCTCCGGTGGTGTGACCGTGGAGCCGGTCCTCGGCAGCCGCTCCACGGACCTGCTGTCCGGCCTCGGCCCGCCGCCGCTGACGGACGGCACGGTGCTCCCGCTCGGCCGCCCGAGCCGCCTCCACGCGCGCGTGGACGTCGTCCCGCACCCGGCGCCGCCCTCGGAGCTCGTCCTGCGCGTCACCCTGGGCCCGCGCGACGGCTGGTTCACGGACGCGGCGCTGCGCACCCTCACCAGGAGCCCCTACGCCGTCTCCTCGGCGAGCAACCGCATCGGGCTGCGCACGGAGGGGCCCGCCCTGGAGCGCTCCCGGGCGGGTGAACTGCCCAGCGAGGCAATGGTGCTGGGCGCCGTCCAGGTGCCACCGGACGGCCGCCCGGTCGTCTTCCTCGCCGACCACCCGACCACCGGGGGCTACCCGGTGATCGCGGTGGTCCACCCGGCGGACCTGCCCGGCGCGGCCCAGGCCGTGCCGGGCACACCGGTGCGGTTCGTCGCCGTACGACACCGCCGCTGACCGGCGCCGTTCCTCTCGTGCCGCCTCACGCCACCTCCGGCCGCCTATCCGGTGCGGACAGCGCCGCCAGGGCCGACGCGACCGCGTGGGAGGCGGACAGGTCGAGCCGGGCGCTGGTGCCGCGGGCCTTGTGGCGGACCTCGGCTGCGGCGAGGGCGAGGAGCTGCGGCAGCAGGTCGGTGCAGCGCCGGGCCACCCAGCCAGTCCCCGCGGTGGCCAGCCACCAGAGACCGGCGCTGCGCGTGGGCACCGCGAGCTCCGGCTCCTCGGAAGGAGCGGGACCCGTGGCGATCCCCGCCTCCGTGAGCAGGGTGTGGAAGCGGACGGCGAGCTGCCGGTGCCCCCGCTCACCGGGGTGCAGCCGGTCCGCGCTCCACATCGCGCGGTCCGTCAGCCAGGCGCCCTCCGCGGCATGCAGATGGACCGCCCCGTGACGCTCGGACAGGGCGTGGACGACGCTGTTGACGGCCCGCTGCCGCCGGGCCAGCGGCCTGGCCAGCGCCCCGGGCAGGCCGAGCATCGCCCCGGGATCGGGCAGACACGCGGTGAGCAGCACCGTGCCCCGCTCCCGGAAGGCCCCGTAGATCTCGTCGAGGCGGGCGGCGACGGCGTGGATGTCGAAGGTGCAGCGCAGAGTGTCGTTGACGCCGACGACGACGGAGGTGATGTCCGGGCGGAGCGCGAGCGCGGCGGACAGCTGCCGGTCGAGCACGTCGCGCGTCTGGGAGCCGCTGACGGCCAGGTTGGTGAACTCCACGCCCGGTCCGAGCCCGTCGGCGAGGAGCGCGGCCCAGCCCCGCCAACCGCCTTCGACGGGGTCGCCCACGCCCTCGGTGAGGGAGTCGCCGAGGGCCACGAACCGCGGGGCTCTCATCCGACGCCCTCCCGCACCGAGCGCCCGACGGTCGCGTCGTGCGCGGCGAGGAACGCGTCCACCGCGGTCTGCCAGCCGAAGCACTCGGCACGCGCGCGTGCCGCCTCCCTGCGGTCCTCCTCGGGCCGGTCCAGCAGCAGTTCGACGGCGTCCGCGAAGGACTCCCCGCTGTCGGGGGCCGTGGCCCCGGCCGACCCGACCACCTCCGACAGCGCGGACGACGAGCTGGCCACCACGGGTGTCCCGCAGGCCATCGCCTCCAGCGCGGCGAGGCCGAACGTCTCGGCGGGCCCGGGGGCCAGGGCCACATCGGCACAGGCCTGGAGGGCGCCCAGCGCGCCGCGGTCTCCGACATGCCCCAGGAAGGTCACCGGCAGCCCCTTGGCCCGCTGTTCGAGCCTGCCGCGCAGCGGCCCGTCCCCGGCGACGACCAGCACGGCCCGCCGTCCGCGCCGCAGCAGCGCCTCCAGGGCGTCGACGGCCGTACCGGGCCGCTTCTCGACGGACAGCCGGGAGCACATCACCAGCAGAACGTCGTCTGTGCGCGCGTACCGCTCGCGCAGCGCCGGGTCCCGCAGCGCGGGATGCCGTCCCGCCAGGTCGACGCCCAGGGGCGCCCGGACGACGTTCCGGGCACCGATCCGTACGAACTCCCGTTCGGCGAACTCGGTGGTGCACACCACCCGCGAGTAGGTGTGGGCGGTACGGACGTTGAGGGCGTCGGAGGCCCGCCGGGCCATCCCCTCGGACAGGCCCCAGGTCCGCAGCACCCCGTCGGCGGTCTCGTGCGAGACCATCACCGCACGGACCCTGGCCCGCCGGGCCCACGCCCCGGTCCAGCGCAGCGTGGTCCGGTCGGAGACCTCCAGCCGGTCGGGCGCGAGCGACTCCAGCAGGCCGGCCACCCGACGCTTGTCCGTGAGGACGCGGTAGCCACCGGTCCCCGGCAGCAGCGGCCCGGGCAGGGTGATCACCCGCCCCTGCTCGGTCGCGCTGTCGGTGTGGCGCTCACCGGGCACGACGAGCACGGCCTCGTGCCCGGCCGCCTCGAAACCCTTGCCCAGCTCTCGCAACGCGGTCCGCAGACCGCCCGAGGAGGGCGCGACGAAGTTGGCGATCCGGACGATCCGCAGCCTCTGGTCGGGGGCCCCGCTCATGCCGCCACCGCCGTCCGCGCCGTCAGCACATCGGCGTAGTGCCCGATGAGCTGATCGCCGACGGCCGCCCAGGTGCGCCCCTCGACCATGGCCCGTCCGGCGGAACCGTACGCGGCCCGGAGCGCCGGATCGGCGGCCAGGGACCACACGGCGTCGCGTACTGCGGCCGCGTCGCGCGGCGGGACCAGGAGCCCCGTGCGCCCGTGGGCGACGAGGTCCAGCGGGCCTCCGGCGGCGGGCGCCACGACGGGAACCCCGCTGGCCATGGCTTCCTGCACGGTCTGACAGAAGGTCTCGAAGGGGCCGGTGTGGGCGAAGACGTCGAACGAGGCGAAGATGCGGGCGAGATCGTCGCCGGTGCGGCGGCCGAGGAAGACGGCTCCGGGCAGGGCCTCGCGCAGGCCTGGCTCGCTGGGCCCGTCGCCCACGACGACGACGCGTACGCCGTCCAGGCCGCACACTCCGGCCAGCAACTCGATCTGCTTCTCGGGGGCGAGGCGGCCGACGTAACCGACGATCAGCTCACCGCCGGGCGCCAGTTCGCGGCGCAGCGCCTCGTCGCGCAGGCCGGGGCGGAATCGGGCGGTGTCCACCCCGCGCGGCCACAGGCTGACCCGGGGGACCCCGTGTGCCTCCAGGTCGCGCAGGGCCGCGGTGGACGGGGCGAGGGTGCGGTCGGCGGCGGCGTGCACGGAACGGATGCGCCGCCAGGCCGCCGTCTCGCCGGCGTGGACGTAGGTGCGGGCGTATCCGGCGAGGTCGGTCTGGTAGATGGCGACGGCGGGGACACCCAGGCGCGCGGCGGCCGCCATGCCCCGCACGCCGAGGACGAAGGGGCTGGCCAGGTGGACGATGTCGGCCCGGTGTTCGACGATCGCCGCGGCGACCCGGCGGCTGGGCAGGGCGACCCGGACCTGGGGGTAGCCCGGGAGCGGAAGGGAAGGGACGCGGACCACGGGACACGGCGCCCGGAGGTCTGCTCCGGCTCCCTGGGCGGTGGCCGGGGCCACGACGAGCGGGGCGTGCCCCCGCGCGACGAGGTGGCGCGCGGTCTGCAGGGCGCAGTGGGCCACGCCGTTCACATCGGGGGGAAAGGACTCGGTCACTATGACGACACGCATACCCGTGTTGTCGTCGTGCTGGACGTGGCCGCGTCAACGTGGATCTTTCCGGGCGGATAACGTCCCATGAGCGTTGCGCTGCGCACATGTCCAGGTCAGGCGGCGTCCATGCCCTCCTGGCGTCCGAGCCACCCGGTGTTCACATTGCGGGCATGTCTGGACCGATTCGGCTGCGTACGGCTGTCTGGACCTCGGCCTCCTCGGCCGGGTCGGCGGCGAGCCGGCGGAGTTGGTCGACGACTCGCGTGTCACCCGTCTCGGCGTGCCGGGCGGCGATCTCGCGGGTGGTCTCCTCGCAGTCCCAGAGGCACTCGACGGCGAAGCCGGCCGGGAAGGAGGGGTCGGTGGCGGCGAGCGCGCGGGCGGCGCGGCCACGGAGGTGGGAGGAGGCGGTCTCGCGGTAGATGTGGCGCAGGACGGGCGCGGCGCAGACGATGCCCAGACGGCCGGTGCCGTCGACGAGCGTCCACAGGGTCGGCGCGTCGGGCCCTTCTCCGCGTACGGCCTCCCGCAGCGCGCCGAGCACCAGGTCGCTGTCCTTGGCTCCGCCGAGGCAGGCGAGCATGCGTCCGGCGGCGGCGCCCAGTGGGTCGGGCCGGTGCACCCAGCCGCGCGCCCGGTCGACGGCGGCCATGCTGCGCATCCGTTCGAAGGCGTCGACGGCGGCCTCCACGACCATCGTCGTTCCGTCGCTCACGGCGCCCTCGATCAGTTCGAGGGCGTCGGGATCGTTGCCGTCGGCGAGGTAGCGCAGGGCGGTGCAGCGGGCGCCGTCGTCCCCGGACCGGGCGGCCGTGAGGATCTCGGGCCGGTCCTCGGGGCCGGCGACGGCCGTGAGACACCGGGCGGCCGGCACATGGAGGACGGCTCCGCGTTCGATGCCCTGCTGGGCCCACTCGAACACGGCCTGGACGCTCCACCCGGGCCGAGGGCCGGTCGGGCGCATCTGCCGCTGCCAGCGGTCGAAGCAGCCGGTCTCGTGGGCGGCACGCACGCGGGTGGCGATCGCGTCGCGGGGATCGTCGGCCCACAGCCGCCAGGGCCGGGGTTCGAAGGCGTCGCGGACGGCGGCGGCCAGCTCGGCCTCGCCCTCCGGATCGGTGGCGAAGCGGGCCAGGACGGGTTCGGCGAGGGCGCGCAGCCCTTCGTCGTCGTCCCTGAGGGCCAGCTCGTCGAGGGCCCAGGCCCAGCTGGTGCCCACGGCGGCGTAGCCGCGCAGCAGTTCGAGCGCGTCCCGCCTGCCGTACGAGGCGAGGTGCCCGAGGACCGCGAGGGCCAGCCCGGTGCGTGACTCGTCGGAGTCCAGCACGTCCTCGGCGTCGAAGAGGTGCCGCTCGATCTCGTCGAGCTCGCCGCTCAGATCGAGGTAGAGACGGGCGTAGTACAGGGAGCGGTTCTCCACCTGCCAGTCGTGGCGGGGGTCGCTCAGCACACAGTGGTTCAGTGCCGCGAGCGCCTCGGCCCGCGGGGCGGTGAGCGCGTGCAGGGTGCCGTCGCCGCGGCCCCGCTGCAGCAGGCCGAGCAGCGTACCGCTGGGCGCTATGACCGGTTCGAACATGGGAAACAGCCTCACATCAAGCGTCGACGCAACCGGGGATCTTGCTTTACCTGGCCGCGTGACAACACGTCGGGGCGCCCGCCGTCTCTTGCTTGCTGTAGACCATCTTCCTCTGCCTCTCGTCGGTGGCCCATGCGGACCGCATCACGGCCCACGCGGTGCGGCAACAGCTGCCCAGCCATCATGTCCGTGAATCACGACGTCATGATGACCCGGCGGTTCTTCCTACCGCGACCGAAATATCCGGCGGCCCCGTACCGCCTCCCCCGTCTTTCGTGTTTTACCTGGTCAGAAAACGTGGATCAGTGTGCTGCGAACAGTCCGAGCAGTTCGTTCCTGCCGAACATCCGGGCGGTGTCGATCGCGTTCGGAGTGCCCGCGACCGGGTCGGCCCCGCCGTCCAGAAGGACCCGGACGACGCCTTCCTCGCCCTTGAAAACCGCCCCGGCCAGGGGAGTCTGACCCCGGTCGTTGACGCGGTCGGCCGCACCGCCACGGGCCAGGAGGGCCCGTACCGCATCGGCGTGACCGTGGTACGCGGCGAGCATCACGAGTGAGTCGCCGCGGTCATTGGTGAGGTCGGCCGGAACCCCCGCGTCGACGTACGACACGAGCGCCTCGGTCTCGCCCCGTCGGGCCAGATCGAAGATCCTGGTCGCCAGCTCCACGACCTCCGGGTCGGGGGCTTCGCTCATCGCCGGGACCACCTCTCACAAACGCGTTTCGAGCCGAACGGGTGAATCGCCAGGGTACTGGCTCACCGCGCACATCAGCGGACAGAGCCGAGGCAAAGATCACACCGAGTCCCGTCGTGCGCAACAGCCCAGCCCGGACGGCCCAACCCGGATTCCGCCACTCAGGCGAAATATGCCGAATTTCACCCAGTTGCACCTTTTATCGTATGGATACATGCTGTGACCTTGGAAGAACTCATGGTGACTGTCCCCATCAACCAGGAGAACCCAAATGATCCTGAACATCTCAGGCGTCGTCCTGCTCGGCGTCATCGTCTTCCTGTTCTTCCGCAAGGACGGCCTCAAGGCCTCGCACTGCATCGTCGTCACCCTCTTCGGGTTCTACCTCGCCAGCACGGGCATCGCCCCGAGCATCACGGCGGGCGGCGAGAGCCTCGCGAGCCTCCTCGGCGGGATCAAGTTCTGACCCCGTCCCCATCCGTACGCACCCCCAGGAGACAGCTGTGGCCCGGGTCCCCCTCCCCCGCATTCTGAGCACCGGCGGCGCGCACCTCGCCAGGAGCCGGGAGCTGGCCCGGACGGCCGCCGACGGCGCCACCGACGTGCTCCACCCGTTGATCACGATCACGCGTGGACTGCGCCGGCTGGTCGCCGCCGGGCGGCGCAGATGGGCCGAGACCCCGAAGGACCGCCGCGGGTCACTGCTCTTCCTGGCGGCCTCGGTCGTCCTGGTCGTGACCCTGGTGCCGTACGGCCTGCTGCTCGCCGTCATCGCCCTGATGGCGGCGGCAGCCTGGGCGGGCCGGGCAGGAGCCGTCCGGGAGCCCGTCGGCCCCGACGAGTCCCAGACCCAGCGTCTGCGCTCCCTCTACGAAGCCCTGGTCCCCTATTTCTCGGCCGCCGAGGACCCCGAACCCCTCTACTCGCACGGCGGCGCCTGGGACAAGGCCTTCCCCACCTACGCGTTCGACGGCACGGGCCGCGTCTGTCATCTGCTGATCCGCTACCCCGCGTACTTCACCGACGGCGAGCCGGAGGCCCGCGCGCGCATCGAGCAGCTGCTGCACGCCAAGGCGGGCCGCGGCCGTGAGTACCGTTTCACCTGGGACGAGGAAGGCAACGAACTCACCGTGGCCGTCCTCCCCCCACTCGCCACCGACATCACCGCCCAGCGCTTCGTGACGGCCCCGGGCGAGACGGTGCTCGGCTTCACCGACGCCGTCCACGTCCAGCGCACCCTTCCCCTCTCCTCCGGCGAGGAGCAGCGCGACGTGCCGCCGGTCGTCTGGCGCACCGGCCTGCGTTCCACCGAGCCGCATCTGCTGGCCGTGGGCGAACCGGGCAGCGGTACGACGACCCTCCTGCGCTCGATCGCCCTCCAGGCCCTCCAGCACGGCGACGTCGTCATCGTCGAGGGCGGCGGCAGCGGCGAGTACGCCTGCCTCACCGGCCGCGACGGGGTCCTCGCCGTGGAGTGCGGTCTCTCCGGAGCCCTGGCGAGCCTGGAGTGGGCCTCCCAGGAGACGGAGCGCCGGCTGATCGCCACGAACCGGGCCCGCCAGGCGGGGCAATCCGCACCGGACGACATCCGCCGGCCCCTGTGGCTCCTTCTCGACCGCCCGAGCGTGCTGACCCACCTCGCCTCGACCGACGGCCGGCACGACCCGCAGTCCCTCCTCCAGGTCCCCCTGCGCCACGGCCGCGCGGTCAACGTCACCGTCGTGATCACCGAACAGTTCGACCACCTGGACACCCTCACGGACGCGGTACGCCGGCACACCCGCGCCCGCGTGGTTCTGGGCCCCGCCTCCCCCGAACAAGTGGAAGCGGTCCTGGGCACGGCACCCCCCACCACCCCCACCCCGGACGTCCCCCCGGGCCGGGGGTACGCCCGTCTGGGCCCCGCACCCACCCTCCGCCTCCAGGTCCCCACCACCCCGGACCCCTACGACGAGAACACTCCCGAACCCCACCGCCAGGCGGTCCTGGCCCTCCTCCCACCGCACACGACCCCACCGGACTCCCTCACGAAAGCCGCGGTGGCCGAGACCTGAGGCTCCCCCGCCCCACCGCGGGCCCCCGTGCCGCGACCCACGTCACGGGGGGCGCAGCGGCACCCGGCAGGCACCGGAGGCGAAACCCTGCCCCGCCCGACGGCAACCGCCGCGCGCCCACCCGGCGGAGCCTCACGCCACGAACGTCCGCGGCCCCTCGGTCCCGCCCGACGCCCCGTCCCGCACCAACCGCGCGGCAGCGGCCAACCGCGCGGCAGCCTCCTCGGCGACCGCTCCCCCCACGGTGAACGGCAGCCGCACATACCCCTCGAACGCCCCGTCGACCCCGAACCGGGGTCCGGACGGCACCCGAACCCCCACCCGCTCCCCCACCTCCGCGAGCCGCGACCCCGACAGGCCCCCGGTACGGACCCACAGGGTCAGCCCGCCCCGAGGCTCCGAGAACTCCCAGTCCGGCAGCTCCCGCCGCACCGCGGCCACCAACGCGTCCCGGTTCCCCCGCGCCTGCTCCCGCCGGATCCCCACGGCCTGCGCCCAACCCCCCGTACTCATCAGCCAGTTCACGGCCAGCTGTTCCAGCACGGGCGTCCCCAGATCCGCATAGGCCCGCGCCGCGACGAGACTCCGGATCACATCCGGCGCCGCCCGCACCCACCCGATCCGCATCCCCGCCCAGAAGGCCTTGCTGGCCGACCCGACCGTGATGACGGTGGACCCCGCCGGATCGAACGCGCACACGGGACGCGGCATCTCGACGTCGTCGAGCCACAGCTCACTCATCGTCTCGTCGGCGACCAGCACGGTCCCGGCCCCCCGCGCCGCGTCGACGAGCCCCCGACGCCGGTCATCGTCGGCGAGCGCGCCGGTCGGGTTGTGGAAGTCGGCGACGACGTACGCGAGCCGGGGCGCCGCGTCCCGCAGGACCTGCCGCCACCGGTCCATGTCCCATCCGGCGAGCCCGTCGGCCATGGCGACCGGCACCAGCCGCGCCCCCGCCTCCCGCATCAGCTGCAGGATGTTGGCGTAGGACGGCGACTCCACCGCGATCCGCTCCCCGCGCCCCGCGAAGAGGTGACAGATCGCGTCCATGGCGCCCATGGCCCCCGTCGTCACCATGATCTGCTCGGGCATCGTCGGGATGCCGCGCGCGGTGTAGCGGTCGGCGAGCATGGAGCGGAGCGCGGGCAGCCCGGCCGGGTAGTCGCCGTGCGTGTGGGCGTAGGGCGGCAGTTCCTCCAGCGCGCCCTGCACGGCCCGGGTGAGCCAGGGCTCGGGGGCGGGCAGGGCCGCGCAGCCCAGGTCGATCATCGAGCCGAGCGCCTCGGGCGGGAGGGGCTCGAGTCCACGTGCGGGAAGCGGTTTCCCGGCCGGCACGGCGGTCCAGCTGCCCGCTCCCCGCCGAGACTCCAGGAACCCTTCCGTGCGCAGTGCCTCGTAGGCCGCCGCGACGGTCGTCCGGCTGACGGAGAGGGACAGGGCCAGCTCGCGCTCGGCGGGCAGCCGGGCGGCCACGGGCACGCGGCCCTCCAGCACCAGCAGCCGGATCCCGTCGGCGAGCGCACGGTAGGCGGGCGGGCGGCGGGTGCCGGGGCCTGCGGGGCGCTCCTGCTGCGAGGTGAGCAGCCGGGCGAGCTGGGCCGCTCCTACCGCTGAAGTCCACTGCGCCATGATTTCCAGTCCACCTTCCCCGAATTGGCCATGGATGACTGCACTCTCCAAGCCACAGAGTGTCATGCGTCAGGCCACCGGCACCACCAGGGGGAAGTCTTGCCCACACAGCACGAGCCACCGCACGAGCCACCGCACGAACCACCGCACGAACCGCAGCAGGATCTGCGACAGGACCCGCAGGACCATCCACAGCGCCGTCTGGGCCGACGGCTGACCCAGCTCTACACCGGCCTCGCGCTGTACGGCGCCAGCTCCGCGCTCCTCGTGCAGGCGGGACTCGGCCTGGAACCGTGGAACGTGCTGCACCAGGGCCTGGCGGAGCTGACCGGCCTGACCATCGGCGTGGTGTCCATCATCGTGGGCGCGATAGTGCTGCTGCTGTGGATCCCGCTCCGCCAGCGCCCCGGTCTCGGCACGGTCTCCAACGTCTTCGTGGTGGGCATCGCGATGGACGCCACCCTGGCCCTGGTGCCCGAGGCGCACACCATGGCCGTACGGATTCCCCTCCTCGTCGGCGGGATCGTGCTCAACGGCGTGGCGACGGGCCTCTACATCGCGGCCCGGTTCGGACCGGGCCCGCGCGACGGCCTGATGACCGGGCTGCACCGCCGTACGGGACGCTCGGTCCGGCTGATGCGGACGGCCGTGGAGGTGGCGGTGCTGGCGACCGGCTTCGCCCTCGGTGGCACGGTCGGCGTGGGCACTCTCCTCTACGCCCTCTCCATCGGCCCGCTCGCCCAGCTCTTCCTGCGCGTGTTCGCCCTCCCCTCGGAATCCGGCAGCACGGTCGTTGCCACCGGTCCATCGGAGCGGGCCATACTGCCCGGGTGACCGCCCTCGTACGCCACCCCTACCTAGACCATCCGGGCCCGATCGCCTTCGCCCACCGGGGCGGGGCGGCCGACGGCCTGGAGAACACCATGGCCCAGTTCCGGCGGGCGGTGGAGTCGGGCTACCGCTACATCGAGACCGATGTCCACGCCACGCTCGACGGCAAGCTGGTCGCCTTCCACGACTCGACCCTGGACCGGATGACCGACGGGTCGGGCCGGATAGCGGACCTGCCGTGGAAGGAGATCGGGCACGCGCGCGTGGCGGGCGTCGAGCCGGTCCCCCTCTTCGAGGATCTCCTCGGAGCGTTCCCCGAGGTCCGCTGGAACGTCGACATCAAGGCGGAGCCCGCCCTCCACCCCCTCCTCAATCTCATCGCCCGCACCGATTCCTGGGACCGTGTCTGCGTCGGTTCCTTCTCCGAGTCCCGGGTCGCCCGCGCCCAGCGCCTCGCCGGGCCGCGCCTGGCCACCTCGTACGGCGCGAGCGGGGTCCTGGGGCTGCGGCTGCGATCCTGGGGCGTTCCGGCCTCGGTGCGCCGCTCGGCGGTCGCGGCACAGGTGCCCCAGGCGCAGTCCGGGGTGCCCGTGGTCGACCACCGGTTCGTACGCGCCGCCCACGCGCGCGGGCTGCACGTCCACGTCTGGACCGTGAACGAACCGCAATCCATGCACCGGCTCCTGGACCTGGGCGTCGATGGCATCATGACCGATCACATCGACACGCTGCGCAAGGTGCTTGAGGACCGGGGAACCTGGGTCTGAGGCCCTCGCGCGGACCGTTCACGGGGAAGCGAGGGCACGGGTGGGCACCGACACCGTGCGGACGGACACAGCCGACGAGGCCGCGGGCAGGCGGCGTGAACAGCGGGGATGGTACGTCTACGACTGGGCCTGCTCCGTCTACTCGACCAGCGTCCTGACCGTGTTCCTCGGCCCCTATCTGACCGCGGTCGCCAAGTCCGCCGCCGACATCGACGGTTACGTGCACCCGCTGGGCATACCGGTCCGCGCGGGCTCCTTCTTCGCGTACTCGGTGTCCCTGTCGGTGATCCTCGCCGTCGTGATCATGCCCCTGGTGGGCGCGGCGGCCGACCGTACGGGCCGCAAGAAGCCCCTCCTGGGCGCGGCCGCCTATGTGGGCGCCGCCGCGACCGCGGGCATGTTCTGCCTGGACGGCGACCGCTACCTCCTCGGCGGCGTCCTGCTGATCGTCGCGAACGCGGCGCAGTCCGTGGCGATGATGCTCTACAACTCCTATCTCCCCCAGATCGCACGCCCCGAGGAACGCGACGCCGTCTCCTCACGCGGCTGGGCGTTCGGCTACGCGGCCGGCGCGCTGGTCCTCGTCGCCAACCTGATCCTCTTCACCGCCCACGACAGCTTCGGTGTCTCGGAGGGCATGGCGGTCCGTATCTGTCTGGCCTCGGCCGGCCTGTGGTGGGGCGCCTTCACCCTCGTCCCGCTCCGCCGCCTGCGCGACCGCCGCAGCCCGGCGGGCGAGACCGGGGAGGCGACCGCCCCCGGCCTGCGCCAGCTCGCGGCGACCGTCCGCGACATGCGCCGCCACCCGCTGACCCTGGGCTTCCTCCTCGCCTACCTCGTCTACAACGACGGCATCCAGACGGTGATCTCCCAGGCCTCGGTGTACGGCTCCGAGGAACTCGGCCTGGAGCAGTCCACGCTCATCGTGGCGGTCCTGCTGGTGCAGATCCTGGCGGTGGGCGGCGCCCTCGGCATGGGCCGGCTCTCCCGGCGCTACGGCGCCAAGCGCACGATCCTCGGCTCCCTGGTCGCGTGGACGGTGATCCTCGCCGCCGGGTACTTCCTCCCGGCCGGGGCGCCCGTGTGGTTCTTCGTCCTCGCCTCGGGCATCGGTCTGGTCCTCGGCGGCAGCCAGGCACTCTCCCGCTCCCTCTTCTCCCACCTCGTCCCGCCCGGCAAGGAGGCCGAGTACTTCTCCGCGTACGAGATGAGCGACCGCGGCATGAGCTGGCTGGGCCCGCTGCTGTTCGGTGTGACATACCAGCTGACCGGAAGTTATCGGGACGCGATCATCTCCCTGGTCGTCTTCTTCGTCCTGGGATTCGCCCTGCTCGCGAGGGTTCCGGTGCGCCGGGCGATCAGCGACGCGGGCAACCCCGTACCGGACAGGATTTAGCGCCGGGAGCGAAAGGGCTGTAGTGTACGCGTTTGGCCTGCCAGGCGTACCGTTACTGCGCGTCAAAGATGCCGAAACGCTGGGTGACATCTGCTGTCAGATGTGACAAACCGGGCGCGGGTGGGTACAACAAGGGCGGCTACGACGGCGACGCGTGACCCGGATCGGGACACGCAACGGGAATCTTTACCGCCGACCGGACGTTGACCGGATGACGACGACAGCGACACCTGTCCTGTGGGCGACAAGCCCGGGAGGCACGATTCATGAGTGAGCGAGCTCTTCGCGGCACGCGCCTCGTGGTGACCAGCTACGAGACGGACCGCGGCATCGACTTGGCTCCGCGCCAGGCCGTGGAGTACGCATGCGAGAAGGGGCACCGCTTCGAGATGCCCTTCTCGGTCGAGGCGGAGATTCCGCCGGAGTGGGAGTGCAAGGTCTGCGGGGTCCAAGCACTCCTCGTGGACGGCGACGGCCCTGAGGAAAAGAAGGCCAAGCCCGCGCGTACGCATTGGGACATGCTGATGGAGCGGCGCACCCGTGAGGAACTCGAAGAGGTCCTCGAGGAGCGCCTCGCAGTTCTCCGCTCCGGCGCGATGAACATCGCGGTACATCCGCGAGACAGCCGCAAGTCCGCATAGCCCGCCCTTCTGGGGGCCTAGCGGAACCACAACAGCGCAACCGATGACCGTGGGCGCCGTACGAACATGTACGGCGCCCGCGGTCTTTTCGCGCGCCCTGTGCGACCCACGCACCCCGTCAGGGGCTCGGGGAACTACGCGAGAAGCCCACTCTGCCGCGGGCGAAGAGCCACCCGAGCCGGATCGAAGGGGCACCCAACCCCTGGAGCACCGGACGGCATGGGACGGTCAGGGGCGGCGGGGCGGGAGAACGCCTTACCGGTTCAACGGCGGGCGCGGCCCCTGCGGCGGCGAAGCGTCCCGGAAACCCTCATCGTCCCGAATCACTTCCCCTTGCACGACCTTGCCGTCGGGCCGATGAATCCGCGCCTGCTGAAAGGCATCCCCGAGGCCCCCGGAACTTGCTTCCCGAATCTTCCGCTCGAAGGTCCGCTCCGCATAGCGCCCCGACGCCTTCTGCACCGGTGGAATCAGCAGCACCAGCCCCACCGCATCGGACACCAGCCCCGGCAGCATCAGCAACAGGCCCCCCAGCATCAGGAACCCGTTGCCCTCGCTCTTGCCCGGTTCACTCCCGGCGCCCGGCTCACCCGCACCGCCCTGCTGCTGTTGCAACGTCTCGCTCAGCGCCCGGAACGCCCGCCGCCCGGCCCGCTTGACCACCGCGGAGCCGGCGACGAATCCGGCGACGAGGAGCAGGAAGACCGTGAAGCCACCGGCCGCGCCCGCGACCACCGTGAGCAGCCAGATCTCCAGCACCAGCCACGCGGCGACACCCAACGGCAAAAACGTGCGCAGCCGGGAGCGCCGGGGCCGGGCGGGATACGTCGGGGGCGGAGCGCCAGTCGTCATGCTCCCAGTGTGCCTGGCCCAGGCTCAGCACGGCATAAGGGGATGATCAGGACCGGCTGTGGAACACGACCGGGCCTCCACCGGCCGCGAACGAACCCGTCCACGCCGCAGGCTCAGCCCTGCCTGTCGTCCCCGGACCCCTTGCCGTTCCGCCCCAGCACCTTGCCGACCCGCTCTCTCACGCCCCACGCCGTGACCCGCCACAGCGCCTCGACGAGGATGTCGCGGCTCATCTTGGAGTCGCCCAGCTCGCGCTCGACGAAGGTGATGGGCACCTCGACGACGTGGTAGCCCGCCTTGATCGCGCGGCGGGCGAGGTCGACCTGGAAGCAGTAGCCCTGGGAGGCGACCTCGTCCAGGCCGAGCCCTTGGAGGGTCTCGCTGCGGAAGGCCCGGTAGCCGCCGGTGACGTCGCGGACGGGGACATCGAGCAGGACACGGGAGTAGAGGCTGCCGCCGCGGGAGATGAACTCGCGGGACCTGGGCCAGTTCACCACGCGTCCGCCCGGCACCCAGCGGGAGCCGAGGACGAGGTCGGCGCCCTTGAGCGCGGTCAGCAGCCGGGGCAGCTCCTCGGGCTGGTGGGAGCCGTCGGCGTCCATCTCGATGAGGACGCCGTAGCCGTGCTCCATGCCCCAGCGGAATCCCGCGAGGTAGGCGGCGCCCAGCCCTTCCTTGCCCTTGCGGTGCAGCACCTGGACACGGTCGTCCTCGACGGCCAGTTCGTCGGCGAGCTTGCCCGTGCCGTCGGGGCTGTTGTCGTCGGCCACCAGGACGTGCGCGTCGGGAACAGCCTTCCGCACCCGGCCGACGATCGCCTTGATGTTCTCCGCCTCGTTGTAGGTCGGGATGATCACCAAGGCCGTGCCGAGCGGGCCGAACCGCCTCTCCTGGCCTTCCGCCGCGAGGGTCCCGTCGCCGTCGTTCACTGCTGCCCCTTCAAGTCCTCCGTGCGCAGGGAACCACCATAGTGGCCACGGCCTGCGATGGAGTGTCGGCCGGTGCCCGGAGAGGTGCCCATTGAACAGGAGGTGTGCGGGAGCGCGCTCTGAGTAGCCTGTGCGCCCGCCACGGGCAGATCCCACGCCGACCCGGGACGGAGTACCGATGTCGCCCCCTGCGGATGGGGGCCCGACGCCCTTCGGGCCGACCTGGGGCCCGCTGGCTGCGGGTCGACCGAAAGCCGTTGTCTACTGAGCGTCCGGGCCCCACCCGGGTCACACCTACCCGACCGGGCCGGAACGTTCCCTCGCCGGAGCGCGACCCCTGGGCCTGGCTCCCAGTGGTGGTGCGCCGGTACGGCACACCACCCTCGACCCAGCGGCGCTCCGTACGACCGCGCGGAAGTTCCCCGATCGGACGTCCGGTGGTGGACCCGGCAGAACCTACCCGTCTCCTGCGGCCACCTGTCAACCACTGCCTGACCTGCGAATTTTCCCGCAAAGGCCTGGTCGGAGGGGAGGAGCCGCAGGTCGCGCGGCGCGCCGCCGGGTCGTGGTCGGCTCCGCGCCCTCGCGGGAGATCACTCCCCCGGCCGTACGAAAACCGTTCGCCCGGCCACCACGGTCCGCAGACAGACGGGCAGGTCGGCGCCGGGACTCAGGTCGGGCAGGCCGGGGGTGCCGGAACGGGGGTCGGTGGACCAGCGGGCGACCCGGTCGTCGGGTGCCTGGACGACGAGTTCGCCGGTGCGCCACACCGCGTAGTCCGCGGGCGCGCCCGGTACGAGGACGCCCGCGTCGTCCCGTCCGATCGCCCGCCAGCCGCCCCGCGTGTGTGCCGTGAACGCGGCGCGCACGGACACCCGGTGCTCCGGCGTGCGGTGGAAGGACGCCGCGCGGACGGTGCCCCACGGATCGAGGGGGGTGACCGGGCTGTCGGAACCGAAGGCCAGGGGCACGCCGGCGCGCAGCAGGGCCGCGAACGGGTTGAGGGTGCGGGCACGCTCCAGGCCCAGCCGCTGGGCGTACATGCCCTCCTCGCCGCCCCACAGCGCGTCGAAGGCGGGCTGGACGGAGGCGGTGAGGCCGAGTTCGGCGAAGGCGGCGACGGTCTCGGGGGTCAGCATCTCGGCGTGCTCGACGCGGTGCCGGGCGGCCCTCACCCGGGCCGGACCGACCTTCTCGGCGGCGGCGCGCACTCCCTCGACGACCGAGGCCACCGCAGCGTCCCCGATGGCGTGGAAGCCCGCCTGGAGCCCCGCCTCGGTGCAGGCGACCACATGGGCGGCGACGGCCTCCGCGTCCAGGTACGCCGTGCCGGTGTGCGCGGCATCGGCGTACGGCTCGTGCAGGCACGCGGTGTGCGACCCGAGGGCCCCGTCGACGAAGAGGTCGCCCGCGGCTCCGACGGCCCCGAGGGCACGCGCCCTCTCGACGTCGCGCTCCGCCCAGTAGCCGACCACGCGGGGGCCGGGCTCCTCGGCGGCGAGCCGCAGCAGCCCCGTGAAGTCGTCCTCGGAGGAGATCTCGGGTCCCGCGCACTCATGGAACGAGCCGATACCGAGCGAGACGGCGTGGGCGAGGGCGGCCCGCTGGGCCTCGGTGCGCTGGGCGGGAGTGATGGCACCGAGGGCGGTGGCACGTACGGCGTGGTGGGCGTCCCGGGTGAGGGGGCCGTCCTCGAAGGCGGCGGCGCCCGGGACCAGGTCGAGCAGGGCCGTGGTGACGACCGCCGAGTGAACGTCGATCCGGCTCAGGTAGAGCGGGCGGCCGCCGGTGGCCTCGTCGAGTTCGGCGCGGGTCGGCGGGCGGCCGCCGGGCCAGCGTGCCGCGTCCCAGCCGTGGCCGAGGAGGACACGGTCGGCCGGACGGGCGGCCGCGAATTCCCGTACGAGAACGAGGGCGGCGTCCAGGGTGGGGGCGCAGGAGAGGTCGAGGCCGGTGAGGGCGAGGCCGGTGGCCGTGGTGTGCACATGGGCATCGGTGAACGCCGGGGTGACCAGGGCGCCTTCGAGGTCGATCACCTCGTCGACACCGGCCGCGAAGGCGTCGGCGGCGCCCTCGGAGCCGACCCAGGCGATCTGGCCGTGTTCCACGACCATCGCGGTGGCGAACGGGTCGGCGGGGCTGTGGACTTCTCCACCGCGGAGCAGCACGGTTTTCGACGAGGCGGTGCGATCACTCATGGGGACAGTTTCGCGTGCGCCGGCTGCCGCGCCGCACCAGGGCCGCGCTTTCGAGGCGCCCGACCCTGTCGGCTGCGCCCGTCCGTTCCGCCCTGCGGAACGATTGCCCACGGCGGTGAGCGGTCGATCGGGCCGCTGCCGACGGCCGACGGCCGACAGCCGGCAGTCGGCAGTACCGGTCAGATCCTCGGCGGCCTCGCCTCGTAAGGCGTGGACAGCACCACCGTCGTTCGCGTCGACACGCCCGCCAGGGACCGGAGCCGGGCCAGGAGTTCCTCCAGTTCGTGCGGGGTCGCCACACGGACCTTGAGGATGTAGTTCTCGTCGCCGGCGACGCTGTGGCAGGCCTCGATCTCCGGGACGCCGGCGAGGCGTTCGGCGATGTCGTCGGGGGCGCTGGGGTCGAAGGGTTTGACCGAGATGAACGCGGTCATCGGCAGCCCGACGGCTTCCGGGTCGACGACCGCGGCATAGCCCCGGATGACGCCACGCTGCTCAAGTCGGCGCACACGCTGATGTACCGCCGACGTGGACAGGCCCGTGGCCTTGCCCAGGTCGGTGTAGCTCATCCGCCCGTCCGCGACGAGCAGCTGCACGATCTGTCGGTCCAGCTCCTCCATGGCGCAAGAACCTACAGGGCGGTTGATCTCCTTCGATACCCGAGCGGCGCAGGTCATGCCCGGTTCGTGATGCGACCGAGGGGCGCCGATGAGCCATATGGGTGACAACGTCGCCGTGTCGGGCATCTGCGAGCGGCATGTGACGAAGACCACAGCATCCGAACAGGCTGCGTGATGATCTCGTGATTACGGTCGAGACGGGACGGGAAGTGCTTGCTGTGGTCGGAGGCCGCAGCGCCTTCACGACCCAGCCCGAGGGGGAGAATTCCATGCAGAGTCTTAAGCGCCCTGGTCGTACCGTGCCCAAGCGGCTCCAGGCCGTCATCGATCCCGAGCCGGAGGGCGTCGAACCGGACGACGAGTTCGACGCGTACGACACCTTCGAGATGTACCGGGTGATCTGCCCGGACTGCGCGCAGCCCATCGCCCTGCTGTCCGACGAGGACAGCCTGCCGGAGCACGCGCTGGTCGTGTCGCCGTGGAACCCCTTCGGGCTCACGGTCTGCGCGGGTACGGGCCGTTCGGCCGGCGACGCCCGGTCGGCGGACGAGTCCGTCGAGCCGCAGGAGCAGGACACGGCCCTTCTGTTGACGCTCCCTCAGGGCCTCGACTGGCGGACACAGCCCTTCTCGCACGTCGGCGGTCCGGGCTCGCGCCCGATGCGCGTGCCGGTGATGCGGCGTCAGGCGGCCTGATTCCAGGGCCTGTCGGCCCAGTCCGTCCGCGCGCCCGACGGGCAGGCCCCGTCCTGCCCCGTTCGGTTCCGTCGCGAACTCAGACACGATTCCCGGGAGTGGTGACCGGGCGCCCTCACGGGCGTTGGCCCGGTATGACCCCAACATTTTCGGTGACCGGAAGTCGGCGTCACATCTTCGTACCGGCTTCGGCAGAATCGCTTCCGCAGGGGTCGGCCCAGCCGCAGGACCCGCCGATCTACCGGGCCCTGCTGCGGACTTGGGCCGACCGAGGCCGCACCCTGCCGGGGCGTCACGATCCGGAGTGGGTGCGACTGGCGACGCCGCCGAGCGGCCTCGACCAGTTCGGCAGCATCATGGATCCCTTCGCCGTGCCCGACCTCTTCCGTGGCTCCTTCAGCGTGACTCGGGCCCCGCGAGGTGACGGGCGATGACCATCCGCTGGATCTGATTGGTGCCCTCGACGATCTGGAGCACCTTGGCCTCGCGCATGTACCGCTCGGCGGGGAAGTCCGCCGTGTAGCCGTACCCGCCGAGGATCTGCACGGCGTCGGTGGTGACCTTCATCGCGGCGTCGGTGCACAGCAGCTTCGCCATGGCCGCCTGCTTGGAGAAGGGCCTGCCCGCGTCGCGCAGCCGGGCGGCGGAGAGGTAGAGCGCCCGGCCCGCCTCTATCTGCGTGGCCATGTCCGCGAGCATGAAGCGCAGCCCCTGGAAGTCGGAGACCGGCCGCCCGAACTGCCGCCGTCCGGTGGCGTACTCGACCGCCTCGTCCAGCGCCGCCTGGGCCACACCGATCGCGCAGGCCGCGATGCCGAGCCGCCCGGAGTCGAGCGCGGACAGGGCGATCGCGAAACCCTGGCCCTCCTCGCCGAGGCGCCGACTGTCGGCGACGCGCACCCCGTCGAAGTGGAGCTGCGCGGTGGGTGAGCCCTTCATACCCATCTTCTTCTCGGGCGCGGCGGCGCTCAGCCCCTCGGCGTCGCCGGGCACCAGGAAGGCGGTGATGCCCCGGGAGCCCTCACCACCCGTGCGGGCCATGACCGTGTAGAAGTCGGCGATGCCGCCATGCGTGATCCAGGCCTTGGTGCCGGTGATCGCCCAGTCTCCCCCGCTCTCGGCTCCGCTCGAGCGGGAGGGGCCCCCGTCGTCCCGCGCCGCCTTCGTCCGCAGGGACGCGGCGTCCGAACCGGACGAGGGCTCGGAGAGGCAGTACGCGCCGAGCAGACGGCCGCCGAGCATCGCCGGCAGATGCTCGGCCTGCTGCTCCTTGGTGCCGTAGTTGGCGAGGGCGTGGCAGGCGAGGGTGTGGACGCTCACGCCGAGGCCGACCGTGAGGCGGGCCATGGCGAGCTCTTCCAGGACCTGGAGGTAGACCTCGTACGGCTGATCACCGCCGCCGTGTTCCGAGTCGTACGGCAGGCCGAGCAGTCCCGACTCCGAGAGCAGGCCGAAGAGTTCACGCGGGAAGCGGCCGGCGTCCTCCTCCTCGGCCGCGTGCGGGGCGATCTCCCGCTGCGCGATCTCACGGACGAGCGAGATCAGATCCCGGGCCTCTTCCGTGGGCAGTTGACGATCCACCGGCTGCGGGGCGCGGTCGGGCATGGCGACGTTCTCCTCCCTGTCGGGCACTGCGGCGGACACGCACAGGGGATGACGTGGTGCCACCGGGTCTCACGTGCCACAGCCGATGGTCCTCCTCCGGATCGCGGAAGCCGCTGATCAGCGGCGGTGGCGCTTGGAGTATGCCCGATCCGGAGCAGCGAGTCACCGGTTAACGAGCGTTCATTAGGACACATTCGGCGACCTGCCCGCACCCCGCCGGAATTGGTCCGAACCATTGACCCCAGTGGTCTAGTCCTCTACGGTCTCCCCCAACCGACGCGCCACCGCGTTCGTGCCCATCGGCACAGCAGGCCCAGGCAGCACCCTCCCCGCCCTGCTCCCCTCCCCCGGAGTCACGATGCTCAGATCGCACAGCTCCCGCGTCCCCGTCAGGACGCTTGTCGCCGCCACGTGTTGCGCCGCCCTCGGCGCCGGACTCCTCGCCGGAGCGGGCACCGCGACCGCCACGCCCACGAAGGCCGGCCCCGAGCCCCACGCGCCCGGCGCGGTCGGCTCGAAGGTCGTCGGCTACTTCATCGACTGGGGCATCTACGGCCGCCAGTACTACGTCAAGAACATCGAGACGTCCGGTTCGGCGAAGAAGCTCACGCACATCAACTACGCCTTCGGCAACGTCGTCGACGGCAAGTGCGCGATCGGCGACCCCTGGGCGGACACCGACAAGCCCTTCACCGCCGAGGAGTCCGTGGACGGCGTCGCCGACAGCGCGGACCAGCCGCTGAGCGGCAGCTTCAACCAGCTGCGCAAGCTCAAGAAGCTGCACCCGAACCTCAAGATCATCTGGTCCTTCGGCGGCTGGACCTGGTCCGGCGGCTTCGGCGAGGCGGCGAAGGACCCGCGGGCCTTCGCGAACTCCTGCTACGACCTCGTCGAGAACTCCCGGTGGAAGGACGTCTTCGACGGCATCGACATCGACTGGGAGTACCCCAACGCCTGCGGCCTCACCTGCGACACCAGCGGCAGCGAGGCCTTCGAGGACGTGATGGCGGCTCTGCGCAAACGATTCGGCAGGAAAGAGCTCGTCACCGCGGCCATCACGGCCGACGCCAAGAGCGGCGGGAAGATCGACGCGGCGGACTACGCGGGTGCCGCGAAGTACGTCGACTGGTACAACCCGATGACGTACGACTACTTCGGCTCGTGGGACGCGACCACCGCCCCGCACTCGCCGCTGTACCCGTACCCCGGCATCGCCGACAAGGCGTTCAACACCGCCGCCACCATCAAGAAGCTGAGGAGCCTCGGCATCCCGCCGTCCAAGCTGCTGCTGGGCATCGGCTTCTACGGGCGCGGCTGGACCGGTGTCACGCAGTCGGCGCCCGGCGGCACCGCGACCGGCCCGGCGGCGGGGACGTACGAGGCGGGCTACGAGGACTACAAGGTGCTCAAGGCGACCTGCCCGGCCAACGGGATCGTCGGCGGCACCGCGTACGCCAAGTGCGGTGACGACTGGTGGAGTTACGACACCCCGCAGACCATCAAGGGAAAGATGGCCTACAAGAACGCGCAGGGCCTGGGCGGCACCTTCTTCTGGGAGCTGAGCGGCGACACGGCGAACGGTGAGCTGATCAAGGCGATCAAGTAGCCGCCGCGACGCGGGACTTGGGGTGGGGGCCGGTCGGCGGACCTCCACCCCGAGCGCGTTTCCCGGGTGTTGCCGGCCTGCGGGGCGCTCAGCTGTCCCGGCGGGCGGGTTCCGGTGCGAGGTAGGCCGGGGCGAGCTCCTCGATGGCGCGCAGCGAGCCGCCCAGCATCTTGACGAGCAGATCGCGCATGGTGTCGCGGGGCAGCTCCGGGCGGTCGATCCAGTCGAGGGTGGCGCCCTCGACCGCGCACACCCAGCCGAACAGGCCCATGCGGGCCACCGGTTCGATGTCGCTCCTGCCGTACGCGCCCTCGGCGATGGTGGCGACGATCGCCTCACGGACGCCGTCCCGGATGGCGTGCACCTGGGCGTCGAAACCGACGCCGCCACTGACGATCGTGCGGTAGGCGGCCTGGTTGTCCTGCGCGTAGCGCAGATAGCTTTCCACGGTCCGGTGCACCCGCTCCACGGGCGGCAGTTGGACGCCGCTCGCCGCGAACGTGATCAGATCGGCGACCGAGTCCTCGACGATCGCGAGGTAGTAGCCGCGCTTGGACTTGAAGTAGTAGTAGATCAGTCCCTTGGCCACGTGCGCCTGGCGCGCGATGTCGTCCATCGACAATGTGTCGTACGACGTGTCGGCGAACAACTTGCGCCCGATGGAGATGAGTTCGGCGCGGCGCGCAGACGATCGGTCGGTGCCGCGTGCCCGTGGCGGTTCGACATCACGCTGTTGGCTACTCTTCAATTTCGGTCCTGGTCTCCAACTGCCAGCGGGACAACCGCAGTATGGCAGACCCTCACCACCAGCTTGTTCGACTCTGATCGACAGAATCGACCGGCGGATCAGGTCACAGCAGACCCAGCCGGGTCACCAGCATCGCGACGACCACGACCAGGGTCCAGCCCATGATGTGTTCGACGATCTTCGGGCCGTCGTCCCTGGGGCCGCCCGTGCGGGTCCGGACACGGTTGGCGGTGGCGGAGGTCGCGGTCATGGCAGCTCGCTGGTGTGATCGGCGTGTGGTGGGCTCCCCCACCGTTTTCGTCCACCTTGCCACCGCATGGGTGGTTCACGGCCGAGAGCTTGGTCACACGACGGCGCGGGCCCCGGGGCACCCGGGGCCCGCGCCGCATCGGCACACCGCGTCAGCAGACGCCCACCGCCGCGAGCGCCGCGAGCTGGCGGGACGTGGGCCGAGCCGGGAAATACAGATAGCAGATGCCACCCGTGCCGGAGACGACCTTGCCGGCGGCGTTGTACCGCTTGGTCCGCAGCCAGATGTTCTCCCACTCGCGCCGCCGGTAGATCCGGCGCACCGCCTCGTTGGTCGGTGAGTTCGGGTCGTTGGCGATGACGTCGCCGTCGGCGGTGAAGCCGATCACCGTCATGAGGTGCCCGGCCGTGCCGTAGCCCGCACCCGTCAGTTCCGCCGCAAGGAACGACTGCGAGGTGATCGCCGGGATGCCCGCCGCGATCAGCGTCTCCAGGTCGGTGAGCGAGCCCAGCCGGGTCACCACGCCCTGGAGGTCCTTGTAGGTGGCGGCGTACGCGGCGTTGAAGGGCCAGTTGCCGCAGCCCTCGTACTGGTAGTCGAAGGTGAACCGCGCCGCGTGGCACACCTGCGGGTCCGCGTACGCCGGGTCGACCCAGGCCAGGTCCGCGGCGCTGGGCTTCCGGCCCCAGAACTCTATGATCATCTGCGAGGAGGTGGGGCTGCACCAGGCCTCACCGCCGTTGTCGTACTCGGGGTACTGGCCCTTGTGGGTCTCCTGGGAGTAGCGCGGGACGTTCAGCTCCCGGGCGAGCCCTGGGGCGGAGGCCGGGACGGTGAAGCGGTCGGGCACGTCGGAGCCCATGGCGCCGAGCCGCCACACCGTGGGGGTGAGCCGGGTGCCGGGCGCGCGGTACAGGGTCAGCCGCAGCCGGTACGAGGCGAGGCGCAGTCCCGTGGCCGGGTCGTCGATCGCGAAGGTGTCGGTCCAGACACTGCTCCTGCCGTCCTCCTGGCCGTCGACGGAGGTCCGTCTGATGTCCTGGTCGCCGGCCGCCCAACGGCCCAGGACGTACCAGGGCGTGTCCGTTCCGTCGGAGTACGTGCCCTTCAGCTCGATCCGGATCCAGGTGCCGGCCGGGGTGCGCGCGTTCCAGGACGCGATGACCTCGGTGGCGGGCACGGTGAGCCGGTGGACCGGGGAGGTCCAGGTCGCGTACTCCCAGGCGGCCGTCCGGCCGGTGTGCGGGTCGGTGTAGTCGGTGGTGCCGAGCGGCGCGTCGATCACCAGCCCCGGCCGCTCCCCCGCCTTCGCCCGGGTGCCCTCGGCGCTGCCGGCACGCCAGTCGGTGTACGAGATCCAGGCGTGGTACTCCGCCGGGCGTTCCGGTGCTTGCGCGAGGTGGGCGGGGACTTCGCCCCGGCCGCTCGTGGTGTCGGCGACCGCCTGACCCGCCGATCCTCCGGCCGCTGCGGCGGCGGTGGCGACGGCTGCGGTCAGGACGGTCCTGCGGGACGGCTCGGAAAGGCTCGTCATCTGCGGGAGACCCCCAGTGATCCGGAAGGAACGGGTTCAGACGCACGGCTGTTCGCCCACTATGGACGCCGGGGAAGGGCTTCTGCCAGCACCTCGCGCCTCGCCACGCCCGCCAATATTGGTCGACACCACTGGCATGCTCCGGGGTTTCGCGCCACGGTGTTCAATCCACGTATGCACGCCTCCCCCACGCCCATGGACCCCGCCGTCCACGCCCTCGCCGCACGGCTGCGGCGGCTGCCGCCCTCCTGCGGACCGGTCCGGCTGGTCGGCGTCGACGGGCACGCCGGCTCCGGGAAGAGCACCTTCGCGGGGCGGCTGGCCGAAGCGCTCGGCGACGCCCCGGTGCTGCACCTCGACGACATCGCCACGCACGAGGAACTGTTCGCGTGGACCGAACGCCTGCTGGACCAGGTGATCGAGCCGCTGCGCCACGGCCGGAGCGCGCGCTATGCCCCGTACGAATGGCGCGAGCGCGGCTTCGGCGCCGCGCGCGTCCTGCCGCCGGCGTCCGTGATCGTCGTCGAGGGGGTGGGCGCGGGCCGACGCGCGCTGCGCCGGTATCTGGCGCGGCTGGTGTGGATGGAGTTGCCGCAGGAGGAGGCCTGGGCGCGTGGGCAGGCGCGGGACGGGGCGGAGCAGAGCGAGTTCTGGGCCGGCTGGGTCCGGGCGGAGCGTCGGCATTTCGCCGAGGATCCTTCTCGGCCCTTCGCCGATCTGCTGATTCGGCCGGGAAGCACGGGATACGAGGTGCTCACGGGACCTGCGGCGACTCCCGGATCGGGGCTTCATGTCACTCAGGGTGACGACCCATCCGCAATGTGCTGAACCTGTGAAGGCGGCCGTCCGAGAAGTTCCTCAAGTGCCTCAACTCGGCTTGACCGGGGGGCCGTACAGGTCTTACGTTCTGAATGTGCGGTCATTCGTCACCGCCCAGAGACGCGAAGCCCCCGGTTGTTCCCCCGTGATCGGGGGCTTCGTTCTGCCTTCTTCCGGCTCTTCCGGAACTCCTGGGGCACGATTCCTTCACCCTCGGTCACCGTCCGCAATGCGCCCCGTCCGCTCCCACCTCGTAAGACGAGGGCTGCGGCACCCTTCGAAGGGCGACCGACCCGCAGGTACGATGCCCAGGGTGCGACCTTCGGACGGCTGCAGCAACGCACCGGCGCAACTCCCGTCCGCGGTACAGCGGTTCGACGAAGGCCGCCGACGGGCAACGGCCCGTTCGGTTTCCAACGGGGGCACGGTTTGTGGGGGACGTGATGGACTTCGGCTCGCGGGGCCCCGAGGCCCCGGCCGACCTCGCCTGGCTGCGAGGTGTGGACGCCTACACGATGGGCGCCTATCCGCAGGCGGAGGAGGAGTTCCGCGCCGCGGTGCGGATGGATCCCGGGATGGCCGACGGCTGGCTCGGGCTGCACGCACTGCGGGTGGACACGACGACCGCGCTGCTGCGGATGTTCCGGCATCGGGAACGCTTCGGGGAACAGCGCACACGGCACCGGCGCACCCTCAACTCCTGGTACTGGCTGGGCTGGTGGGTGCAGCCGGTGCTGGAGAGCCCGCGTGATCTGCTCCTCGCCCACGCCTCGCACTGGCTGGACGGGCGCCATGTGCCCGAGCTGGACCGGGCGCTCGCGGGGCTGCCGCCGGTCGACGCGGACCACCAGGTGCGTTTCCTGCACGCCTGCCGCGCCTACCTCGTCAAGGACTGGGAGCAGCTGGTCCGGCACACCGATCCGCTGCTCGACGATCCGCTGCTGGGGATCGAGGCGGGCCTTTTCGGCGGGATGGCCCGGGTCCGGCTGGAGACGTACGGGCAGGCCGAGCCGCTGCTCTCCGCCGCGCTGATGCGATGTCGCAGCGAGCAGCCGCAGCGCAAGGAGCTGCGCTACTGGCTGGCGCGCGCCCACGAGGGAACGGGGCGCAGCGCGGCCGCGCTGCCGCTGTACCGGGCCGTGCACCGGGTCGACCCCGCGTTCATGGACACTTCCGCGCGGCTCGCGGCGATCGCCATGGGGGACGGGTACGACGACGACGCGAGCGACTTCGCGGCGATCGCCCTCGCCGGGATCGGGCAGGACGTGCTCGACGGCGACGGGCTGGAGCCGTTCTTCGACCCCGAAGGGCGGGATGTGAAGGTCTCCGATCCCGGACTTCCGCCGCCGGGCGGGCTGCCGCCCGAGGCCGGCGACACCTTCGTACGGGAGAAGTCCGTGGTACCGGTGGAGCCGCTGTCCCTGCCGGCCGGGCCGACGGATCCGGAGCTGTTGGAGGAGGCGCTCGCGGAGCTGGAGCGGATGGTCGGTCTTGAGCCGGTGAAGCGGCAGGTCAAGGCGTTGTCCGCGCAGCTGAACATGGCGCGGTTGCGGACCGGGCAGGGGTTGCCGGTCCAACCGCCGAAGCGGCACTTCGTCTTCTCCGGGCCGTCCGGGACCGGGAAGACGACCGTGGCGCGAATACTGGGCCGCGTCTTCTACGCGCTCGGCCTGCTGGGCGGCGATCACCTCGTCGAGGCGCAGCGCGCGGACCTCGTGGGCGAGTACCTCGGGCAGACCGCGGTGAAGGCCAACGAGTTGATCGACTCGGCGATCGGTGGCGTGCTCTTCGTCGACGAGGCGTACTCCCTGTCCAACTCCGGCTACGGGAAGGGCGACGCCTACGGCGACGAGGCGCTGCAGGTGCTGCTGAAGCGGGCCGAGGACAACCGGGATCATCTGGTCGTGATCCTCGCGGGTTATCCGGAGGGTATGGACCGGCTGCTGGCCGCGAACCCCGGATTGTCGTCCCGGTTCACGACCCGCGTGGACTTCCCCTCCTACCGTCCCTTGGAGCTGACCTCCATCGGTGAGGTGCTCGCCGCCGAGAACGGGGACGCCTGGGACGAGGAGGCCCTCGACGAGTTGCGGTCCGTCTCCGGGCACGTCGTGGACCAGGGGTGGATCGACGAGCTGGGGAACGGGCGGTTCCTGCGGACGCTGTACGAGAAGAGCTGCGCGTACCGGGATCTGCGGCTGTCGGGGTATCCGTCGATTCCGACGCGGGATGATCTGTCGACGCTGCGGCTGCCCGATTTGATGCAGGCGTATGGAGAGGTGCTGTCGGGGCGGGGGCCGGGGGATCCTTCGGCGCTGTGAGTGGGGGCGGCCCAGGGGTTCTTCGCCCCCGCCGCCCCTACCCGTCCCGTCCTCGGGGCTCCGCCCCGGACCCCGTTCGCGCAGTTCCCCGCGCCCCTCGAAAAAGGGGCGCGAGGAACTGACATCAGCTCGCCAAGACCTCCTCCGGGGCCTCACTGCCCCGCGGCTCCGCCACCCGGACCGGCTGGATCTCCCGGTGGGCAGGATCGCGAACCTCGCCGACCAGCAGCTCCAGGACGTCCTCCAGGGCGACCAGGCCCAGGACCTTGCCGGCGGCGTCCGCCACCTGGGCCAGGTGGGTGGCCGCGCGGCGCATGACCGTCAGCGCGTCGTCCAGCGGCAGCTCCGCGCGGAGGGTGGTCATGGGGCGCCAGATCTGCTGGGGGACGGCGCGGTCGGAGTCCTCCAGATCGAGGACGTCCTTGACGTGGAGGTAGCGGCCCATGAAGGCGCCGTTCTCCGCGACCACCGGGAAGCGGGAGTAGCCGGTGCGGGCGGTCAGCGCCACGACCTGGGCGGGGGTCACCGAGGGGACCACCGTCACCAGGGAGTCGCGCTTCAGCAGGACGTCCGTCACCGGGCGGGAGCCCAGCTCCAGCGCGTCCTCCAGGCGCTCCTGCTCCTCGGGGTCGAGCAGCCCGGCCTGCCCGGAGTCCTCGACCAGCCGGACCAGCTGGACGCTGGTGAAGACCGCCTCGACCTCGTCCTTGGGCTCGACGTGGAAGAGTCTCAGGATGACGCGGGCACAGGCACCGAGGCCGATCGTGACGGGCTTGCACAGCCTCGCGAAGGCCACCAGCGCCGGGCTCAGCCACAGCGCCGTCTTCTCGGGCGCCGCCATGGCCAGGTTCTTCGGCAGCATCTCGCCGATGACGAGGTGCAGGAAGATGACGACGGCGAGGGCGATCACATATCCCAGGGGGTGGATCATGCCGTGCGGCAGGTGGATCGCCTCGAAGACCGGCTCCAGCAGCTTCGCCACCGTCGGCTCGGCCACCGCGCCGAGCGTCAGGGAGCAGACGGTGATGCCGAACTGGGCCGCCGCCATCATCTGGGGCAGGTTCTCCAGGCCGTAGAGGACCTGTCGGGCCCGCGCCGTCCCCAGCGGTTCGATCTGGCTGCGGCGGACGGAGACCAGGGCGAACTCGGCGCCGACGAAGAAGCCGTTGGCGAGCACGAGAAGCAGGGCGAAAAGGAGTTGGAGGACGGTCATCGGGCCGCCTCCAGCGCGGCGAGGGAGTCCGTGGCCGGAGCGGTCCGCACGAGGCGTACGCGCTCCGCCCGGTAGTGCCCGACCTGGCGTACCGCCAGCCGCCAGCCGGGCAGTTCCGCCTTGTCCCCCGGCGCGGGGATGCGGCCGAGGAGGTCGGCGACGAGTCCGGCGACCGTTTCGTACGGGCCCTCCGGGACGTCGAGGCCGATGCGCTGGAGCACGTCGACCCGGCAGCTGCCGTCGACGTCCCAGGCGGGGCGGCCGTCCTCGGGCGGGGCGGCGGCGAGTTCGGGCAGGTCGTGCCCGTCGTGCTCGTCGCGCACCTCTCCGACGAGTTCCTCGACGATGTCCTCCAGGGTCACGACCCCGGCCGTACCGCCGTACTCGTCGACGACGACGGCGATGGGCTGCTCGCTGCGCAGCCGGGCCAGGAGCGGCTGCACGGGCAGCGACTCCGGGACGAGCAGCGGGGGCTTGGCGATGCGGCCGACCGGGGTGTGCAGCCGGTCGTGGGCCGGGATCGCGAGGGCGTCCTTGAGGTGGGCCATGCCGACGATCTCGTCGATCCGCTCCCGGTAGACGGGGAAGCGGGAGAGGCCGGTGGCCCGGGTCAGGTTGACCACGTCCTCGGCGGTGGCCGTCGACTGCAGGGCGCTGACCTTCACGCGTGGCGTCATCACGTTCTCCGCGGTCAGCTCGCCCAGGGAGAGCGTACGGACGAAGAGGTCGGCCGTGTCCTGTTCCAGGGCGCCGGCCTGGGCCGAGTGCCGGGCGAGGGAGACCAGTTCACCGGGGGTGCGGGCGGAGGCCAGCTCGTCGGTGGGCTCGACGCCGAAGGCGCGGACCAGGCGGTTGGCGACCGCGTTGAGGGCGGCGATGACCGGGCGGAAGAGGCGGGAGAAGACGTGCTGGGGGCCCGCGACGAAGCGGGCGACCTGCATCGGCTTCGACACCGCCCAGTTCTTGGGCACCAGCTCGCCGATCACCATCTGCACGGCGGAGGCCAGCAGCATGCCGACGACCACGGCGACACCGGACACGGCGCCTTCGGGTATGCCGATGGCGGTGAAGGGGCCGTGGAGTATCTCCGCGAGCGCCGGCTCGGCGAGCATGCCGACGACGAGGGAGGTGATGGTGATACCGAGCTGGGTGCCGGAGAGCTGGAACGACAGCTCCTTGAGCGCGCCCACCACCTTGAGGGCCCGGCGGTCACCCTCGGCCGCGGCCTTCTCGGCCTCCGGCCGCTCGACGGTGACGAGGCCGAACTCGGCGGCCACGAAGAAGCCGTTGGCGAGGATCAGCAGGAACGCGGCTCCGAGGAGCAACAGGGGGATGGTCATGCCGCCGCCTCGAGATGTCGAGAGGGGGCGGCGCAGGTACTACAGGACGATCCGTCCATCGCTGGAAGGAGTCACTCCTCGATTAGCAGGGAGCCTCCGCCTTCCGGGGGCGGAACGGCGGAGGCGGAGGCGCGACGAAAACGCCTCCGTGAACAGATTAATCAAGACATGGGCCGGTGCGGCAGGGGCGACGGCCCTGAGTCGGACCTGATCTTGCTCGGGGCCGTCCCCGACGCGCGGCCCCACCGTCCCCGGCACGGAGCCGGGTCAGCCCTGGCGCTGCTCGGGCTCGGTGACCGACCGGGCCTCCACCAGCGCCCGAAGGGTCCTGGCGTCCTCGATGGCGTGCTGCTTGGCGATGCCCGGCTGGATGCCGAGCGCGGGCAGGCTGGTGCCGTCGGTGAGGTCGAGGAAGACCCAGGGGTCGCCGGACCGCAGGTTCACCTGCACGATCTCCGCCCAGCCCAGACGGCGCCTGCCGGCGATGTTGACGACGGTCACACCGGAGTCGTCGGCGACCACCCGGGGCCGGGAGAGCATGCCCAGCACCCCGGCGAGCATGGCGGCCGTGAAGACGAAACTGAGCCGCTCCCCCGGACCGAGATTCGGCAGCAGCAGTCCGACCACCGTGATGACCACGAAGATCGCGCCCGCGGCGCACAGCAGCACGGCCCGGGTGCGGCCGGGCCGAAAAGTGACCGGCAGGGCGGGGAGGGAGGACTGGTCCGGCATGGCGTACGACTCCCCGGCCGTCAGAGGCGGCAGGCGTGGATGGCGGTGGTCAGGATGGCCCGGGCGCCGATGTCGTACAGGTCGTCCATGATCCGCTGGGCCTCCTTGGCCGGGACCATGGCGCGCACGGCGACCCAGCCCTCGTTGTGCAGCGGCGAGACGGTCGGGGACTCCAGACCCGGCGTGAGCGCGACGGCCTTCTCCAGCTGCTCGACGCGGCAGTCGTAGTCCATCATCACGTAGGTCCGGGCCACGAGGACGCCCTGGAGGCGGCGCAGGAACTGCTGCACCTTGGGCTCGTTCTCCGTGTCGGTGTCGGCGCCCACACGGCGGATGACGACGGCCTCGGACTTCATGATCGGGTCGCCGAAGACCTCCAGTCCCGCGTTGCGCAGCGAGGTGCCCGTCTCGACGACGTCGGCGATGACCTCGGCGACGCCCAGCTCGATGGCGGTCTCCACGGCGCCGTCGAGGTGGACGACGGAGGCGTCGACGCCGTGGTCGGCGAGGTGCCCCGCGACGATCCCCTCGTAGGAGGTGGCGACCGTCTTGCCCTTCAGGTCCGCGACGCCGTTCGCCGTGCCCGGCTTGGCGGCGAACTGGAAGGTGGAGCGGGCGAAGCCGAGCGGGAGGATCTCCTCGGCCTTGGCGCCGGAGTCGATCAGCAGGTCGCGGCCGGTGATGCCGATGTCGAGCCGGCCGGAGGAGACGTAGATCGCGATGTCGCGGGGGCGGAGGTAGAAGAACTCCACCTCGTTGACCGGGTCGACGATCCGCAGCTCCTTGGACTCCCGGCGCTGCTGGTAGCCGGCCTCATGCAGCATCTCCCCCGCAGGTCCGGACAGGGAACCCTTGTTGGGGACGGCGATGCGCAGCATGAGGCGAGCTTCCTTCGTTCGTATGTTGGGATTGAATGCTGGGTGTGGCTCAGAGGTGGGCGTACACGTCGTCCAGGGAGATGCCGCGGGCGACCATCATCACCTGGACGTGGTACAGCAGCTGCGAGATCTCCTCGGCGGCCGCTTCCTTGCCCTCGTACTCGGCGGCCATCCAGACCTCGGCGGCCTCTTCGACGACCTTCTTGCCGATGGCATGGACGCCCTTCTCGACCAGCTCTGCGGTGCGGGAAGTGGCGGGGTCGCCGGTGGCGGCCTTGTGCTGGAGCTCGGTGAACAGCTCCTCGAACGTCTTCTTGGACATGGTGAGGCTCAGCCTACGCGCAACCGCCCGTGTCTCAGCGCCAGGGTTCAGATACTGAGCGGAGGGTGGCCGCCGTCGCCACGGCCGCCGTCACCGCCTCGTGGCCCTTGTCCTCGTTCGAGCCCTCGATGCCCGCCCGGTCCAGGGCCTGTTCCTCGGTGTCGCAGGTCAGTACGCCGAAGCCGATGGGGACGCCGGTGTCGACGGAGACCTGGGTGAGGCCCTGGGTGACGCCGTGGCACACGTACTCGAAGTGGGGGGTGCCGCCGCGGATGACGACGCCGAGGGCGACGATCGCGTCGTAGCCGCGGCCCGCGAGGACCTTGGCGACGACGGGGAGTTCCCAGCTGCCGGGGACCCGCAGGAGGGTCGGCTCGTCGATGCCCAGGTCGCGCAGGGCGCGCAGGGCGCCTTCGACGAGGCCGTCCATCACCTTCTCGTGCCACTGGGCCGCGATGACCGCGACGCGCAGGTCGCCACAGTTGCGTACGGACAGTTCGGGTGCGCCCTTGCCGCTCACGTTGCTCCTTGGTTCCTGGAACTCTTGCTCGTTCGTCTTGCCGCTGGTGTTACTGGTTGCCGCAGGTGGACGTGGTGGTCGTGTCCAGCCAGGGCAGGTCGTGGCCCATCCGGTCCCGCTTGGTGCGCAGATAGCGGAGGTTGTGCTCGCCCGCGCGGACCGGCATCGGTTCGCGGTCGGTGACGGCCAGGCCGTGGCGGACGAGGGCGTCGGTCTTCTCGGGGTTGTTGGTCATCAGGCGCAGGCTGCGGACGCCCAGGTCCTGGAGGATCTGCGCGCCGGCGCCGTAGTCCCGGGCGTCGGCGGGCAGGCCCAGCTCCAGGTTGGCGTCGAGGGTGTCGCGGCCACGCTCCTGGAGTTCGTAGGCGCGCAGCTTGGACAGCAGTCCGATGCCGCGGCCCTCGTGGCCGCGCAGATAGACGACTACGCCCCGGCCCTCGGTGGCGATGCGTTCGAGGGAGGTCTGGAGCTGGGGGCCGCAGTCGCAGCGCAGCGAGTGGAAGATGTCGCCGGTGAGGCATTCGGAGTGGACGCGGACGAGGACGTCCTCGCCGTCACCGATCTCGCCTTGGACGAGGGCGACGTGCTCGACGCCGTCGACGGTGGAGCGGTAGCCGTACGCCGTGAAGTCGCCGAAGGAGGTGGGGAGTCGGGTCTTCGCCTCACGCTTGACGGTGGGTTCGGCCGAGCGGCGGTAGGCGATGAGGTCCTCGATGGAGATGATCGTCAGGCCGTGCTTGCGGGCGAACGGGATCAGTTCGGGGAGGCGCAGCATGCGGCCGTCCTCGCCGGCGATCTCGACGATCGCGCCGGCCGGGCGCAGGCCCGCGAGGCGGGCGAGGTCGACGGCGGCCTCCGTATGACCGTTGCGCACGAGCACTCCGCCGGTCCGGGCGCGGAGCGGGAAGATGTGGCCGGGGCGGACGAAGTCGCCCGGCTCGGCCGAGCCGCTCGCCAGGAGCTGGAGGGTGGTGGCGCGGTCGGAGGCGGAGATGCCGGTGGTGACGCCGTGCTGCGGGGCCGCGTCGACCGTGACGGTGAAGGCGGTGCGCATGGACTCGGTGTTCTGCTGCACCATCTGCGGCAGTTCGAGCCGCTCCAGTTCGTCGCCCTCCATGGGGGCGCAGATCATGCCCCGGCACTCGCTCATCATGAAGGCGACGATCTCGGGGGTGGCCTTCTCGGCGGCGATGACGAGGTCGCCCTCGTTCTCGCGGTCCTCGTCGTCGACGACCACGACCGGGCGGCCCGCCGCGATGTCCGCGATGGCCTGCTCGACGGGGTCGAGCCCGAAGTTCTCGATGTCGTCGGTGCTGTACAGGATCGGCGCCGTGGTCATGCGGGGGCTCCTTCCAGGGCGGGCTTGCGGGAGCGCAGCCACCAGTCGCGCATGCCCCACAGGACGAGCGCGCCGTAGATGATGTAGACGAATCCGGAGAAGGCGTAGCCGTTGGCGAAGTTGAGCGGGACGCCGACCAGGTCGACGAGCAGCCAGGCGAACCAGAACTCGACCATGCCGCGCGCCTGGGCGTACATGGCGACGATGGTGCCGGTGAAGATGTACGCGTCCGGCCAGGGGTCCCAGGACAGGGTGGGGAACGCGGTGAAGAGGCCCGCGACGGCGAGCGTGCCGAGCACGGCACCGGCGATGAGGTAGCCGCGCTCGCGCCAGGTGGCGAAGCGCGGGGTGATGGCGCCGTCCGAGGACTGCCCCTTCGTACGGTTCCACTGCCACCAGCCGTACGCGGCGACGGCCATGACGATGACCTGCTTGCCGGCGCTGCCGGTCAGATGGCCGACGAAGGCGCCGAAGAGGACGAGGCCGGAGAGGAACTGTACGGGCCAGTTCCAGATGGAGCGGATCGCGCCGAGGGCGAGGGCGATCAGACCGAGGATGTTGCCGATCATGTCCGACCAGAGGATCTGCTGGCCGAACGCGGTGAAGGCGACGGTGTTCAGCGAGTTCACCGCGCCTCCCCCGGAATACCGATCCCCTGGGTGTCCGCTCCCCGTGCGCCGAGCAGCCGCTCGACGTACTTGGCGATGACGTCGACCTCGAGGTTGACCGGGTCGCCGGGCTGCTTGCGGCCGAGCGTGGTCAGGTCGAGGGTGGTCGGGATGAGGCTGACGGTGAAGTGGTCGGGGCCGGCGTCGACGACGGTGAGGCTGATGCCGTCGACGGTGATGGAGCCCTTCTCGACGACGTACCGCGTGAGGTCCGCCGGGAGCGAGATCTTGACGATCTCCCAGTTCTCGGACGGCTTGCGCTCGATGATCTCGCCCGTGCCGTCGACGTGGCCCTGCACGATGTGACCGCCGAGGCGGTCGCCGACGGCCATGGGGCGTTCGAGGTTGACGCGGGAGCCGGCGGTGAGGGCGCCGAGGCTGGAGCGTTCGAGGCTCTCCGCCATGACGTCGGCGGTGAACCAGTCGTCCTCGTGCTCCACGACTGTGAGACAGACACCGTTGACGGCGATGGAGTCGCCGTGGCGCGCGCCCTGTGTGACGACGGGGCCGCGCAGACGGAAGCGGGAGGAGTCGCCGAGCTTCTCGACGGCGGTGACCTCACCCAGCTCTTCGACGATTCCGGTGAACACTTCCCGGGTCCTCCTGCCACATTGGGGCACGGACTCCGGGGCTGTCGAAGAGACAGACATGAGCGGACAGCGGCACAGGGAGCGACGCCGCGTAGAAGACCCACCCCTGTCGGGGTAGGCCAAAAACAGACGGCGGCGCGCACGAATGCCCGCCCGCCGCGCACTGCCTCCCATCCGGACTTTAACCGTCGGTCCAGGAATTCCACCTGGTCAACCGGCCGCTGGAAGCGACCGGGTCGCGGACTGTAACCGCCGGTTCGGACTTTCACCGACCCCGGAGTGCGCTGCTTCTGGTACACGGCCAGTGTGCCACGCCCGGTCGACACCCATGCGAGTGAGGGATGTGGGGTGGCTCACAGGACGCGTCACTGGACTTCTCCAGCGGGAGCCGACGGGGTTCGGTATCACTGACCAAGGGTCAACTTCCGTGACGGCGACGGCGTCCGCAAGAGAGCCGACCCATTGACCGGCCTGGTCTAGTCCTTTTAAAGTCTGCGGTCGCGGTACCCGCCTCGAACGGCCCGGCGGCGGTGACGACGGCCCTTGCCCCGTCGCCGGGTCCCACTCATGTGTCTCCCGGCGGTCTCCGGGAGGGCGCGGGTGTGCGCTCCGGGAGGGTGGGGCGTGCGCTCCGGGTGCGTGGGGCGTGACGACGACCACTGCCGCCGACGAGTTCGAAACGCACCGCACCCGCCTGTTCGGCCTGGCCTGCCGTCTGCTGGGCTCCGCCGCGGACGCCGAGGACGCCGTGCAGGACACGTATCTGCGCTTCAGCGGCGCCGACCGTACGGTCATCGAACAGCCCGGCGCCTGACTCGCCAAGGTCGTCACCGATCTCTGCCTCACCCGGCTGACCTCCGCGCGGGCACGCCGCGAGCGGTACACGGGGACCTGGCTGCCGGAGCCGGTCCTTACCTCCGGCGGCACCCTGGGCCCGCTGGAGTCGGCCGAGCAGCGCGACGCGGTCTCGTTCGCGCTCCTGGTCCTGCTGGAGCGGCTCACCCCGACCGAGAGGGCCGTTGTACGTACTGCGGGAGGCGTTCGCGTACGGGTACCGGGAGATCGCGGCCGTCCTTGACCTGACCGAGGCCAACTGCCGTCACCCGCACCGGCGTGCGGCGGGGCGGGTGGCGGTGCCGGAGGCCCGGTTCGAGCCGGCACCGCAGCGGCGGGCCGGGCTGGTGGAGTCCTTCCTCCCGGCGGCGCAGCACGGGGACATGGCCGGGCCGGAGAAGATCCTCGCCGAGGACGTGACCTGGTGGTCGGACGGCGGCGGCGACGGGGTCAGCGCGGCGCGGCGGCCGGTCGAGGGACGGGAGAAGGTGCTGCGACTGGTGGCCGGCGGCCGGGAACGGTTCGCTGGCGGCCTGGACTTCTCCGTGACCGAGGTCAACGGCTCCCCGCGCTGGTCGCCAGGGCCGGGGACGCGCTCGTGGGCACCGCGTCCTTCGCCTTCCGGGGCGGTGTCGTGACGGACGTGCGGGTCGTGGTGAACCCGGACAAGCTGGAGTTCGCGGGCCGGCAGCCGATGGGGACGTGACCGTGCGCCGATGGCGTGGGTCCGCTCGGTCGCCTCGGTTGTCACATTCCACCGGTGCTGTCCCGTCGTAGCTGCCGTAGGGCGTTTCCGGCCGGGAGCGCCCGACGTACGAAGGGGATGAACAGCATGACCACGATCCTGGTCACCGGCGGCACCGGCGTCCTCGGCCGGCCCGTCACCGAGCGGCTGCGGGCGGAGGGGCACGAGGTGCGGGTGCTCAGCCGGCACGCGCAGCCGTACGCCGTCGATCTCCTCGCGGGCGGGAGCGGGCTGGACGCGGCCGTGACGGGGGTGGACACGATCGTGCACTGCGCGACGTCGCCGCGCGGGGACGACGAGAAGGCGGCGGAGAACCTGATCGCGGCGGCGCGGCGGGCCGGGGTGCGCCACCTGGTCTACATCTCGATCGTCGGCGTGGACCGGGTGCCGTTCGGCTACTACCGGTCCAAGCTGGCCGTCGAGCGGCTGGTCGAGGGGTCGGGGCTGGGCTGGACGATCCTGCGCGCGACCCAGTTCCACGATCTCGTGGTGATGCTCTTCCAGGGCCTTTCCAAGCCGCCGGTCATGATGCTCCCCGCCGGGGTGAGCGACCAGCCCGTCGCCGTCGCCGAGGTCGCCGAGCGCCTGGCTGAGCTGGCCGTGGGCGCTCCCGCCGGCCGCGTCGAGGACCTGGGAGGCCCCGAGATCCTGACCCTCCCCCAGTTGGCCCACGCCTACCTCGCGGCCACCGGCCGTCGCCGCCCCCTGCTGAACGTCCCGCTGTTCGGCAAGGCGTACCGGGCCTTTCGCGGCGGCGGCCACCTCACGCCGGGGCGGGCCGTGGGCAAGGGGACGTTCGGGGAGCACCTGGCGGAGCGGTTCGGTGAGGGCCGGGGGAAGGGGTGAGGGGCGGGGAGGGATGCGACACCGCAGTCTTCAGGGGGTGGCGGCGACACCCCCTGAAGACTGCGGTGTCGGCGGGCGGCTCGGCGGCCGACAGGGGGAACCGGCTGGGGAGACGAGCTGAGGTGACCAGCTGAGGCGACATCGATCGTCCGGCGCGTGGGCGGGGCGGCGGCGGTCGCGTCGAGCGGCCTGCGGTGACAGGCGCCGCCGGGTCGGACTCGGAGCCCCCGGCTCGAAACGCGCCCGCTAGCGCGCGGGCGGTGCGAACACCTCGTCCTCGGCCGCCTCCCGGGCCATGAGCAGCGCGCCGCGCAGCACAGCGGCCCCGCCCAGGCCGCTGGCCCGCACCTCGGTGGGCAACGGCGACATGGCCGCCAGCCGCTCGCCCACCCTGACAGCCAACTCCTCCCCACCGGCCTGCCCGACCTCACCCCCGAGCACCACACAGCCCGGGTCGAGCACGGCGACGACGGAGGCCGCGCCGAGGGCGAGACGGTCGGCGAGGGCATCGAGGAAGCGGGCGCGGGGGTCGGCCGAAGGACTGGGCGCGGCCGAGGGACCAGCGGCCGTAGAGGAGCCAGGGGCTGCGGAGGAGCCAGGGGCCGTAGAGGAGCGGGGGCCGTGTTGCGGAGCGGACGCCTCGTCCGCCGAAGGGCTCCGCGTCGTGGTCGCGGGAGACACGCCGACCGCCGACGCGCCCACCGCCCGCGCCGGGCGGCGAAGGCCATCGGCCGAGAGGCTGGTGGCCTCATCCGAAAGGTTCACGGCCTGCGCAGACAGGTTCCCGCCACCCGCGGAACCGTCCCTGGCCTCCGCCGACAGGCTCGCGACACCCGCAGAACGCACCCCTGCGTCCCCGACCGGACTCGCCGTCGTCGGTGGCTGCAGCGCCCTGGCGCTGTACGCGGCGTTCGCCTGGACCGGC
>NZ_LRTR01000505.1 GCF_001550375.1 Streptomyces europaeiscabiei | reverse complement strand
GCCGGGCACACACGCCGGGAGGTCGAGGCCGGTCGGCGACGCAGCCGTGCCGTTCGCCGTGAGCCCGGCGACCGCCGCCCGTACCAGCGTCGCCGCGTGCGGCTCGTTCGGCACCGCCTCGGCCGTGACGCCGTGTGCGGTGGCCAGTGCCGCCACCGCCGCCGCGCCGCCCAGGGAGTGGAAGCCGCCCTCGCAGTCGGTGGCCGAGGGGACCGTGGTCGTACCGGGAACGGGGAGGAAGCCGATCTCGCCCGTGCCGCCGGAGGCGCCCCGGCGGAGGTGGCCGTCGAGGACGACCGCGGCGCCGGTGCCCAGGCCGAGCCAGAGGAGGACGAAGGTGTCGCGGTCGCGGGCGGCGCCGTCCCGCTGTTCGGCGAGCGCGGCGAGGTTGGTCTCGTTCTCGACGAGGACACGGGCGGGGAAGCTCTCGCCGAGGGCGGCGACCAGGCGGCGGTGCCATTCGGGGAGCCCGCTGGAGTCGCGGAGTTCGCCCGTGGCCGGGTCGATCAGGCCGGGGGCGCCGATCGCCACCGTGTGCAGCCGGTCGGCGCCCGCCTCCTTCGCGGCACGCTCCACCAGGGTGACCGCCTGCTCCACCGCGGGCCCCGTGCCGGCGTCGTCCGCGATCGGGACGGACGCCCGCGCCAGCTCCGTACCGAGCAGATCGGCGACGACGACCGTGACGCCCTCGGTGCGCACATCGAGCGCGGCGAGATGCGCACGGTCCGCCACGATGCCGTAGAGCCGGGCGTTGGGCCCACGCCGCTGCTCGCCCGACTCCCCCACGACCTCGACCAGCCCGGCGGCCGTGAGGCGCTCCACGAGGTCGGCGACCGTGGGCCGGGACAGACCGGTGAGCTGCTTCAACTGCCCGGCCGTCAGCGGCCCTTCCTGCTGCAGCAGCCGCAGGGCGAGCCGGTCGTTGATGGCTCGGGCGGTGCTGGGTGATGCGGGCATGCCGGGATCCTCCCAGATCTGCGGCGCCGTACGGCCGGTGGCCCTCGGGCGGCTGCTCCCTATCTATCAGGCAGGGTTCCTGATAGTTTACGTCGGCGTTGCCGAAGGCCGGATGGGCGGAGGGCATCGGGGAACCGGAAGCTCGAAGGACTTGGAGAAGCCCGGAGGTCTCGGGGACGTCGAACACTTCGCGCACTCGGGAGGTTTCGGGGGACAGCGGACACTTCGCGCACGTCGGAGGCTTCCTGGACGTCGGACGCTTCGCGCACGTCGGAGGCTTCGAGGACAGCGGGCGAGTCGGGGTCCGGGGCACCGAAGCCCCGGGTTCTGCGACGCTTCGAGAACACCGGCAGCGCGGAGAACCCGGCGGCACCCGCGGGCCCGTGGGCGACGACGGGCGACGGCCGGGCACGCCGACACATCGCGGCGCATCGAAATACAGGGAGGCGGAGAATGAGCGTGGTGGTCTACGAGCAGCGCGAGGTGAGGCGGGCGCGGTACGCGGTGGCGGCCGTGTTCGCGGTGCACGGCGCCGTCACCGGCTCGTTCGCGACCCGCGTGCCGTGGATCCAGGACCACGCGGGGGTCAGCGCGGGCCAACTGGGCCTCGCCCTCGCCTTCCCGGCGATCGGCGCGTCCTTGGCGATGCCGCTCGCGGGCCGGATCAGCCACCGCTTCGGCGCCCGGACCGCACTGCGCGGACTGCTCTGCCTGTGGACACTCGCGCTGATCCTGCCGTCCCTCTCGCCGAATCTCTGGACGCTCTGCTTCGCGCTGTTCGTGTACGGCGCGTCGGCGGGCATGGCGGACGTCGCGATGAACGCGCTCGGCGTCGAGGTGGAAAGCCGCCTCGGGAAGTCGATCATGTCGGGCCTGCACGGTATGTGGAGCGCGGGCGCCCTCGTCGGCTCGGCGGCCGGCACCCTCGCCGCCCATCTGGGCTCGGACGCCCGCCTGCACCACGCGCTGGCGGCGGTCACGCTCACCGCCCTCGGTCTGGTCGCCTGCCAGTGGGTACTGGACCTCAGGGCCACCGAGGACGAGGAGCCGCCGCCCCGGTTCGCGCTGCCGCCGAAGTCGGCGCTGCTGATCGGCGCGGTCGGGTTCTGCGCGGTGTTCGCGGAAGGGGCGGCGCTGGACTGGTCGGCGGTCTATCTGCGGGACCAGCTGGAGACCTCGGCCGGGCTCGCGGCGGCGTGCACCACCGGTTTCATGCTGACCATGGCGGTGGCCCGGCTCGCGGGCGACGCGGTGGTCAACCGTTTCGGCGCGGTCCGTACCGTCCGGGCGAGCGGTGTGCTGGCCGCGCTCGGCGGGGTTCTGATCGTCGTCGCGAACCAGCCGGCGCTCGCCATGGGCGGCTTCGCGCTGATGGGGCTCGGCATCGCGGTCGTCGTCCCGCTCTGCTTCGCCGCCGCCGGCCGCAGCGGGCCGAACCCCAGCCAGGCCATCGCGGGCGTCGCGACCATCACGTACACCTCCGGCCTGGTCGCGCCGAGCGCGATCGGCGGTCTGGCTCAACTGACCAGCCTGGTCGTGTCGTTCGGTCTGGTCACCGTGCTGGCCTGCGGCCTGGTCGCCTTCGCGGGCGTCCTGCGCACCAGTGATCGGGACCGCCCGCGACTCACACCGACGGACGTGGCGGTGCCCGACCCGAAGCCCTGACGCCGCGGCCGTCCACGGGGGCGGACACAGGGTCCCCGCGTCCAGCCGTACGAGGACACGGAAGATGCGAACATCCAGCGGTACGTGCGGTACGTGCGGGACACGGGCTCGGGCTCGGCCCGTGCCGGGACCCCGGGTGTCCGCCTCGCATCCGCACGCCCCTCACCCCCGCGCCAGCTCGTACGCGTACCCCGGTGAGAACGCCCCCGCCCTCCCCCGGCAGCCGTCGGACTCGCCCGGCAGTTTCACCCACAGGTAGGCGTCGACGCGGGGCTCGCCGGTGGTGAGGGTCGGTGGTCGGCCGAGGCCGCGACCTGCGGGGTCGCACCACTCGCCGTCGGCCGGGGCGCCGTTGCCGTTGCGGCTGGTGTCGATGACGGCGCCGAGGCCCGCGGGGCCGCCGAGGGCATCGAGGACCCGGCGGTCGTAGGCGGCCTCGGCCTCCGTGCGGTTGAAGTTGGACACGTTGCTGAAGACGCCGTCGGAGCCGTCGGGCGAGGCGGCACCAGCCTGGCGGAGAAGTGCGGCCTGCTTGCCCGGCACGTTCCACTCCGAGTGCCCGGCGTCGTAGTAGACACGGGCACGGGGGTCGGCGGCCTTCAGGACGCGTCCGGCGCGGGCGAGCGAGGCGAAACGGTCGGCACGGGCGCCGGCGGAGAGGCAGTCGGACTGGGCGATCGCGTCCGGCTCCAGGATCACGATGACGTCGTCCGACCCGAGCCCGGCGGCGAACGCGTCGATCCAGGCGTCGTACACGTCCAGGCTCGACGCCCCGCCCTGCGAGGCCCCTCCGCAGTCGCGGTCGGGTATCGCGTACGCCACGAGGACCGGCACCTGCCCCCGCACGGCGCCCGCGGAGGCGACCGCCGCGACCCGGGACATGGTGGCGGCCGGGGTGGGATCGGTGAACCAGACGGCGGCCGGACGGTCGGCGATGCCGGTCTCGATGGCGGTGCTGCGCGGGTCGTCCGGGTTGTCCCGGACCCAGTCCAGGACCTGGGAGTCGGGGTGGCGGTAGAGCGCGCCGGGGCCGGCCACGGGCTGCGTCCGCCGTTCGGTCCGCTGCGCCGAGGGCCTCACCCGGGCCTCCTCGGACGGTACGGGCGATTTCGAAGGCGGAGGCGAGGTGCGTGACGGGTGGGGCGAGCCCGGAGTCGGCTCGGTCTGCGCGGTCCGTTCGGCCGCATCGGACAGGAGGCCCGGTGAGCGGCTCATCAGCGGCCGGGCCTCGTCCGCGGCGCCTCTTTCGCCGCCCAGCGCGGCCACCATCCCGGTGACGGTTCCGACGACGGCCATGGCCGCCGCCGCTGCCACCATGGCGCCGCGCCTCGCCGCCCGCCTGCGCTCGGCTCGGCGTGCGGCCAGACGCCGGGCGCGCATGCCTGACACGTGGTGCTCCCCCCTGCTCCCCCGGACCTGCTGCCCGCTCCCCGGACCTGCTCCCCGGACCGCGTTCCGTCGGCTTTCCGGTACTTTCCACCGCGCCCGCGTTACCCCGTTCCGGGGACGCGACGGGCACGGCGACGCCGGTGGCAGCCTAGGCCTGGGACCCTGCCCCCTATGGCGCAGTTGGAACAATTCACCAATTCCGTGGACTCGGTGGACACCGTCGTCTCCCGTATGCACGCCCTCGACGCGGTCCTGCCCGAGCGGGACGGGATCGCCGTGTTCAACCGCGTCTACCTCACCGTCACGGAGGCCATCGACCGACGGCTGGACTCCGGCCACTTCCCGGACGCCGAGGCCGCGATCACCTTGGACGTGCTCTTCGCCGAGCGGTATCTGAAGGTCGCCGAGGGCGGCTGTGCGCCCGCCTGCTGGCGGCCGCTGCTGCAGTTCCGGCACCATCCCGGCGTACGGCCGATGCAGTTCGCCCTCTGCGGCATCAACGCGCACATCGGACACGATCTCGCGCTGGCCGTCGTGGACACCTGTCGTACGCTCGGCTGCGAACCCGCCGACCTGGAGGACGAGTTCGAATATGTGGGCGATGTCCTCGTGTCGTTGGAGGAGCACATTCGCGAGGAGCTGATGCCGGGGCCGGATCTCCTCCAGATCGCCGATCCGCTCACCCACCTGCTCGGTGCGTGGAGCCTGGAACGGGCCCGTGAGGCCACCTGGTCGACCGCCCGCGCACTGTGGGCGCTGCGTGGACTCCCCGATCTCGCCGAGGAGTCCGCCCTCCGGCTGGACGCGGCGGTGGGCCTGACGGGCCGCATGCTGCTGACCCCGCTGCCGGCCTGACCGGCCCGCCTCCGACCGCCTCTAGTCCTCCGGCAGTTCCACCGGCGCGATCTCGTCGTAGACGTCCCCGGGCCCGGGGTTGGTCGCGTCGGTGGCGCCCCCGAAGTGGTGCATGACGCCCCAGACCGCGTTGAGCGCGGTCTGGATCGCGCCCTCGGCCCAGCCGGCCGTCCAGGAGATGTCGTCGCCGGCGAGGAAGATGCCCCGCTTGTCCTCGGGCAGCCGGTCCTGCATGAAGTGGGTGAACAGGCGCCGCTGGTAGCGGTAGTGGCCGGGCAGGTTCGCCTTGAACGCGCCCATGAAGTAGGGCTCGTTCTCCCAGGAGACCGTCACCGGATTGCCGATGACGTGGCTGCGGATGTCGACCTTCGGGTAGATCTCGCCGAGCGACTTCAGCATGACCTCCATCCGCTCGCTCGCGGACAGCGGCAGCCACTTCAGGCTGTCGTCGCACCACGTGTAGGAGAGGCAGATGACGGCGGGCTTGTCAGGACCCTCGTCGAGGAGGTAGGTCCCGCGCGTCATCCGGTCGGTGAGCGTCATCGACATGACGTCCCTGCCCGTGTCCTCGTCCTTGTCCAGCCAGAAGGGCCGGTCGACCGGGACGAACAGCTTCGAGCTCTCCATGTAGTGCGTCCGCTCGATGGCGGTCCAGTGGTCGATCGGGAAGAGCGAGTCGTCGCAGGCGATCTTCGACAGCAGCATCCAGGACTGGGCGGTGAAGATCGCCGCCTGGTAGGTGCGGATGTCGCCGTTCGCGTCCGTCACGGTGATCCGGTTGCCGGCGGTCCGGTGCAGCCGGGTCACGGCGGGCCGCGGCTCACCGTCGACGTGCAGGGACTTCAGGGACGTCCCGTACGGCCAGTGCACGATCTTCTCCGGCTCGCGCTCCCAGAGCCGCAGCGGGAGTTGCTGGCTGCCGCCGACGATGCCGCGGTGGTGGTCGTCGGCCTCGGTGTAGACCACCCTCAGGATCTCCAGGATGGAGTTCGGGAAGTCGGTGTCCCAGCCGCCCGTGCCGAAGCCGACCTGGCCGAAGATCTCGCGGTGCCGGAAGGACCTGAAGGCCTCGGAGTCGCAGAGGAAGCCGTAGAAGGTCTGGTTGTCGAGCCGCTCGACGAGCTTCGCCCAGATCTCCCGGATGCGCGGCACGTCGCGCTCACGCAGCGCCCGGTTCATGTCGGAGAAGTCGGCGCCGTCTTCGAGGCAGGCGTTCCAGGCCGCGGCGACGTCGCGGTACACCTGCGGCAGGTCGTCGATCGTCTCGGCGTAGTGCGACTCGCCCTTGAGGTCGACGACGGTCGAAGGCGTGGCCTCCGCCAAGGGGTTGGGGAAGGGCCGGGTCTCCAGACCGGCCAGATCGATGTAGTGCTGCAGCGCGGTGGAGGACGGCGGAAAGCGCATCGCCCCCATCTCGGCCGTGAGGGACGGATCGCACCCGTCGAACCCGACCGTCCGCAGGCGCCCGCCGATCCGGTCGGCCTCGTACACGACCGGCTTGAGCCCCATCTTCATCAGCTCGTACGCAGCGACGATGCCGGACAGCCCGCCGCCGATGACCGCGACCTCGGTGCCGTGCTCAGTGGCCGGTATCTGCCCCAGGCCGGCCGGGTGCGCCAGGAAGTCGTCGTACGCGTACGGGAAGTCCGGGCCGAACATGGTGATCGGCTGCTGCTGCTCGTCTGCGTGCTCGATGGCGTTGGGCACGGTGGACGTCATGGGGTACGGACTCCTTGCGAAAGAAAGAAAGGTCGAGACAGGTACGGGGTGGCGGATCTCAGACGAGGGACCCGTAGAGACCGGGACGACGGTCCTGGAGATACGGGTTCGCCTCGCGCTGGGCCGCGAGGAAGGCGGGGTCGACATCGGCGAGGACGAGTTCGTCCTCACGTCCGGCCCGGGTACGTGCGACCCCGTCGGGCCCGGCCAGCGTGGAGAGTCCGACGAACTCGAACTCCCCTTCGTGGCCGACCCGGTTGACGTACGCGACGTACATCTGGTTCTCGAAGGCCCGCACCGGGATCATCGACTCGGCGACGAACTGGAACGGATGCATCTGGGCCGTCGGCACCACGAGCAGGTCGGTGCCGGCGAGGGCGTGGGCGCGGACGTTCTCCGGGAACTCCACGTCGTAGCAGATCAGGATCCCGACGCGGAGCCCGTCCAGCTCGGCCTGGACGACGGACTGCTCGCCCGGCGTGAAGTGATCGCGCTCGAAGCAGCCGAACAGGTGGGTCTTGCGGTAGTTCGCCAGCCGGACGCCGTCGGCGCAGACGAGCTGCGCCGAGTTGAAGACCGCCTCACCGGCGCGCTCCGGGTACCCGTACGCGATCGCGACCCCGTGCCGCCCCGCGATCTCGGCGACCGCGTCGGCCGAGTCACCGTCGGCCGCCTCGGCGAGCCGCGCGATGTCGTCGCCGATCGCATAGCCCGTGAGGAACATCTCCGGCGCCACCACCAGCCCCGCCCCGGCCGCGGCGGCCCGCCCCGCGGCCTCGTCGAGCACCTTCAGGTTCCCGACGACCGAGCCGGGACGACCGGAGCTCTGGAGCAGGGCGGTACGCATGCGTGTTCCTCACCGGGACAAGGGAGTTTGGGGGCCATCTAGACGGTACGGTCGGCGCGCGGGGCCGGACAAGCAGGAGCCATTGCGCGCCGAGGCGCGATTCGTTGCGTACCCGACGCCACGGACGACGATTCGTTGCGTCTGTGCTCAGGGGCGCGCCCGGCTCCCGGACGGGGCGCGGGGAGCCGCGACATCAACCACGCCGAACCCGCAGCCGCCCGCGGTCCCCCGCCCCACCCCCTCTCTCTCCGTCCCTTCAGGTGTCCCTCCGCATCAGCACGATCGCCGTCACCAGATACGGCACCGCGAACACGGCGAACGCGACCCCGTGCGCATGCGACGCACCGATCACGGCGTACGCGGCGAACACACCCACCGTGGCCAGTTCCGTCCCCATGCTCGCGACCGACGTCAGGGTCGCCCGCCGAGCCCCCTCGATCCGATCCTGCAGCCGGGCGTCGGCGAGCACGTTGACCAACTGGAAGCCGCCGAAGGCGACGGCCACCAGCCCGATACCGGCCGGCGTACGCGTCGACGCCCCCACGGCCAGCGCGAACGCCGAGCCCGCCAGCACCACTCCCAGCCCGGCCGTGCCCAGCCGCTCCCCCGCCCCGGTCAGCAGACTGCCGATCGTCGGCCCCACCCAGATCACCAGCAGCAGATACGGCACCGTCTGCTCGGCCACCCCGGTGTCCCGGACCAGCAGCGGTGTGTACTCGTCGAGGGCGCCCCACACCGCGCCGACGGCGGGCACGAGCAGCAGCGCCCCGCGTACGGACCGGTCCCGGCGGACCTCCGCGAGTCCGGTCCGCAGGGTCGTGAGGGTGGAGACCCGGTCGCCTTGGCCCGCCTCGGCCGGCCGGTGCTCCGGGAACCGCGTGGCCATCACCGAGGTCAGCACACAGACCAGCACGCTCGCCGCGCCCACGGCCGGATAGCCACCGAGGTCGAGGACCGGCCCCGCCAGCCCCATCGCCGCCATCACGGCGACCATGCCGACCGCCTGTGCCCGGCCGATGACACGCGCGTACCGGTCGGCCGCGCCGAGCCGGTCCAGTTCGTCGTAGACCAGCGCCTCCAGCGCACCGGAACCGAGCGCGCCGCGCACCCCCCAGAGGACGAAGCCGAGGGCGAAGGCCCAGTACGACGGGACGATCACCCACAGGGCGAAGCCGGCGGCGGTGAGCAGCGGGCCCAGCCACAGCAGCAGCCGCCGGGAGACGGCGTCGGCCCAGGCGCCGGAGGGGACCTCCAGCAGGATGCCGGTGATCGACCACAGGGCGAACAGCGAGGAGATCTGCCAGATCGACAGTCCGGTGTCGCTGAACAGCAGCGCGTACACCGGGTAGAGCAGCACGAAGTCGTCGAGGAACGCGTATCCGTACAGCGTGGCCGTCAGCCGCCGGACACCACTGGTCCCGGCATCGGGCACACGCGCAGGTGAGAGAGTCATGAGGCCTTCCCGAAGGGGCGATGCGGACGTCGGAGGTACGGCGTCCGAGGCGGCCCTCGGGAGGCACGGCTGGTGGATCAATGTCGCCAGGTCATGGCACCGATGCTAGTCCGGTCGGCCCGTCGAGCCCAGTGGGTATCAGGGCTCACTTCCCGGCGGCCGTGACCGGCGCGAACGTGGTGATCACCGCCGCGTGGTCCGACGGCCAGTCGTTGTCCTCGACGTCCGGCCAGGTGCGGGGCGTGCCGCTGACATGGGTCCGGGAGTCGAGCACCGCGAGGCCCCGGTGCAGGACGAAGTCGATCCGGTCCTGCGGCTCCGGCCGGCCGCTGCCGTCCTCGTGTTCGGCATGGACCGGCGACCAGGTGTGGCCCGGCTCCCGTGCGGGGTCGGGGTGGGCCTCGCGGTAGGAGTCGCGCAGACCGGCCGTCTCGGCGGCCCTGGTGACCGGCCAGTCGACGTCCGGCCGGTCGAGGTGCGACGGGCTGTTGAAGTCGCCGACCACGACGACCGGCACGGTGCCGTCGATCCGGCCCAGGCAGTCCCGCAGCCGGCCGAGCCGCACTTCCTCGTGGGCGGTCAGCTCGGCGGCCTCCAACCCGTCGAAGGCGGCCTCGTAGGGCCCGTACGGCTCGCAGTCCAGGTGGACCGTCCAGATGTCCACCTCGGTGCCGGAGCCGGTCCTGATCCGGACGCCCGCCGCCCCGTAGAAGCCGACGTCGGGGTCGCCGAAGCGGGCCGTGATCGGGTGGCGGCTGATGATGCCGAGGTTGTCGCCGGCCCGGTGGTGGTGCCAGCCGAGGGCGTCGGCGAGTTCCTGCGCGGCGGTGCCGTACGTCTCCTGGAGGCCGACCACGTCGACGTCCGTCTCGGTGATGACCTTGAGCTGCTTGGCCCGGTGGTCGCGGACCCTGGTGCCGCCGTGCCAGAGGTTCCAGGTCATCACGCGCAGGGCGGGTCCGTCGGGGGCGACCAGCTGGCGCAGGCTCGCCGGGGTCACCGACTCCAGGCTCTCCCGTACGGTCCGCCCCGGAGCCTCGTCGATCGGCGCGAGCGAGGGCACGGCGAGGACCACACAGCCCGCCGCCTCGGCCGAGGCGACACCGGTCTCGGTGTCCTCGACGGCCACACAGGCGGCGGGGTCGACGCCGAGCGCGCGGCAGGCGGCGAGGTAGGGGTCGGGGGCCGGCTTGGTGTGCTCGGTGTCGTCGGCGGTGACGGAGACGGCGAACAGGTCGCGGCCGAGGGCGTCGAGGACGGTGTCGGCGACGGCTCGCGGGGACGCGGTGACCAGGGCGGTGGGGACGCCCTCGCGGACCAGGGCCCTCAGCAGTTCCAGCGCGCCCGGGCGGGGCACGGTCCCGGTGCGGACCCGGTCGGCGAACTCCCGGTGCAGATCGGCGGCCAGTCCGTCCCCCGGTGCGCCCGTGATCCCGGCGAGCCAGGCGGCGGTGTACTCGACCGGACGGCCCAGCACGTCCGGCTGGTCGGCCTCGGTCAGTGCGCGCCCGAGGCCCGCGGCCACCTCCTCCACCGCATCCCACCAGAGCCGCTCGGTGTCGACGAGCGTGCCGTCCATGTCGAACAGGGCGGCCTGGAGCAGGAGTCGAGACAAGGGTTTCTCTTTCTGCGGGGGTGTGTCGGGGCGCTGCCCGGCAGTGGGGGGCCGGGCAGCGTGTTCAGCGGGTGGCGCGGGCGATGCTCAGCGGGTGGCGCGCGCGGCGACCAGTACCGGCCGCTCGGGGAGGCTCACGGTCACGGACGCGCCGGCGCCGAGGGTCGCCGCCTCGTGCGTGGGCAGGTCGGCCTTGACCTCGGTGCCGTCGGCGAGCCGTACGGTGAGGCGGGTGGCGGCGCCGAGGAACGCGGTGGCCACCACCCGGGCCTCGCCGGTGTCGTCCGCCCGTACCCCGACCGCCTCCGGCCGTACGAGTACATCCACCTCTGTGGCGGTCGGCGCCTCGCCGTCCACGGGCAGCCGTCGGCCCAGTACCTCGACCGTCGTGCCGTCCAGCCGGCCCGGGATCCGGCTCATCGTGCCGACGAACTCGGCGACGAAGGCGGTGGCCGGACGGCCGTACAGCTCGACCGGGGCCGCGCACTGTTCGAGCCGCCCGGCGTGCATCACGGCGACCCGGTCGGCCATGGACAGCGCCTCCTCCTGGTCGTGCGTCACGAACAGGGTGGTGATGCCCAGCTCCTGCTGGAGCCGGCGGATCTCCTCGCGGAGGGTCAGCCGGACCTTGGCGTCGAGGGCGGAGAGCGGTTCGTCGAGCAGCAGCACCCGGGGCCGCAGGGCGAGCGCCCGGGCGAGGGCGACGCGCTGCTGCTGGCCGCCGGAGAGCTGATGGGGGTATTGGGCGCCCTTGTCGGCGAGGCCCACGAGGTCGAGCAACTCGGCGGCACGGGCCCGCCGTTCGGCCGTGCGCACCTTGCGCATGCGCAGCCCGAAGGCCACGTTGTCTAGGGCGCTGAGGTGCGGGAAGAGGCTGTACGACTGGAAGACCATGCCGGCGTCGCGCCGGTGGGCCGGGACGCGGGTGACGTCCTCCCCGTCGACCAGCACCTCGCCGGAGTCGGGGTGTTCGAAGCCGGCGAGCATCCGCAGCGCGGTGGTCTTGCCGCAGCCGGACGGGCCGAGCAGCGCGAGGAGTTCACCGGGCCGGACGGTCAGGTCGAGTCCGTCGAGGGCGACGGTGGCCCCGAACTCCCGGCGCAGGCCCCGGAACTCGACGGTGGCGGCGGTGTCGGTCGCTGTTTTCTCAAGCACGGTCATGGTTCATCCCCGGGAGGCGGAAGCGGTTGGGGTGCGTCCGCCGAACGAGGCGAGCGCGAGGAGCATGGCCCAGGTGACGAGCAGGCTGAGGACCGAGACGGCGACGGAGAGCTGGGCCTGCGAGCCGCTGACGTTGACGATCCACACGGCGAACGGCCGGAAGCCCAGGAGCTGGGCGACGGTGAACTCGCCGAGCACGAGCGCCAGGGTGAGGAAGGCGGAGTTGAGCAGCGCCCCGCGCAGATTGGGCAGCACGGCCCGCACCAGCGCCTGCGGCCAGCTCGCCCCGCAGCTGCGGGCGGCCTCGACGAGGGTCGGTACGTCCATGGCGCGCAGCCCCGCGTCCAGCGCCCGGTACACGAAGGGCAGCGCCATCACGACGTAGGCGAGGACCAGCACCACGGGGAAGTCGGGGTTCTGGATCGCGACGAAGGTCTGGAACAGCGGGGTCCGGGAGAGGTGTTCGGGCCCCCACTTGAGCACGGTCCCGAGCCCGGCGACGAACGCGATCGGCGGCACCACCAGCGGCAGGGAGCACACCACCTCCACGACGGGCCGCAGCCTGGGCGCGCCGAGCCGCAGCGCGACCATGGCGGGCACCAGCAGCAGCAGGACGACGGCGATCGTCACGGCGGCCAGCTCCAGCGAGAGCAGCAGGCTGGTCACGAAACCCTCGGTGCCGAGGATCTGCCCGTACGCCTCGAAGGTGATCCCCTCGCCCGGCACGTCGACCGTGAAGATCACGGAGGCGGCGAGCGGGACGAGGAAGTACAGCCCGGCGCAGGCGAGGACGAGCGGGCGCCAGAGAGCGGGGCGCCGCGGTGCCGGGCGCCCGGGGTTCAGGCCAGCCATCGCGCGCTCCGTCGTTGCAGGGGCAGGTACACGGCCATGACCAGGCCGGCGATCAGGACCATGTCGAGGCTGAGGGCGAGCGCCACGTTCTCCTGGCCGACCAGGACGTTGCCGGAGATGGCGTCGGCGATCTGCAGGGTGACCAGCGGGATCGAGCTGCCCACCATGGCCGCGGCGGTGGCGTACGCGGCGAAGGCGCTGCCGAAGAGCAGGACGAGCCCGCCGAGCAGCGAGGGCGCGAGCACGGGAAGGGCCACGTGCAGCCAGTACTGGAGGCCGGTGGCGCCGTTGTTCTGCGCGGCCTCGCGCCACTGGACGCGCAGTCCGTCGAGGGCGGGGGTGATGGTGAGGACCATGAGCGGGATCAGGAAGTACAGGTAGACGATGACCAGTCCCCAGAAGCTGTAGAGGTCCCAGCCCTTGTCCGTCAGACCCAGCTGCCTGGTCAGCACACCGGCGTTGCCGAGGGTGGCGACGAACGCGAAGGCGAGCGGGACACCGCCGAAGTTGGCGAGCACCCCGGAGGCCGTGAGCACGGCCTCGCGCAGCGCCGGGAAGCGGGAGGTCACCACGGCCTGGGCGAGCGGCAGCCCCAGGACGGCCGCGAGCCCGGCCGAGACGGCGGACAGCTTCACACTGCCGAGCATGGCCGTGAGGTAGGCCCCCTGCACGGAGGCCGTCATGTTCGCCGTGGTGTACGAAGTGGCGCCCGTGGTCTGGTCCTTGACCGTGAACGCGCCGTTCAGCATGGCGAGGGCGGGCAGCCCGAAGGCGACCGCGACGAAGGCCAGCAGCGGGAGCACGGCGAGCCATCCGCCGGGGCGGGGCCGCCGCTTCAGGGAAGCGGCGGCCACCAGCGCTGTGTCGGCCTCGGTGACGACGGCGGTCACCCGGAGACCGCCTTGGCCCAGCCCTGTCCGAGCACGTCCTTGGCCTTGGTCTGCTGGTCCTCGGTCGGGAACTCGGGCGTGCCGGACACCTCGGGCAGCTTGGCCGCGGCGGTCTCGTCCAGCGTGCCCGCCTTCTCCATGGCGGTCATCAGGGCCGGGCGGGCGTATCCGGCGAGCCACAGGTTCTGGCCCTCGGCGCTGTAGAGGTACTCCTGCCAGAGCCGGGCGGCGGCCGGGTGGGGTGCGTCCTTGTTGATGGCCTGGGAGTAGTACTGGGAGAACTTGCCGTCCTCAGGGACGACGACCTTCCAGTCGACGCCCTTGGACTTGAACTCGTCGGCGTACCCGGCGTTCAGGTAGTCCCAGTCGATGCTGATGGGCGTCTCGCCCTTCTCGACGGTGGCCGGCGTCGACTCGACGGGCGTGTAGTTGCCGTTCTTCTTCAGCTTGGCGAAGAAGTCGAGTCCGGGCTGGATGTCGTCGAACGAGCCGCCGCTGGCCAGCGAGGCCGCCCACACCCCGCCGAAGGCGGAACCGGACTTGGTGGGGTTGCCGTTGAGCGCGACCTGCCCCTTGTACTGCGGCTTCAGCAGGTCGGCGAAGGTCTCCGGGCATTCCTTCACGCGCTTGGCGTCGCACCCGATGGATATGTAGCCGCCGTAGTCGTTGTACCACTGGCCCTTCGGGTCCTTCTGGCCCTCGGGGATGTCGGCGAACGCGGCCACCTTGTACGGGGCGAGCAGCCCCTGCTGGGCGGCGCTCAGAGCGAAGGAGCTGCCCAGGTCGAGCACGTCGGGCGCCCGGTCCTGTCCCTTGCGCGAGGTGACGGCGTTGATCTCGTCCTGGCTGGCCCCGTCCGGGTTCTCGACCTCGATCTTGATGCCGTACTTCTTCTCGAACCCGTCGATCAGCGCGCCGTAGTTGGCCCAGTCACGGGGCAGGGCGATCGCGTTGAGCGTGCCCTCCTTCTTGGCCGCCTTGATCAGCGCGTCCAGGCCGCCCAAGTCCTTCGCCGAGGTCGCGGTGGCCGCGTTCCTGCCGTCGGTGGTGGTCGTGGTCTCGGGGGCCGCGCCACAGGCGCTGAGGGTGAGTACGGCGGCGGCGAGGGCGCCACCGATGACGGCGGTTCTCGGCGGGAAGAGGGTCACGGGCTCTCCAGGGGTACGCGCAGGGACGATCTGGGTGGAGCACTTGTCTGAACAAGTTGGCCTCATTAGGTCCGCGCTTCATATCACGCACGTAAACTCCGGCGAAATACTCGTGCACGTTTTCCCGCACAAACACTGGACGATCGCCCGGTTCGGTAGTTTCTTCGCCACCTCATTAGGCTGGCCGCACTGTGCACAGCGGGCGACCGGGACGAGCGGGACGAGCGGAGGGGATCATGGCGGCGCGACACGAGGACATCGCCGAGGCACTGCGGCGGGCGATCGACCGTGAGGACTACACGGTGGGGAGTCTGCTGCCCCCCGAGACCGAACTCGCGGCCCGCTACGGCGTCTCGCGCGGCACCGTCCGTCAGGCCGTGGCGACCCTGACCGCCGAGGGCCTCATCGGCTCACGCCAGGGCGCCCGCCGGGTGGTCCTGGCCGGCCGCCGCAGCCAGAGCTTCGCCGAGTTGCGCAGCTTCGCCCAGTGGGCGCGCGCGATAGGCCGCGAGGCGACGGGCCGCGTGATCTCCCAGGAGTACCGGACCGCCACCGCCGAGGACCGCGTGCGCCTCCAGCTCGCCGCGGGCGCCCGTGTCCTGCACGTGCTGCGCCTGCGCGGTCTCGACGGGCTGCCCGTCCTGCTGGAGCGCACGGTCTACGCCGACTGGATCTCCCCTGCCGTCGAGCCCATCGAGACGGACTGTCCCTCGGTCACCCAGCGCCTGCTCGACGACACGGGCCTGGTCTTCGCCTACGGAGAGCACATCATCGACGCCGTGGCCGCCGGCGCCCGGGACGCCGAGTGCCTGGCCGTGCGCCGCACGAGCCCCCTCCTGCGCGTCCGGCGCGTCACCACCACCCGCGAGGGCCGCCCGGTGGAGTGGTCCGACGACCGCTACCGCCCGGACGCGGTGAGCTTCAGCGTGCACAACTCGATAGGGAACAACGCGCTGGCGAGGAAGACCGCGGCTCCCTGAGGGGCGCGCCCTGTCAGGCGGGCGCCCCGGAGGAGAACCGCCGCAGCAAGGGCGACAGCACCAGCACGGACTTGGTCCGCTCGACGAACGGCTCCCCGGCGATCCGCTCCAGCACCCGCTCGAAGTGCCGCATGTCCGAGGCGAAGACCTGCACGACGGCATCGGCCTCCCCGGTGACGGTCGACGCCGCGACCACCTCCTGGTACCGCTCCAGCCCCCGCTGGATCGTCTCCGGCGAGGTGTTCCGCCGGCAGTAGATCTCGACGAACCCCTCGGTCTCCCACCCGAGCGCGGCGGGGTCCACCCGAACCGTGAAACCGGTGATCGCCCCGGTCGCCCGCAGTCGGTCCACCCGCCGCTTGACCGCGGGCGCGGACAGGCCGACGAGTTGGCCGATGTCGGAGTAGGAACGGCGGGCGTCCTCGGCGAGGGCGTGCACGATGCGTTCGTCGAGATCGTTCAGCACTGCGGGTGGATCACTTCTCTGGAGTCGACGGAGCCGATGAGGACGAGGGAGTCGAAGGGGTCGAGGGGATCGCGAGGCGCGAGCGGCGATAGCCGTAACTGAAGTAGAACACGAGCCCGACGGCCATCCAGACCCCGAACACGACCCAGGTGACGGCGTCGAGGCTGCCCATCATCCAGACGCAGAACCCGAATCCGAGCGCCGGCAGCACCGGCGACAACGGCACCCGGAACGTCCGCGGCATGTCCGGCCGGGTCCGCCGCAGCACCACGACGGCCACGTTGACCAGCGCGAACGCGAACAAGGTACCGATGCTCGTCGCATCCGCGAGCTGCCCCAGCGGAATGGCGGCGGCGAGCACACCGCAGAAGAGCGAGACGATCACGGTGTTGACGCGCGGCGTGCCGGTCCTCGGGTGCACACGCGAGAACACCTTGGGCACGAGCCCGTCCCGGGACATGGCGAACAGGATGCGGGTCTGCCCGTACAGCACGGTCAGCACCACACTGGCGATGGCGATGACGGCCCCGGCCGCCAGCAGCGTCCCCCAGAAGGCGTCCCCGGTGACGTCCTTCATGATCCCGGCGAGGGCGGCCTCGGACTCGCCGAACCGCTCCCAGGGCCGCGCCCCGATCGCGACGGCGGCGACCAGTACGTACAGCGCGGTCACGATGACCAGGGAGAGCATGATCGCGCGAGGCAGATCGCGCTGTGCGTTCTTCGCCTCCTCGCCGGCGGTCGAGGCCGCGTCGAAGCCGATGTACGAGAAGAAGAGCGTCGCCCCGGCCGCACTGACACCGGCCATGCCGAGCGGCATGAAGTTCTCGTAGTTGCCGGACCGGAAGCCCTGCACACCGATGAGACAGAAGAGCAGCAGGGCGGCGATCTTCACCACGACCATGATCGTGTTGGCTCGGGCGGACTCCCGGGCCCCGCCCAGCAGGAACGCCATCGCGAGCAGTACGACGATCAGCGCGGGCAGGTTGAAGACGCCCCCGTCTCCGGGCGGCGCGGACAGCGCGTCCGGAATGGTCACGCCGATCGTCCCGTCCAGCAGCTCGTTGAGGTACTCGCCCCAGCCGACCGCGACGGCCGCCACCGACACCCCGTACTCCAGCACCAGACACCAGCCGCAGACCCAGGCGACGAGCTCGCCCATCGTTGCGTACGTGTACGAGTACGAGGAGCCGGAGACCGGGATGGTGCCGGCCAGCTCCGCGTACGACAGGGCGGAGAACAGCGCGGTGAGACCGGCGATCACGAAGGAGAGCGTGACGGCGGGCCCCGCCTTGGGGACGGCCTCGCCGAGCACGACGAAGATGCCGGTGCCGAGCGTGGCGCCGATGCTGATCATCGTCAGCTGCCACAGTCCGAGGGACCGCCGCAGCGACCCTCCCTCACCCTGGCCGCCCTCGGCGACCAGGCGTTCCACGGGCTTGCGGCGCATCAGCCGCGCCCCGACGCCTCCGGACGGCGGGGCGGGCCGATTCTCATGCTGCGGGGGTGCGCCTTGGTCGAGCACGCGTGGCTCCTTCGTCGCTGCCGGTCAGGGCGGGTGGGGACCGACAGCACCGAACAGCAGGGGGCCACCGAGCAGGAGGTCCCCGCCACGCCACGTACAGCGCATGACCCTATGAGCCAGACCTTCACGAGCGTAATGCGGCAACCTTGCGCACTCACGCAAGATCGTTGCGTGCATCGAACGACGGCGCAGCTTCGTTGCACGGCCCCGTAAAACCCTTGCGCGACGCCGGTGGAGTCAGGGGCGCGGGGCTGCATTCGACTTGCGGCTCCGCCGCGTGGGCGCGACGAGCCCGCATCGAACCCGCACCCGCCGACGCACCGCTCCCGGGCTCGAAGGCGCCCTAACTCCAGCTGGCGTGCAGCGGCTTGCCCTCCGCATACCCCGCCGCACTCTGGACCCCCACCACAGCCCGCTCCGCGAACTCCTCCAGGGAGCCGGCCCCCGCATACGTGCACGAGGACCGCACCCCCGCGATGACCGAGTCGATCAGGTCCTCGACCCCCGGCCTGGCCGGGTCCAGGAACATCCGCGACGTCGAGATGCCCTCCTCGAACAATGCCTTGCGCGCCCGGTCGTAGGCCGACTCCTCGCTCGTCCGGTTGCGCACGGCCCGAGCCGACGCCATCCCGAACGACTCCTTGTACAGCCGCCCGCTCGCGTCCTGCTGAAGGTCGCCCGGCGACTCGTACGTCCCCGCGAACCACGACCCGACCATCACGTTCGACGCGCCCGCCGCCAGCGCCATGGCGACATCACGGGGGTGCCGCACGCCACCGTCGGCCCATACGTGCTTGCCGTACTTCTTCGCCTCGGCCGCGCACTCGAGAACCGCGGAGAACTGGGGCCGCCCGACGCCGGTCATCATGCGCGTCGTACACATCGCACCGGGTCCGACGCCGACCTTGACGATGTCCGCGCCCGCCTCGATCAGATCCCGCACTCCCTCGGCGGCGACGATGTTGCCGGCCACGATCGGCACTCGGGGGTCGAGGTCGCGCACCAGCTTGATCGCGTTGATCATCGACTCCTGGTGGCCGTGCGCCGTGTCGATGACGAGCGTGTCGACGCCCGCGTCGAGCAGTTCCTTGGCCTTGCCCACGAAGTCACCGTTGACCCCGACGGCGGCGGCGACGCGGAGCCTGCCGTTCGCGTCGACGGCGGGGGTGTACAGCGTGGCCCGGAGCGCGCCCTTGCGGGTGAGGATGCCGGCGAGGCGGCCGTCCTTGTCGATAGCGGGCGCGTACCGGCGGTTGGCCGCGTCGAGCCGGTTGAAGGCCTCGCGCGGGTCGATGTCGGCGTCCAGGAGCAGCAGGTCCCGGGACATGACGACTTCGAGCTGGGTGAAGCGGTCGACGCCGGTGAGATCCGCGTCGGTGACGACACCGACGGGGCGGAGCGCCTCGTCGACGACGACGCCCGCGTTGTGCGCCCGCTTCGGCAGCAGGGCCAGCGCGTCGGCGACCGTCTGGTGCGGGTTCAGCACGATGGGGGTGTCGAGGACGAGGTGGCGGCTCTTGACCCAGGAGATGACGTCGGTGACGACCTCGTTCGGGATGTCCTGAGGGACGACCACCAGGCCACCGCGGCGGGCGACCGTCTCGGCCATGCGGCGGCCGGCGATGGCGGTCATGTTGGCGACGACCAGCGGGATGGTGGTGCCCGTGCCGTCCGGGGAGGTCAGGTCCACGCCCTGGCGCGATCCGACGGCGCTGCGGCTCGGGACCATGAAGACGTCGTCGTACGTCAGGTCGTACGCGGGCTGGATGTCATTGAGGAAACGCACGTGCCGCACATCCCGGTCGATCAGAGGTGACCCCCTGACAGGACCGCCAGAGGGAAGAGCACGTACTTCATTGTCCCATGTCGGAGGGTACGAGCGGCCCCGACGGATCGTCCAGAGGGGCGGTGGGTGGTCTAGGAGGATCCTCCGAGAGCGAGCAGGATCCGCAGCTCGGTGCCGTGCCGATGCCGTGCCGATGCCGTGCCGGTGGTCGGCGGCGTCGGCGGACACCTCCCGCGCGATGTTCCAGCCGTTCGGCTCGGCCCCCGCGTACCCCTGCCATCCGGTGACCTCGACCGGGCGTCCCCAGGGGGCGGAGCCCACGGCAGGTCGGCGTGGGCGTCCCGATCGCGGCCGACGAAGTCGGGCAGGTCGAAAGCGCAGGCGCAGCGATCCGTGAAAGCGGGCCTGTCCGCGACACCGCCCGGCTCCGACCGATGTGCACCCGGCTGCCGATGCGCAGCACCTCGGCGAGCGTGCCGTCGCTGTCCGTCCTGCACGACTCGTACGCGTCATCGGCCCGCCGGGCTGGGGCCGCGCCCTGTGAGGGGCGCGGGCAACTGCGCGATCACCCCCCACGCCCCCGCGGCCACCCACACACCCCACCCGGTAGGCGCACCCCACCGGGCACCCGGCGGAGCGCTACGGCCCGTCCGGGTCCGCCCGGTTGAGCGCCGGCCGGGGCGTCTGACCGGCCGTCAGCAGGTAGTCCGCCGCGGAGGTGTCGGTGACGAGGCTGGTCACCAGCCCCGACCGCAGCACGGCGTCGATCGCGGCCGCCTTGCGCTGCCCGCCCGCGATCGCCACGACCTCGGGGATACGGCGGAGCTGGTCGGCCTTGACCGTGATGCACCGCTCGCCGAGGTCGCGCCCGACACGGCGGCCCTCGGCGTCGAAGAGGTGCGCGGACATCTCGGCGGCGACACCGAGGGAAGCGTAGTGGCCGCGCTCCTCGTCGCTGAGCATGTCGTGCACCGTGGAGATGCCCGCCTCCCACGAGCCGATGGAGACACAGGCGACCGTGACCTTGTCGAAGTACTCGAAGGCCCGCGCGATCCCGGTCTGGTGGCGCAGCGCGATCGCGGTCGCCGCGTCCGGCAGGAGCATCGGCGCGTAGATGGGGTGGGCGTCGCCGCCCGACACCTGCGCGGCCCGCCGGACCGCCTCGACCGAGCCGCGCTCGGCGGTCCCGGCGTCGTACACCCCCGTCAGCTGCACCACCGTGCAGGGCGGCAGCCGGTCCAGGGCGGCCGCCATGTGGATGGTGGACCGGCCCCAGGCGAGGCCCAGGATGTCGCCCTCGTTGACCAGCTCGCCGAGCAGGTCCGCGGCGACCTCGCCGAGGTTCTCCGGGTCGGTCGTCTCCTCGGCCTCCGCCGGGGACTCGACGACCACGGCGTGCCGCAGGCCGTAGCGGGCGCGCAGCGCGTCGGAGCGCTCCGCGTCCAGTTCCGCGGGGACGCGGATCTCGATACGTACGAGATCCCGTTCGAGGGCGGTCTCCAGGACCCGGGCCACCTTGAAGCGGCTCACGCCGAACTCCTCGGCGATCTGGATCTTGGACTTGCCCTCGAGGTAGAAACGGCGGGCCATGGCCGCCGCCTGAACCAGCTCAGCGGGTCCCATCCGCATGGCTGACCGGCCCGCCGACATACCCGACACGGTCATCTCCTCACTGCTCTTCACACATGGATACGCCGTTCATCCTTGCAGATCCGGCGTTTTCGATCAGCCGGAAGGAACGTCGTTCACGTTCCCTTGGCCCTCTGGACGTACGACGTGCCGCGCTCACCTCGGTGTTCGCACAGCCGTACCCCCGTGACTCAGTGGCCGCAGGCCCACCCGGCGGTCGCCGTCGTGGCCTCCGCCTGGGCCCGCAGCGCGCGCACCGCCTCGGCCGGGTCGTCCGCCCCGTACACCGCGGAGCCGGCGACGAAGACGTCGGCGCCCGCCTCGGCGCAGCGCTCGATGGTGGACGCGGCGACACCGCCGTCGACCTGCAGCCACAGGTCGAGGCCGTGCTTGCTGATCAACTCGCGGGTCCGCCGGATCTTGGGGAGCATGATGTCGAGAAAGGCCTGGCCTCCGAAGCCCGGTTCGACCGTCATGATCAGCACCATGTCGAGTTCGGGCAGCAGGTCCTCGAACGGCTCGATCGGCGTCGCGGGCCTGAGCGCCATGGAGGCTCTGGCTCCCTTGGCCCGGATCTCGCGGGCGAGCCGCACCGGTGCGGCGGCCGCCTCGGCATGGAAGGTGACGGAACCGGCACCCGCTTCCACGTACTGGGGCGCCCAGCGATCGGGGGCCTCGATCATCAGATGGCAGTCCAGCGGCGTCCGAGTCGCACGGGCCAGGGACTCCACGACCGGCACACCGAGCGTGAGGTTCGGGACGAAATGGTTGTCCATCACGTCTACATGGAGCCAGTCGGCGCCTTCGACCGCCTTCGCCTCGTCGGCGAGACGGGCGAAGTCGGCGGACAGGATGCTTGGGTTGATCTGCGCGGCCATGGGCCAAGACTGCCATGTCCGCCGGGGGTTGCGGGCATCGGTTCGGGGTGGAGACGGTGGTACGTCCACTGCGGGCCGTTCGTGGTGGCCCGCGCCCACGCGGCGGAGCCGCACATGTCACTGTCCCGCGCCCTTGAGGGGGCGCGGTCCTGGAGGTCGGCATGACAGGAAACCGGGGCATCGGTCACCTCGTCTGCGGGCGGCGTGCCAAGTGGATCGTGCTGGGGCTGTGGCTGGTGGTGCTCTTCGTGGTCGCGCCGTTCGCGACGAAGCTCACCGACGCCCAGGACAACGACGCCTCCTCATGGCTGCCGGGCTCGGCCGAGTCGACCCAGGTCCTGGAGATCTCCGAGGGCTTCCGGCCCGAGCAGATCCCCGCGGTCGTCGTCTACGCCCGGGAGAGCGGCCTCACCGCCGAGGACCGGACGATGATCGAGGAGGACGTGCGGGAGCTCAAGCAGCTCACCGACCACGGGATCATCGGATCCCAGACCCGTGGCCCCGTCTACGACCGTGCGGTCGACCCGAGGGCCGCTCAGGTCTATGTGCCGATCACCATGGACGAGAAGGGCTGGGAGCGGATCGCGCCTGCGGTGGACTCGATCCGGGACGACGTGGGCGAGGGCGGTGGCGGGCTCGCCGTGCACATCACGGGTCCGGGCGGTACGTCCGCCGACTTCTCCGAGGCCTTCGAGGGCATCGACTCCACACTGCTGGTGTCGGCGATGGCCGTCGTCATCGTGATGCTCCTGCTCACCTACCGCAGTCCGACCCTCATCCTGGTCCCCCTGATCGGGGTCATCGCCGCCCTGTTCACGGCCCAGGCCCTGATCTACCTGCTGGCGGAACACACCGGGTTGACCGTGAACGGCCAGAGCGCGGGCATCCTCACCGTCCTCGTCTTCGGCGCCGGCACCGACTACGCCCTGCTGCTCGTGGCCCGCTATCGGGAGGAGCTGCGCCGCCACGAGGACCGCCACGAGGCGATGGCCCTCGCCCTGCACCGGGCGGGCCCGGCGGTGCTGGCGTCCGGCGCGACGGTCGTCCTGAGCATGCTGGTGCTGCTGGCCGCCGAGATGAACTCGACGAGCGGTCTGGGCCCGGTGGCGGCCATCGGCGTCGCGGTCGCCCTCCTCGCGATGATGACGCTGTTCCCCGCCCTGCTGGTGATCTTCGGCCGCTGGATCTTCTGGCCGGTGATCCCGCACCTCGGCAGCGCCGACCCGACCGAGCACGGCGTGTGGGCCCGCATGGGCCGCCGTTTCTCCCGCCGCCCCCGCACGGTCTGGGTCGCCACGGCGGCCGCCCTGGCCCTGTGCTCGCTGGGCCTGATCCAGCTGCGGGCGGAGGGCATCGGCAACGCGGACGCCTTCACCGGCAAACCGGACTCGATCGTCGGCCAGGAGGTCTCCGCACGCTACTTCCCGGCGGGCAGCGGCGACCCCCTCGTGATCATCAGCAACCAGGCGCAGGCCCGGGAGGTGGGCCGCGTGGTCGCCGACACGGAAGGCGTCGTGGCGGACTCGCTCGGCCTGCCCCCCGGCACGAAACCCGCCCACGAGGGCCAGGTCCTCTTCGAGGCCACCATGTCCGACCCGGCCGACAGCGAGGCCGCGAAGCAGACCGTGGAACGGGTCCGCGACGCCGTCCACGAGGTGCCGGACGCCGACGCCCAGGTGGGCGGCGGCACGGCGGCCCTGCTGGACATGGACGAGGCGACGACCCACGACAACATCCTGATCATCCCGTTGGTGCTGCTCGTGGTCCTGCTGATCCTCTGTGCCCTGCTCCGCGCCCTGATCGCCCCGCTCCTGCTGATCGGGACGGTGATCCTGTCCTTCGCCGCCGCACTGGGCATCAGCGCGCTCGCCTTCAGACATATCTTCGACTACGCGGGCGAGTCGACCGATTTCCCCCTGTTCGTCTTCGTGTTCCTGGTCGCCCTGGGCATCGACTACAACATCTTCCTGACCACCCGCATCCGCGAGGAGGCCGCCCACCAGGGCACCCGTAAGGCCGTGGTGACGGGCCTCGCGACGACGGGCGCGGTGATCACCTCGGCCGGCCTGGTCCTCGCGGGCACCTTCGCCGCCCTCGGCACGCTCCCCATGGTCGCCTTCGCCGAGATCGGCTTCGCGGTGGCCCTGGGCGTCCTCCTGGACACCTTCATCGTGCGGTCCGTGCTGGTCACGGCACTGTTCCTGGACGTCGGACCGAAGGTGTGGTGGCCCCACCGGCTGGCCCACGAGGACGGCGGCGCGACGCCGCCGCCGAAGGAACCGGCGGGCAGCGCGGCGGGTCCGGGCAGCTGACGGGTGAGGTGTTACGCGACCCGGCGGATCAGGGCCAGATACATGGCGTCCGTCCCGTGCAGATGCGGCCAGAGCTGGATGTCGGGCCCCTCGCCCAGCGCCGGTACGCCTTCCAGCAGCGGCCGGGCGTCGATGAGGTCGGCCGCGCCGCCGTAGTGCTTGAGCACGTCGTCGACGACCGCGCGGGTCTCGGCGAGGTGCGGCGAGCAGGTCGCGTATCCGACGACCCCGCCGATCCGTACGGACTCCAGCGCGGTCCGCAGCAGCGCGCGCTGGAGCGGGGCGAACCCCTCCAGGTCCTCGGGCCTCCGCCGCCAGCGGGCCTCGGGCCGCCGCCGCAGGGCCCCGAGCCCCGTACAGGGCACGTCCATCAGCACCCGGTCGAACGAGCCGGGCCGCCAGGGCGGACGGGTCCCGTCGGCGGCGATCACCTGATACGGGCCTGGATTGCCGTGCAACGCCTTCGCGACGAGCCCCGCCCGGTGCGGCTGCTTCTCGGAGGCCAGCAGCACCGCCCCGCGCTCGGCGGCGAGGGCGGCGAGCAGCGCGGCCTT
>NZ_LRTR01000504.1 GCF_001550375.1 Streptomyces europaeiscabiei | reverse complement strand
GCAGCGCGGCCTTGCCGCCGGGTCCGGCACACCCGTCGAGCCACGCCTTGTCGGGCCCCTCCACCGGGGCGCCCGCGAGGGCGAGCGCCACGAGCTGGCTGCCCTCGTCCTGCACACCCGCGCGGCCTTCCCGCACGGCGTCCACTGCACCCGGCTCCCCGCCTTCGGAGAGCCGCACGGCGTACGGCGACCAGCGCCCCGCCACCGCGGCCTCCTCGCGGAGCAGCTCCTCGGTGGTGGCCCGACCGGGCCGGGCCACAAGGGTGACCTCGGGCCGCTCGTTGTCGGCCTCCAGCAGGTCCTCGATCCCGGCGCGCCCGCCGCCGAGGGAGTCCCAGAGCGCGGAGACGACCCAGCGGGGATGCGAGTGCACGACGGCGAGGTGATCCTCCGGATCGTCGTCGTAGGGCGGTGCGACCCGCTCCAGCCACCCGTCGAGGTCATGCTGCGCGATCTTGCGCAGCACGGCGTTCACGAACTTGGCCCGCCCGTCCCCGAGGACGACCCGCGCGAGATCGACGGAGGCGGACACGGCGGCATGGGTGGGAATCCGCGTCCCCAGCAGTTGGTGCGCGCCGAGGCTCAGCACATCGAGCACCGGCGGGTCGACCTCGCGCAACGGCCGGTCCACACACTCCGCGATGACCGCGTCGTAGGTCCCCTGCCGTCGCAGCGTCCCGTACACCAGCTCGGTCGCGAGAGCCGCGTCCCGCGCGTCGAACTTGTCGGGTCCCTCCTTCTCCCGCGCCCGGCGCAGCAGCGGCGGCAGAACCAGGTTCGCGTACGCGTCCCTTTCGTCCACGGCCCTGAGCGCCTCGAAGGCGAGCATGCGGACGGGGTCCTTGTGGGGACGGCGGTACGGCTTGCCCGGCTTACGCGGACGACGGGACTGCTCACTCACGAAAAAGGTGCTCCGGATACGGGTCGAGATGCCACCCCCAGGGTACGCCGCGGGGACGAACCGCCTGGCGTCGGCCGCGTGGGCCTGCGGGCACGGTGGCGATGGGCTCTGCCGGGCGTCGGTCCCCGGCGGGTCTGCGACGGTCGCGCTCCGGCGATTCAGTCGCCGACGGACTCGCCGGAGTCGATCCGCACCCCGCGCGCCCAGTCGGCGGCCCGCATCGGCTTCTTGCCCTGCGCCTGCACCCAGAGCAGTTCCACGGCGTACGACCCGGTCCCGACGTACACGTTGTTCTTGCCGACGCCGAGCGCGCCCGGGGCGAGATCGGTCCGCTCGGGCACCGGCACGACGTGGACGAGCTTCAGCCGCTCGCCCCGGAACGTCGTCCAGGCGCCCGGCGCGGGCGTGCAGCCACGCACGACCCGGTCGACGCGCAGCGCGGGCGTGGCCCAGTCGACCCGCGCGTCCTCCACGGTGATCTTCGGCGCCAGGGTGATCCCGTCGACGGGCTGGGGCACGGCCTTCAGGGTCCCGTCCTCGATCCCGTCCATCGTGGCGGCGAGCAGCCCGGACCCCGCGAAGGCGAGCCGGGTCAGCAGATCACCGCTCGTGTCCGTCGGCCGGATCTCCTCGGTGACCGTCCCGTACACGGGTCCGGAGTCGAGCCCCTCCTCGATGAGGAAGGTGGACGCCCCGGTGATCTCGTCCCCCGCCATGACGGAGTGCTGCACGGGAGCGGCGCCCCGCCAGGCGGGCAGCAGGGAGAAGTGCAGGTTGACCCACCCCTGGGCGGGCACGTCGAGGGCGACCCGAGGCAGCAGGGCCCCGTACGCGACGACAGGACAGCAGTCGGGGGCGATCTCCCGGAGCCGGGCGAGGAACGCCTCGTCCCGGGGCCGGTGCGGCTTCAGCACCTCGATGCCCGCTTCCTCCGCACGCCGCGCCACAGGGCTCGCGACCAGTCGCCGCCCCCGCCCCGCAGGCGCGTCCGGCCGCGTCACGACCGCGGCCACCTCATGCCTCCCCGACGCGATCAGCGCGTCCAGCGCGGGAACAGCGACCTCTGGGGTACCAGCGAAGACAAGCTTCATGGATGACTGACGGCCTCTCGCACGGAAGTTCGTACGCCCCACACGCGACGACGCGGGACAACACCCCAGTCTATGTTCCACGCCCAACCACCGATCGACCGCGGCCGCCAAGGGCGATCGGCCCCACGGGAGACCCGTGTTCGTCAGCCGACCCGCACCGGCGGTGCGCGCGTGGGAGACCCCACAAAGCCCAACGACAGCAGGGGCGCACCCCCACCCACGCGCCCCACGCATATGCCCCCACGCCCCCACCCCGTTACCAGCGGAGCGAATTCGCGTTGGTCAAGAAAGAGTTGACCACTACGGGCCGCAATCGCGGCACTTCCCCTTTTCAACGCCGGTTCGAGAGGCTTGTTCATGGCCGACCACGCAACCCACGACGCCCAGGCTCGGGCCAGCCTGCACTTGCTGGTGCGGGACATCGAGCGGGTCCGCCGGCAGGTGGACGCACTGCGCACCCTCACCGCCCAGTTGGGCAACGTCTACCGCCCGCGCCGCTCCGGCCCCTCCACGGGCTTCGTCGTCTACGGACGCGCCCCCGCCCCGACCGTCCGCCTCGCCCAGGAGCTGCGGGACAGTGTCGAGACCCTGGTCACGGCCGCCGTGGACTTCGACCGCTCACTCGGTTTCTCGTGGGACGCGGTGGGCTCGGCCCTCGGGGTCACCAAGCAGGCCGTACACCGCCGTTACGGCGCCCGCCGCGCGGCCGCCCAGGCAGCGGCGGAAGCGGAGCGTACGGGAGATCCCCAGGGCAGCCGCCCCGTCAATGTCGGCTCCGGCATCCCCACGGTCCCCGCGGCCCGCTCGATGCCGGCTCCGATGCCCGCGCACATGCCGACCCAGCCGACAGCCGGCAGCCCCACTCTCCGAGAAGACGTCAGACCCACGGCCTTCCCCGGCCCGCGCAACGGCTGACCCGACCCCCTGCCCTGCCTCCCGGTGTCCCACCGGGAGGCAGTCGCACGCCCGGCCACCATCCGGCACGGCTCCTGTGGGCCACTCAGCCGATGTCCAGCGGATCCACCCGAAGCCGCACCCGCTCGCTCTCACTCACCCCACGCGCCATCCGCGCCGCCTGCGCACTCTTCAACGCGGCGGCCAGCGCCGCCCCACTCCCCGGCGGCACCCGGATCAGCGCCCGCTCCCACCGCTCCCCCGCCGACGGCGCCCCCGCCCGCCGCACCCTTCCCGCATCCGTCGTACCCGCAGCGGATCCGGTGCCGGTCCCGGAGGCCGGCACCGCCATGGGAACAGGCCCCAACACCTGGGCGTCCGAAGGCAGTTCGACCGCACCCAGGAAATCGACCACGGCCTGGGCGGTCCCGGACACGGCCGCCATCCGCGACACCGGCGGAAAACCCAGCTCGGCCCGCTCGGCCAGTTCCCGCACCGCGTGCCCCACCGGATCCCATCGCACGAGCGCCTGCACGGGCCGCAGGGTCGGCTCGGCGACCACGACGACCGTGCCGCCCACCCCCTGGTTCCGTACCAGCGCCGCGGCGCCGATCCACCGCCGCAGCGCCTCCTCCCCGGCCCGCAGATCGGGCCGCCCGAGCATGGCCCACCCGTCAAGCAGCAGGGCTGCCGCGTACCCGCCCTCGGCGACCGGCTCGGCACCCGGCGTGCTCACGACCAGTGCGGGCGTCCCCGGCACGGTGTCCAGCACATGCTCCCGCCCGGAGGTCCGCACGGGCACAGCGGGAAAGGCCCGCCCCAGTTCCTCCGCGGTCCGCCGCGCCCCCACGACCTGCGCCCGGAGCCGGTGGCCCCCGCACTCGGGGCAGTGCCAGCCGGCCTCCTCGCGCCCGCACCACCCGCACAACAGGGCCCCGGCGCCGTCCCGCGCCTCCAACGGCCCCGCACAGTGCCGGCACCGCGCGGGCTCCCGGCATCGCGCGCAGGCCATCCGCGGTACGTACCCCCGCCGAGGCACCTGCACGAGCACGGGTCCGTCCCTGAGGCCGTCCCGCGCGACCTGCCCGGCGAGGCTGGGCAGCCGCGCCGCC
>NZ_LRTR01000503.1 GCF_001550375.1 Streptomyces europaeiscabiei | reverse complement strand
CGATCTCCGAGCCGCCTCGTCCCGCGCGAGGTCCCCGTCCCCCACGGTCCGCACCAGCGGCGCGGCGGCCCGTACCTGCTCCCGCCCGGCCACGATCGGCGCGGCCCACCCACTCTCGACGAGCTGGGCGGCCTCGACCGTACAGCTCCAACTGCCCAGCAGAAACGCGCACTTGTCCCGAGAGGCCCGCAGCTCCAGCACCTCCCGCACATGCGGGAAGGGAGCGTTGTCGTCGCTGTGACTGGCGTCGCCGTCGTCCCAGACGACGACCAGCCCCGGATCCCGCACCGGCGCGAACATGGCCGCCCGCGTCCCGACCACAGCCCGTACGGCCCCCCGCCGCACGGCCAGCCACTCGCGGTACCGCCGCTCCTGCCCGGCGTCGGCGGTCAGCAGCGCGTGGCGCCCCTCCCCCAGCAGCTCCCCGAGCGCCTCGTCGACCCGAGCCGCCGGCCGCCCTGCCGGTACGACGACGAGCGCCCCCCGCCCGGAGGCCAGCGTCGCCTGCACGGCCCGCGCGATCTCCTCGGCCCACTCCGGCCCCGGCAGCGCGGTCCACACCGCCCTGGGCGCACCCCCACCGGCCAGCGCACGCAGGAAGTCCGCACCTCGCCCGTACCGCAGCCACGACCCGGGTTCGGGCGCGACCGGAGGCTGCACCGGCCCCTCCATCTCCACGGCCTCCGCCCGAGCATGCCGAGGCGGAACGGCCAGCTGCAGCACATCCGCGAGACTCCCCGCGTACCGGTCCGCCACGGCCCGTGCCAGCCCCAGCAGCTCGGGGCCGAGCACCGGCTCCGGCGAGACGACCTGCGCGAGCGCGGCCAGGGGTCCGGAATAGTCCGATTCAGCGACCCGCTCGACGAGGAACCCGTCGATCAGCGCGCCCCCTTCGCGCCGCCCTTCCCTGACATTGCGCCCCCCGGCCCCGAACCGGACCCGGACCCGCACCCCGGGCTGGGCGACGGCGTCCAGCTCCTCCGGCACCGCATAGTCGAAGTACCGGTCGAGATGCAGCACACCCTTGTCGACCAGCACCCGGGCGACCGGCAACTCCTTCGCCAGCGCAGCCCCCCGCCAGGTCCGCGGCTTGGCCCGCGGCACCTTGGCCTTCCGCACCGCCTCCCGAACGAGCGCGAGCTGCTCCGGCCCCGCGTCCCCCGCCGCGCCGCCGCCCCTCGTCCCATCCTCGCTGCTCACGCTTGCATTCTTCCAAACGCCACTGACAACCGACGCCGCCCGCGATCACGGAACCGGGACCACAGAACGGGGGGCACAGAACGGGGGGCACAGAACGATGAGGCCCGGCGCCCCCCAAGGGACGCCGGGCCTCGTCGGAGAAACCGAGGAGCCGCGAGCCTTACAGCCCCGCGGCCTTGCGCAGCGCCTCGACCCGGTCCGTGCGCTCCCAGGTGAAGTCGGGGAGTTCACGGCCGAAGTGGCCGTACGCGGCGGTCTGGCCGTAGATGGGGCGGAGGAGGTCGAGGTCGCGGATGATGGCGGCCGGGCGGAGGTCGAAGACCTCGTCGATGGCCTTCTCGATCCGGTCGGTGTCGACCTTGGCCGTGCCGAAGGTCTCGACGAAGAGACCGACGGGCTCGGCCTTGCCGATGGCGTACGCCACCTGGACCTCGCAGCGGGAGGCGAGGCCCGCCGCGACGACGTTCTTGGCGACCCAGCGCATCGCGTACGCGGCGGAGCGGTCGACCTTGGACGGGTCCTTGCCGGAGAAGGCACCGCCACCGTGGCGGGCCATACCGCCGTAGGTGTCGATGATGATCTTGCGGCCGGTGAGACCGGCGTCGCCCATCGGGCCGCCGATCTCGAAGCGGCCGGTCGGGTTGACCAGCAGGCGGTAGCCCTCGGTGTCCAGCTTGATGCCGTCGTCCAGGAGGGCCTTCAGCTCCGGCTCCACGACGAACTCGCGGATGTCGGGGGCCAGGAGGGACTCCAGGTCGATGTCGCTCGCGTGCTGCGAGGAGACGACGACCGTGTCCAGGCGGACCGCCTTGTCACCGTCGTACTCGATGGTGACCTGGGTCTTTCCGTCGGGACGCAGGTAGGGGATCGTGCCGTTCTTGCGGACGTCCGACAGGCGCTTCGACAGACGGTGCGCCAGGAAGATCGGCAGCGGCATCAGGGTCGGCGTCTCGTCGGAGGCGTAGCCGAACATCAGGCCCTGGTCGCCCGCGCCCTGGCGGTCCAGCTCGTCCTCGTCACCCTCGACCCGGGACTCGTACGCGGTGTCGACACCCTGCGCGATGTCCGGGGACTGCGCGCCGATCGACACCGACACACCGCAGGAGGCTCCGTCGAAGCCCTTCTTCGACGAGTCGTAGCCGATGTCCAGGATGGTGTCGCGCACCAGCTGGGCGATCGGCGCGTACGCCTTGGTCGTGACCTCGCCGGCCACGTGCACCAGGCCGGTCGTGATGAGCGTCTCCACTGCGACACGGGACGTGGGGTCCTCGCGCAGGAGCGCATCGAGAATGGCATCGCTGATCTGGTCAGCGATCTTGTCGGGGTGACCCTCGGTCACAGACTCCGAGGTGAACAGACGACGGGACACAACGCTCCCTGGGGTTGCAGCGGCTGCTGGCTGATCATTGGCGGACGTGCTCGGGGGCTGCGCCCGGCGTCGTCCGAGAACAGTTTATCGGTCGGGCTCGGCCACCGGCCCACCTGTCTCGCCTCTCGGGAGCTCTGTGACCTGCGGCACGTGCATTCTGCCCAAAGGCCGTCGCTGTCCGCCAGGGTCGCCACACCCCAATGTGCGAGGTTCGGGGCAGACGTGACGCGAATGGCAGCGTCAGGCGAGCCGGCTCACGACCAGGTCCCACACCGTTTCGGCCAGGGCCTCCTTCGGGCCGTACGGCACCGGCGTCTCGCTCCCGTCGGCGCCCAGCACCACGGCCTCGTTCTCCTCGGAACCGAAGGTCTTGCGCTCCCCGACCTCGTTCACCACCAGCAGATCGCACCCCTTGCGTGTCAGCTTGGCGCGGCCGTTGGCGAGGACGTCGTCGGTCTCCGCGGCGAAGCCGACGACCACCTGTCCGGGGCGGGGGCGGTCCGCCGAGATCTCCGCGAGGATGTCCGGATTACGCACCAGGACGACGGGCGCGGGCTCCTGACCGTCCTTCTTCTTGATCTTCCCGGCGGCGTACGTGTCGGGGCGGAAGTCCGCCACCGCCGCCGCCATCACCACGACGTCCGCGTCCGGCGCCGCCTTGAGTACCGCCTCGCGCAGCTGAACGGCCGTGCCGATCCGTACGACGTCCACGCCCGCGGGGTCCGGCAGCCCGGTGTTGGCCTCGATCAGCGTGACCCGGGCGCCCCGGGCGGCGGCCGTACGGGCGAGCGCGTAGCCCTGCTTGCCGGAGGAACGGTTGCCGAGGAAGCGGACCGGGTCGAGGGGTTCGCGGGTGCCACCGGCGGTGACGACGACGTGGCGGCCCACGAGGTCCGGCTCGGTGACACCCCGGGCCAGCACCCGGCGGCAGACCTCGAAGATCTCCGCGGGGTCCGGCAGCCGTCCCTTGCCGGTGTCGACGCCGGTCAGCCGGCCCACGGCGGGGTCGATGACGAGGGTGCCCCGGCGGCGCAGCGTCGCCACGTTCTCCTGGGTGGCCGGGTGTTCCCACATCTCGGTGTGCATGGCGGGGGCGAGGACGACGGGGCAGCGGGCGGTGAGGAGGGTGTTCGTGAGGAGGTCGTCGGCCAGGCCGTGGGCGGCCTTGGCCAGCATGTCGGCGGTCGCCGGGGCCACGACCACCAGGTCGGCCTCCTGCCCGATGCGGACGTGCGGCACCTCGTGGACGCTCTCCCAGACCTCGGTGGAGACCGGGTGGCCGGAGAGCGCGGACCAGGTGGCGGCGCCGACGAAGTGCAGCGCGGAGTCGGTCGGCACGACCCGTACGTCGTGCCCGGACTCGGTCAGCCGGCGCAGCAGCTCGCACGCCTTGTAGGCGGCGATCCCCCCGCTGACACCCAGAACGACCTTCGGCTTGCGCACCGTGCCTCCCCGCACTCGGAAACGTACGACTCCATGCTGCCTCACGGCGGGGGACGACCACCGTGCCCCCGAGCACACCACAGGCCCGGCAGTCGCGCTGCCGGGCCTGTGGAAAAACCTACCGCGATCTGCAGATAAGACTTACGCGGGGCCCTCGACGGCCTCGGACGTCAGCAGACCCGCGTTGATCTCGCGCAGGGCGATCGAGAGCGGCTTCTCGTGGACGTGGGTGTCGACGAGAGGACCGACGTACTCGAGGAGACCCTCGCCGAGCTGCGAGTAGTACGCGTTGATCTGGCGAGCACGCTTGGCCGCGTAGATCACGAGGCTGTACTTCGAGTCAGTGGCCTCGAGGAGCTCGTCGATCGGCGGGTTGATGATGCCCTCGGGCGCGGAGATGGAAGAGGACACGCTCTACCTTCCGATGGATGGGAAAAGATCGGTCGTGATCACAGAAAACGGACAGAACCCGTGATCACACAACATCCATCAAGGCTAGCAGCTCGCGGGCCACGTCCTCGACGGAGGTGTTGACCAGGGTCACGTCGAACTCCGGCTCGGCCGCCAGCTCGATCTTGGCCGCCTCCAGGCGGCGCTCGATCACCTCGGGCGGTTCGGTGCCCCGCCCGGTGAGTCTGCGCACCAGCTCCTCCCAGGAGGGAGGAGCCAGGAACACCAGCTGGGCATCCGACATGGTCTCGCGGACCTGCCGTGCGCCCTGGAGGTCGATCTCCAGCAGGACCGGCTCGCCCCGCTCCAGGCGTTCGAGCACGGCGGCCCGGGGGGTGCCGTAGCGGTTGCCGGCGAACTCGGCCCACTCCAGCAGTTCGCCGTTGGCGATCAGCTTGTCCATCTCCTCGTCGGTGACGAAGAAGTAGTGGACTCCGTCCCGCTCGCCGGGGCGCGGCTTGCGGGTTGTCGCCGACACCGAGAGCCAGACCTCGGGGTGTGCCTTGCGCATATGAGCGACGACCGTGCTCTTGCCGACCCCGGAGGGGCCGGAGAGCACGGTCAGCCGCGGACGTTCACTCATGCAGCGATTATTCCAGCAATCCCGGAGTGCCCGGGACTCCCTTCCCGGCGGTAGCCGGGATCAGGGGCCGGTGCTGCCGAACTCACGCTCCAGGGAAGCGATCTGGTTGGAACCGAGGCCGCGTACACGACGGCTCTCGGAGATACCCAGTCGCTCCATGATCTGCTTGGCGCGGACCTTGCCCACGCCAGGCAGGGACTCGAGCAGGGCGGAGACCTTCATCTTGCCGATGACGTCGTTCTCCTGTCCCTGCTTGATGACCTCATGCAGGGAGGCGCCGGAGTGCTTGAGTCGATTCTTGACCTCGGCCCGCTCCCGGCGAGCCGCGGCGGCCTTTTCGAGCGCGGCTGCGCGCTGTTCAGGGGTAAGGGGCGGAAGAGCCACGCCTACGTCACCTCGGATGTCGAACTGTCGGATACGGACCGGTGAGGAACCTAATCGCCCCACACCTGGGGTGCCACGAGCAACACGCTTGCCCGTTCACCCTGCTCGGAGACTAGCGGCCAACTCCGCCAGAGTCAGCGAGAACAGCGGAAAAGTCCTGGTCAGCCTCCATGGAGTCGGACATAAGCCGCATAATGCCCCGGATTTGAGAATGTATTCAGACTCAAGCCGTCCGGGAACCACCCCGCGGGCACTCATCGGAGCTCTCAGGCTGTCGCCGTCGCGGTTCGGATCTCGTCCGCGAAACGGTTCGACGCGTCACGCAGTGCGACGACGTCGGGACCGTGACGAAGAACACCTCGGCTGACGTTCGGGACCACATTGCGCACAGCGGTCCCGAAGACCTCCGGCAGATCGGCCGGCGTCGCTCCCTGCGCGCCGATCCCGGGAGCGAGGAGAGGTCCGTTGATGTCCAGGTCGTAGGACGAGAGGTCACCCAGCGTGGCACCGACGACGGCCCCGAAGGACCCCAGGGGCGCTTCTCCCGCGTTCTCGGCCGCCAGATGCGCCAGCATGGTCGCCCCGACGTTGCGGCCGTCGCCCCGTACCGCGTGCTGCACCTCGCCGCCCTCCGGGTTGGAGGTGAGCGCCAGCACGAACAGTCCGGCCCCGCTCTCACGCGCCAGGTCCACGGCGGGCTTCAGGGAGCCGTAACCCAGGTACGGCGAGACCGTCAGCGCGTCCGAGAACAGGGGCGCGTCCTTGTGGAGGAAGGTCTCGGCGTACGCGGCCATGGTGGAGCCGATGTCGCCGCGCTTGGCGTCCATCACGACCAGCGCGCCGGCCGCCCGAGCCTCCTGGACGGACTTCTCCAGTACGGCGATGCCACGGGCCCCGAAGCGCTCGAAGAACGCGCTCTGCGGCTTGAGGACGGCCACCCGGTCCGCGAGTGCGTCGACGACCGTGCGGCTGAAGCGTTCCAGGCCCGCGATGTCGTCGTTCAGGCCCCAGTCGGCGAGCAGGGAGGCGTGCGGGTCGATGCCCACGCAGAGCGGCCCGCGCTCGTCCATGGCACGGCGCAGCCGCGCACCGAAGGGCTCGGTCATACCGTCTTCCTCACGTCGGCGCCGACCGCGTCGGCGAGGGTGGCGTACGGGCTCGTACGCAGGCGTGCGGCGAGGCCCTTGTGGACGGTGCGCGCCCAGAAGGGGCCCTCGTAGATGAAGGCGCTGTAGCCCTGGACCAGCGTGGCACCCGCCAGGATGCGCTGCCAGGCGTCCTCGGCGTTCTCGACGCCCCCGACGCCCACCAGGGTGATCCGGTCGCCCACGCGCGCGTAGAGGCGGCGCAGGACCGCGAGGGAGCGGTCCTTGACCGGGGCGCCGGAGAGACCGCCCGTCTCCTTCACGACAGAGGGTTCGGATTTCAGACCGAGGCCCTCGCGCGCGATGGTGGTGTTCGTGGCGATGATCCCGTCCAGGCCCAGCTCCACGGCGAGGTCGGCGACGGCGTCGATGTCCTCGTCGGCGAGGTCCGGCGCGATCTTCACCAGCAGCGGCACCCGGCGGGTGCGGACCGTGCGGTCGGCGGCCTCGCGCACGGCGGTGAGCAGGGGCCGCAGAGCCTCCGTGGCCTGAAGGTTGCGCAGGCCGGGCGTGTTGGGCGAGGAGACGTTGACGACCAGGTAGTCGGCGTACGGCGCGAGGCGCTCGGTGGACTTCACGTAGTCCCCGGCGGCCTCGTCCTCCGGGACGACCTTGGTCTTGCCGATGTTGACGCCCACGACCGTCCTGAAGACGGGCGTACGGGAGGCCAGCCGCGCTGCGACGGCGAGCGAGCCCTCGTTGTTGAAGCCCATCCGGTTGATCAGCGCGCGGTCGGCGACCAGGCGGAACAGCCGCTTCCTGGGGTTGCCGGGCTGCGCCTCACCCGTCACCGTGCCGATCTCGATGTGGTCGAAGCCGAGCATCGACATCCCGTCGATCGCGACGGCGTTCTTGTCGAAGCCGGCGGCCAGCCCGAACGGGCCGTGCATGCGCAGCCCGAAAGCCTCGGTGCGCAGTTCCTCGTGGCGGGGCGCCAGGGCGGCCGCGACGAAGGTGCGAAGGACCGGGACGCGGGCGGCGCGGCGGATCCAGCGGAAGGCCAGGTAGTGGGCCTCCTCCGGGTCCATCCGGGTGAAAACCAGACGGAAGAAGAGCTTGTACATGAGTCAGTGTCCTCTTGAAGCCTCGGTGAGCCTCATGCAGAGGGGGACACCGTTTCCGGTGTCCCCCTCAGGGCTGCTAGTCGCGGGCCGCGGTCAGTTGTTCGGCGTGTTCCTGGAGTGAGCGGACGCCCACGTCGCCACGGTTGAGCGCGTCGATGCCCTGGACGGCCGCGGCGAGCGCCTGGACCGTCGTCAGGCACGGCACGGACCGGGCCACGGCCGCCGTACGGATGTCGTAGCCGTCGAGGCGGCCGCCGGTGCCGTACGGGGTGTTGACGATGAGGTCGACCTCGCCGTCGTGGATGAGCTGGACGATGGTCTTCTCACCGCTCGGGCCGGTGCCCTCGGACTGCTTGCGGACGACGGTGGCGTTGATGCCGTTGCGCTTGAGCACCTCGGCCGTGCCGGACGTGGCGAGCAGTTCGAAGCCGTGGGCGACCAGCTCGCGCGCCGGGAAGATCATCGAACGCTTGTCCCGGTTGGCGACCGAGATGAACGCGCGCCCCTTGGTGGGCAGCGGCCCGTACGCGCCGGCCTGCGACTTGGCGTACGCCGTGCCGAAGACGGAGTCGATGCCCATGACCTCGCCGGTGGAGCGCATCTCCGGGCCGAGGATCGTGTCGACGCCACGCCCGTGGATGTCGCGGAAGCGCGACCACGGCATGACGGCCTCCTTGACGGAGATCGGCGCGTCGAACGGCAGCTCCCCGCCGTCGCCGTTGGCCGGAAGCAGCCCTTCCGCCCGCAGTTCGGCGATGGTCGCGCCGAGCGAGATCCGGGCGGCGGCCTTGGCCAGCGGCACCGCGGTCGCCTTCGAGGTGAAGGGGACCGTGCGGGAGGCGCGCGGGTTGGCTTCGAGGACGTAGAGGATGTCCCCGGCCATCGCGAACTGGATGTTGATCAGGCCGCGCACGCCGACACCCTTGGCGATGGCCTCGGTGGAGGCCCGCAGGCGCTTGATGTCGAAGCCGCCGAGGGTGATCGGGGGCAGGGCGCACGCCGAGTCGCCGGAGTGGATGCCGGCCTCCTCGATGTGCTCCATGACGCCACCGAGGTACAGCTCGTGGCCGTCGTAGAGGGCGTCGACGTCGATCTCGATCGCGTCGTCGAGGAAGCGGTCGACGAGGACCGGCCGGGAGGGGCTGATCTCGGTCGACTCGGCGATGTACGACTCCAGGCGGGCCTCGTCGTACACGATCTCCATGCCGCGCCCGCCGAGCACGTACGACGGGCGGACGAGGACCGGGTAGCCGATCTCGTCGGCGATCGCCTTGGCGCCGGCGAAGGTGGTCGCCGTGCCGTGCTTCGGCGCGGGCAGGCCGGCCTCGGCTAGCACCTGGCCGAAGGCGCCGCGGTCCTCGGCGGCGTGGATGGCCTCGGGAGAGGTGCCCACGATCGGTACGCCGTTGTCCTTGAGCGCCTGCGCCAGGCCCAGCGGCGTCTGGCCGCCCAGCTGGACGACGACGCCGGCGATCGGACCGGCCAGCGACTCGGCGTGGACGATCTCCAGCACGTCTTCGAGCGTCAGCGGCTCGAAGTACAGGCGGTCGGAGGTGTCGTAGTCCGTGGAGACGGTCTCCGGGTTGCAGTTGACCATCACGGTCTCGTAGCCCGCGTCGCTCAGCGCGAAGGAGGCGTGGACACAGGAGTAGTCGAACTCGATGCCCTGGCCGATGCGGTTCGGACCGGAGCCGAGGATGATCACGGCCGGCTTCTCGCGGGAGGCCACCTCGGTCTCCTCGTCGTACGAGGAGTAGAAGTACGGCGTCTTCGCCGCGAACTCGGCGGCGCACGTGTCGACCGTCTTGTACACCGGGCGCACGCCCAGCGCGTGCCGGACCTCGCGCACGACGTCCTCGCGCAGCCCGCGGATCTCGGCGATCTGCTGGTCGGAGAAGCCGTGCCGCTTGGCCTCGGCCAGCAGGTCCGGATCGAGCTTGTCGGCCTGGGACAGCTCGTCCGCGATCTCCTTGATCAGGAAGAGCTGGTCGACGAACCACGGGTCGATCCTCGTGGACTCGAAGACCTCCTCGGGCGTCGCGCCCGCCCGGATGGCCTGCATGACGGTGTTGATACGGCCGTCGGTCGGCCGGACGGCCTCTTCGAGGAGGAGAGCCTTGTCGCCGGGCTCGCCGACGAACGTGAACTGGCTGCCCTTCTTCTCCAGCGACCGCAGCGCCTTCTGCAGCGCCTCGGTGAAGTTGCGGCCGATCGCCATGGCCTCGCCGACCGACTTCATGGTCGTGGTCAGAGAGGAGTCGGCGGACGGGAACTTCTCGAAGGCGAAGCGGGGGGCCTTCACGACGACGTAGTCGAGCGTCGGTTCGAAGGAGGCCGGGGTCTGCTCGGTGATGTCGTTGGGGATCTCGTCGAGCGTGTAGCCGACGGCCAGCTTGGCCGCGATCTTGGCGATGGGGAAACCGGTCGCCTTGGAGGCGAGCGCCGAGGACCGCGACACACGCGGGTTCATCTCGATGACGATCACCCGACCGTCCTCGGGGTTCACCGCGAACTGGATGTTGCAGCCGCCGGTGTCGACGCCGACCTCACGGATGATCGCGATGCCGACGTCGCGCAGCACCTGGTACTCGCGGTCGGTCAGCGTCATCGCGGGCGCGACCGTGATCGAGTCGCCGGTGTGCACGCCCATGGGGTCGAAGTTCTCGATGGAGCAGACGACCACGACGTTGTCGTTCTTGTCGCGCATCAGCTCCAGCTCGTACTCCTTCCAACCGAGGATGGACTCCTCCAGGAGCACCTCGGTGGTCGGGGAGAGGGTGAGGCCCTGGCCGGCGATGCGGCGCAGCTCCTCCTCGTCGTGTGCGAATCCGGAGCCGGCGCCGCCCATGGTGAAGGAGGGGCGCACGACGACGGGGTAGCCGCCGAGCGTCTCGACGCCCCCCAGCACGTCGTCCATGGAGTGACAGATGACCGAGCGGGCGGACTCGCCGTGCCCGATCTTGGCGCGGACGGCCTCGACGACGTCCTTGAAGAGGTCGCGGTCCTCGCCCTTGTTGATGGCCTCGACGTTGGCGCCGATCAGCTCGACGCCGTACTTCTCCAGCGTCCCGGCCTCGTGCAGCGAGATGGCCGTGTTGAGGGCCGTCTGACCGCCGAGGGTCGGCAGGAGGGTGTCCGGGCGCTCCTTGGCGATGATCTTCTCGACGAACTCCGGGGTGATCGGCTCGACGTACGTGGCGTCGGCGATCTCCGGGTCGGTCATGATCGTCGCCGGGTTGGAGTTGACGAGGATCACGCGCAGACCCTCGGCGCGCAGGATGCGGCACGCCTGGGTGCCGGAGTAGTCGAACTCGGCGGCCTGGCCGATGACGATCGGGCCGGAGCCGATGACCAGGACGGACTGGATATCGGTGCGCTTAGGCACGCTGGCCCTCCATCAGGGATACGAAGCGGTCGAACAGGTAGGCGGCGTCGTGCGGGCCCGCTGCCGCTTCGGGGTGGTACTGGACGCTGAAGGCGGGGCGGTCCAGGAGCTGGAGCCCCTCGACCACGTTGTCGTTGAGGCACACGTGGGAGACCTCGGCGCGGCCGTAGGGCGTCTCGGAGACCTTGTCGAGCGGGGCGTCGACGGCGAAGCCGTGGTTGTGCGCGGTGACCTCGACCTTGCCGGTCGTACGGTCCTGCACCGGCTGGTTGATGCCGCGGTGGCCGTACTTCAGCTTGTAGGTGCCGAAGCCGAGCGCGCGGCCCAGGATCTGGTTGCCGAAGCAGATGCCGAAGAGCGGGGTGCCGCGCTCCAGCACCGCCCGCATGACGGCCACCGGGTGGTCGGCGGTGGCCGGGTCGCCCGGGCCGTTGGAGAAGAACACGCCGTCCGGGTTCACGGCGTACACGTCCTCGGCCGTCGCCGTGGCCGGGAGCACGTGCACCTCGATGCCGCGCTCGGCCATGCGGTGCGGGGTCATGCCCTTGATGCCGAGGTCGACGGCGGCGACGGTGAACTTCTTGGTGCCGATCGCCGGGACGACGTACGTCTCCTTGGTGGCGACCTCGGCGGAGAGGTTCGCGCCCTTCATCTCGGGGGCCTGGCGGACCTCGGTGAGCATGGTGCCGTCGTCGGGCAGCGCGTTGCCGGAGAAGATGCCGACGCGCATGGCGCCGCGCTCGCGCAGATGGCGGGTGAGGGCCCGGGTGTCGATGCCACTGATGCCGACGACGCCCTGCGCGGCCAGCTCCTCGTCCAGCGAGCGGCGGGAGCGCCAGTTGGAGGGCACACGCGCGGGGTCGCGTACGACGTACCCGGAGACCCAGATCCTTCCGGACTCGGGGTCCTCGTCGTTGACTCCCGTGTTGCCGATGTGCGGGGCGGTCATGACGACGACCTGGCGGTGGTACGACGGGTCGGTGAGGGTCTCCTGGTAGCCGGTCATCCCGGTGGAGAACACAGCCTCGCCGAAGGTCACCCCCACGGCCCCGTAGGCGCGGCCGCGGAAGATCCGGCCGTCCTCCAGGACGAGTACGGCGGGAACCCTGGTGGCTCCCCGGGTGGAGGTCGTCATCGTGCGCCTTCCGTTTCCGTCTTGTTGATCATCTGGTTCAGGGTCGCGACCCATTCGTTGTGCTCGGCCGCGCGGTCGGAGCGGAATCCGGAGTCCAGCAGCTTGCCGCCGTGCTCCCAGGTGACGACCAGCAGCCCGCCCTCGGTGAGGACCTTGCCGGCGATGCCCTTGTCGAGCCGGGCCTCGCGCAGGGCCTCGACGGGGACGAAGAAGTCCGTCGCTCCCGGGCGTACGACGTCCAGGCCCGCGTCCGTCAGCGTCAGCTCGACCCTGCTGCGGGTGCCCAGGCCGTGCGCCACGATCCGGTCGAGCCACTGCCCGGCGGTGGTGGAGCCGTGGTAGCGGCCGCTCATGCTCAGTCTGGCCTCACCGGGCTCGTCCGGCGCGGTGGAGAGGGCGGGCAGGTCGCTCTGGAGCGTGCCGCGCCACTTCCAGCCCTCGCGCATCAGCCAGTAGACGAGCGCGACGAAGAGGGCGAGTCCGACTACCCAGCCGATGCGCGCGGCCCAGTCGGTGACCTCGGCCGATTCCTTCTCCGCGGCCAGCAGAATTACAGGTGTCACGTGAGCTTCCCGTCGACGAGCGTGGCCTTGCCCCGCAGCCACGTGTGCGTGACACGGCCCGGCAGCTCGCGGCCCTCGTACGGGGTGTTACGGCTGCGCGAGGCGAAGCCCGCGGGATCCACCGACCCACGGTATGCCGTGTCGACGAGCGTGAGGTTGGCGGGCTCACCTGCCGAGACGGGACGTCCGTGTCCGGCCGCCCGGCCGATCCTGGCCGGCTTGACGGACATACGGTCCGCGACGCCCGCCCAGTCGAGCAGACCGGTCTCGACCATCGTCTCCTGGACCACCGACAGCGCGGTCTCCAGGCCGACCATGCCCATGGCGGCCGCGCCCCACTCGCAGTCCTTGTCCTCGTGCGGGTGCGGGGCGTGGTCGGTGGCGACGATGTCGATCGTGCCGTCGGCTAGCGCCTCGCGCAGGGCCAGCACGTCGCGCTCGGTGCGCAGCGGCGGGTTGACCTTGTAGACCGGGTTGTAGGAGCGCACCAGCTCGTCGGTGAGCAGGAGGTGGTGCGGGGTGACCTCGGCGGTGACGTCGATACCGCGGGACTTGGCCCAGCGGACGATCTCGACGGACCCGGCGGTCGAGAGGTGGCAGATGTGGACGCGGGAGGCGACGTGCTCGGCGAGCAGGACGTCCCGGGCGATGATCGACTCCTCGGCCACCGCGGGCCAGCCGCCGAGGCCCAGCTCGGCGGAGACGACGCCCTCGTTCATCTGGGCGCCCTCGGTCAGCCGCGGCTCCTGCGCGTGCTGGGCGACGACCCCGCCGAAGGCCTTCACGTACTCCAGGGCCCTGCGCATCATCACGGCGTCGTCCACGCACTTGCCGTCGTCCGAGAAGACGGTGACCCCGGCGGCCGACTCGTGCATCGCGCCCAGCTCGGCGAGCTTCCTGCCCTCCAGCCCGACGGTGACGGCCCCGATGGGCTGCACGTCGCAGTAACCGTGCTCCTGGCCGAGCCGGTAGACCTGCTCGACCACACCGGCGGTATCGGCGACCGGGAAGGTGTTGGCCATGGCGAAGACGGCCGTGAAGCCGCCGGAGGCCGCCGCGCGCGTGCCGGTCAGCACGGTCTCGGAGTCCTCACGTCCGGGCTCCCGCAGGTGGGTGTGCAGGTCGACCAGGCCCGGGAGGAGCACCTTGCCGCCGGCCTCGACGACCTCGGCGCCCTCGTCGGAGAGCCCGACACCGATCTCGGCGATGACCTCGCCGTCGATCAGGACGTCCTGCGGCTCGCCGCCCAGCACCTTCGCACCACGGATAAGGATCTTGCTCATCGTCTTACTTCTCCTCGGTGGTGCGGGTGTGGGTGACGGCGGGCTCGTTGCCGCCCAGCAGCAGGTACAGCACGGCCATCCGGATGGAGACGCCGTTGGCGACCTGCTCGACGACGGTGCAGCGGTCGGAGTCGGCGACCTCGGCGGTGATCTCCATGCCGCGGACCATCGGGCCGGGGTGCATCACGATGGCGTGCTCGGGCATCCGCGCCATGCGCTCGCCGTTGAGCCCGTAGCGCCGCGAGTACTCGCGCTCGGTCGGGAAGAACGCGGCGTTCATCCGCTCCCGCTGGACGCGCAGCATCATCACCGCGTCGGACTTGGCGAGCGTGCTGTCGAGGTCGTACGAGATCTCGCAGGGCCAGGTGTGGACGCCGACCGGCACCAGGGTGGGCGGGGCGACGAGGGTGACCTGGGCGCCGAGGGTGTGCAGCAGGTCGACGTTGGAGCGGGCGACGCGGCTGTGCAGGACGTCGCCGACGATCGTGATGCGCTTGCCGGCCAGGTCCTGGCCGAGTCCGGCGTCCCGGCCGACGAGGCGGCGGCGCATGGTGAAGGCGTCGAGCAGGGCCTGGGTGGGGTGCTGGTGGGTGCCGTCGCCCGCGTTGATCACGGCGGCGTCGATCCAGCCGGAGGTCGCCAGGCGGTACGGGGCCCCGGAGGCGCCGTGGCGGATGACGACGGCGTCCACGCCCATGGCTTCGAGGGTCTGGGCGGTGTCCTTGAGGGACTCGCCCTTGGACACGCTCGAACCCTTGGCGGAGAAGTTGATGACGTCGGCGGAGAGGCGCTTCTCGGCGGCCTCGAAGGAGATCCGGGTCCGCGTCGAGTCCTCGAAGAAGAGGTTGACGACGGTACGGCCGCGCAGGGTCGGCAGTTTCTTGATCGGCCGGTCCGCGACCCGGGCCATCTCCTCGGCGGTGTCGAGGATCAGGACGGCGTCGTCGCGGGTGAGGTCGGCGGCCGAGATGAGATGACGCTGCATCTTTCAGGCTCCGTAAGGCAGTTCGGGAGATTACGGGCAGGCAGGGGCATCGCGAAGAGGCGTACGGCACGAGGCCGTACGCGCGCGTGCTACTGCTGGGCGGTCCGCTTCGCACCGAGCAGGACGGTGTCCCGACCGTCTTCCTCGGCGAGCTGGACCTTGACCGTCTCCCGCAGCGACGTGGGGAGGTTCTTGCCGACGTAGTCGGCGCGGATGGGCAGTTCGCGGTGGCCTCGGTCGACGAGGACCGCGAGCTGGACGGCGCGCGGGCGGCCGATGTCGTTCAGCGCGTCGAGCGCCGCGCGGATCGTCCGGCCGGAGAAGAGCACGTCGTCGACGAGGACGACCAGGCGGCCGTCGATGCCGTCACCGGGGATCTCGGTGCGGGCCAGCGCACGCGGGGGGTGCATGCGCAGGTCGTCGCGGTACATGGTGATGTCGAGCGAGCCGACCGGGATCTTGCGGTCGGTGATCTCTTCGAGCTTGGCGGCGAGCCGCTGGGCGAGGAAGACGCCCCGCGTCGGAATGCCGAGGAGCACCACGTCGTCGGCGCCCTTGGCGCGTTCGACGATCTCGTGGGCGATGCGGGTCAGTACGCGCGCGATGTCGGGGCCTTCGAGAACGGGCCTGGCATCGGACGCCTGCGCATCCTGTCGCGGGTCTTCTTGCTGAATTTCTTGCGAGTCCATATGAAACGGACCTCCTTCTCCGCCTCACGGGACGGACCTTAAAGGACGTCGGAATTGCGCCGTCAACGCTAGCAGGTCCCAGGAACACCCCTGATCACCTCCCTGGCGCAACGGATCACGATTACCACGGAAGAGCCGGTCCGGACCATTCGGCTTGACGGGGCAGAGTCACGCTGCGTAACCTCACAGTGAGTCACCAGCCTTCGTCCGGGGAGCTATATGTCCAGCGAATACGCCAAACAGCTCGGGGCCAAGCTCCGGGCCATCCGCACCCAGCAGGGCCTTTCCCTCCACGGTGTCGAGGAGAAGTCCCAGGGACGCTGGAAGGCGGTCGTGGTCGGTTCGTACGAGCGCGGCGACCGCGCCGTCACCGTGCAGCGCCTCGCGGAGCTGGCGGACTTCTACGGGGTCCCCGTGCAGGAACTGCTTCCTGGTACGACCCCTGGTGGCGCCGCCGAGCCGCCGCCGAAGCTCGTCCTGGACCTTGAGCGCCTGGCCCACGTGCCGGCCGAGAAGGCGGGCCCGCTGCAGCGTTACGCGGCGACGATCCAGTCCCAGCGCGGTGACTACAACGGCAAGGTGCTCTCGATCCGCCAGGACGACCTGCGCACACTCGCCGTCATCTACGACCAGTCCCCCTCGGTCCTCACCGAGCAGCTGATCAGCTGGGGCGTCCTCGACGCCGACGCGCGACGTGCCGTCTCCCACGAGGACAGCTGACGCTCCGGGCAGGCCCAGCAGAAACGTGCCGCCGGGGTGGCCCGAACCATTCGGTTCGGGCCACCCCGGCGGTTTTCTGCTTCTGAGGGGCGCGGGGGGCTGCGCGATCAGCCACGGACAACCCGCGGCCGACGTCGTGCAGCCTCCCCGACAGTGCTTCGCTGCGCGTCGCGGCTACTCGCCCTCTCGGCGGAGCGAAGGCTTCAGCTCCTTCAGACGGCCCAGCAGACCGTTCACGAAGGACGGCGAATCGTCCGTGGAGAACTCCTTCGCCAGCTGCACCATCTCGTCCAGCACCACCGCGTCGGGAGTCGCGTCGACCCAGATCAGCTCGTACGCCCCGAGCCGCAGGATGTTGCGGTCCACGACCGGCATCCGGTCGAGCGTCCATCCCACCGAGTACTGCGCGATCAACTCGTCGATGCGCTTGGCGTACTCCGAGTACCCCTCGACCAGCTGCATGGTGTATTCGCTGACCGGGGGTTGCCGGGTGTCGTTGTGAGCGTGCCGGATCCAGTCCGCGAGGACGGTCAGGACGTCGGCTCCGCGCTGGTCGCCCTCGAAGAGGATCTGGAAGGCGCGCTTGCGGGCCGTGTTACGGGCAGCCACGGTTAGCTGTTCACCCGGCCGAGGTAGTCGCTCGTGCGGGTGTCGACCTTGATCTTCTCGCCGGTGGTGATGAAGAGCGGCACCTGGATCTGGTGGCCGGTCTCCAGGGTGGCGGGCTTGGTGCCACCGGTGGAGCGGTCGCCCTGGACACCCGGCTCGGTCTCCTGGATCACGAGCTCGACGGCGGCCGGCAGCTCGACGAAGAGCACCTCGCCCTCGTGCTGCGCGACGGTGGCGGTGAAGCCCTCGATCAGGAAGTTGGCGGCGTCGCCGACGGCCTTGCGGTCGACCATGAGCTGGTCGTAGGTCTCCATGTCCATGAAGACGAAGTACTCGCCGTCCATGTAGGAGAACTGCATGTCGCGCTTGTCGACAGTGGCCGTCTCGACCTTGACGCCGGCGTTGAACGTCTTGTCGACGACCTTGCCGGAGAGCACGTTCTTGAGCTTGGTGCGCACGAAGGCCGGGCCCTTGCCGGGCTTGACGTGCTGGAACTCGACGACGGACCAGAGCTGGCCCCCGTCGAGCTTGAGCACCAGGCCGTTCTTGAGGTCGTTCGTGGAAGCCACGGTTGCGGAATCTCCTGGACTGACGTGGACGACCCCGGGCCACGCGCGCAGCCGATGAGCTAGAGCGCGAGCAGCTCCTTGGTCGTGATGGTGAGTAGCTCGGGTCCGCCGTCCGCCTCGGGGCGTACGACGAGCGTGTCATCGATCCGGACGCCGCCCCGGCCCGGGAGGTGAACCCCCGGTTCGACGGTGACCGGCACGCAAGCGTCCAGTTTACCCATGGCCGCGGGGGCCAACTGCGGGTCCTCGTCGATTTCGAGTCCGACCCCGTGCCCCATCCGCACCGGGAGGCCGTCACCGTACCCCGCGGAGTCCAGGACCTGGCGGGCCGCGCGGTCCACGGCACGGTAGGCCGCACCGGGTGCCAGTGCCTGCCGTCCGGCGCGCTGGGCTGCGAAGACCAGGTCGTACAGCTCGATCTGCCAGTCGGCCGGCGAGGTGCCGATCACGAACGTACGGCCGATCTCACAGCGGTAGCCGCGGTAGGTCGCGCCGAGGCAGACGGACAGGAAGTCGCCCTCCTCGACCCGGCGGTCGGTGGGGATGTGACCCGGGCGGCCGGAGTTCGGGCCGGCGGCGACGGAGGTGGCGAAGGCCGGGCCGTCGGCGCCGTGGTCGACGAGGCGGCGCTCCAGTTCCAGGGCGAGGTGGCGCTCGGTGCGGCCGACGAGGATCGATTCGAGCAGTTCGCCCAGCGCCTGGTCGGCGATCTCCGCGCCGATCCGCAGACAGGAGATCTCCTCCTCGTCCTTGATCACTCTCAGCTGCTCGACCGCGCCCCCGAGGTCGGCGAGCCGCAGCCGGGGCGCGACCGAACGGATCGCGCGGTGCCGGCCCACGGTGAGGTGGTGTTCCTCCACCCCGAGCGACTCGGCGCCCAGGGCCGTGACCAGATCGGCGGCCGCGACCGCCGCGTCGCCGCCGGGTCCGGGCAGCACCTGTACGCGTACCGCCTCGTCGGGCCGGCCCTCGCCGATCTCGCCGCTCGGCGGTGCGCCGCAGAGCAGGACGTCCTCGCTCCTCCCGAGCAGCAGCACCGCGCCCTGCGGTGCCGCGCCCGCGAGATAGCGCACGTTCGCCGGGCGGGTGACGAGTGCGGTGGCGCTGCCGCCGGAGTGGCAGCGTTCTCTCAGTCGAGCGCGGCGGGCCGCGTACACCTCTGACATGTGCCGAGCGTATGAGCTTCGCCGGTGGGCCGCCGGTTGAGCGCAGCCGAGCGGGGGCGTCGCGTGGGAAACGGGGGACGTGGCCGAGGTGGGGTGCGGGGTGCGGCCCTGTGGGGGTTGTCGGCGCAGTTCTCCGCGCCCCTTGGGGGTCGGCTCAGGCCACGGTGTTCGCCGGTGCCGTCCTCTGCTGCGCGGCTACCACTTGGGCGGGCTGGCGATCGACCTTGCCAGGACCTCGTCCAGGACCCTCGCCGTGGCCGGGACATCCAGCTGGGAGTTGTCGATGATCGGCAGGCCCGAGCCGTACCAGCCCGCCATCCGGCCGTGGATGCGGGCGACCTCTTCGTCGGTGAGGCGGCGGTTGCCCGAGCGCTTGGCGTTGCGTTCGAGGACAATCTCCAGGCCCGGCAGGAGCACGACGGGCAACAGGCCGGGGCCGACATGCCGCTTCCAGCCACCGAGGCCGACGACCGGGCGGTCGGGGAAGACGGCGTCGTCGAGGATGCAGGAGATGCCGTTGGCCAGGAAGTTGCGGGCGGAGAAGCCGCAGGTGCGGCGGGCGAGACGATACTGCGCCTCGGAGTTGTCGTTCCAGCCGGACTGCGGGTCCGCGAAGCCGGAGCGCACCCACTCGCGTACGTCGTCCAGGCTGATGTGGGCGGTGGGCACCCGGCGGTGGTCCGCCCAGTACTTGGCGACGCTGGTCTTGCCGGCCCCGGCGGGCCCGATGAGCAGGACCGCGAGCGTGGTGGCCGTGACGTCGGGCGCGCCGGTGGCGGGCGGCGGCATGGTGACGGGGCCGCCCGGCGGCAGTTGCACGTGTCCGGTGGTGTCCCGCGGGACCCCGGTCCGCTGCGGGGCGGAGGTGTGCGGATGCCCGG
>NZ_LRTR01000502.1 GCF_001550375.1 Streptomyces europaeiscabiei | reverse complement strand
CGGGGTCATGCGCGCGGGCGGGGGTGGCGGCACGGGGCCCGGGTGTGTGCCCGGCGGCACCGGGTGACTCCCGCCTGTGTGCCCCGGAGGGTTCGTGCCCGGCGCTCCCGGGTGAGGGGGTGCCGGGTGTCCCTGTTGGTTCTCGGGCGGCGCCCAGGGAGCCGCAGGGTCCTGCCCCGGCCGATGGGGCGGCGGCAGCGGAGCTCCCACTGCGTGCTGCATCCGGTGCCACTCCGTCTCGTACAGTCACATCGACACTGGCGGGCGGGGCCTCTCGACCCCGCCCTTACCGAACGGTACCGTCCCCGGCCGTCCTTTGGTGAACGGCCGGGGGCAGCCCGAAGTGCCCAAGTGGCCAGGGACACAAGGCGAATCGGGCAAGAGCTGCCCGAGCGGGCGTTACTGGCCCACTTCGCCGTAGGCGGCGAGCAGGATCGCCGGGTCGGGTCCTTCGAGGACGGTGGGCTTGGCCAGGCCGTCCAGGACGATGAAGCGCAGCAGGTCGCCCCGGGACTTCTTGTCGACCTTCATCGTCTCCAGCAGTTTGGGCCACTGGTCGTAGCGGTAGTGCAGCGGCAGGCCGACCGCTTCGAGGACCGTGCGGTGACGGTCGGCGGTCGCGTCGTCCAACCGGCCCGCCAGGCGGCCCAGTTCGGCCGCGAAGTGCATGCCTACGGAGACGGCCGCGCCGTGGCGCCACTGGTAGCGCTCGTTCTTCTCGATCGCGTGGGCCAGGGTGTGCCCGTAGTTGAGGATCTCGCGGCGCCCGGACTCCTTCAGGTCGCCGGAGACGACCTCGGCCTTGACCCGGATCGACCGCTCGATCAGCTCCGAGGTGTGCGGCCCGGCCGGTGTGCGCGCCGCCTGCGGGTCGGCCTCGACGAGGTCCAGGATCACCGGGTCCGCGATGAACCCGGCCTTGATGATCTCGGCGAGCCCGGAGACGTAGTCGTTGACCGGCAGCGAGTCCAGTGCCGCCAGGTCGCACAGCACCCCGGCCGGCGGGTGGAACGAGCCCACCAGGTTCTTGCCCTCGGCCGTGTTGATGCCGGTCTTGCCGCCGACAGCCGCGTCGACCATGGCCAGAACGGTCGTCGGGATGGCGATCCAGCGGACCCCGCGCAGCCAGGTCGCCGCCACGAACCCGGCGAGGTCCGTGGTGGACCCGCCGCCGACACCGACGATCACATCGGTGCGGGTGAACCCGGACTGGCCCAGCGCCTTCCAGCAGTACGCGGCGACCTCGGCGGTCTTGGCCTCCTCCGCGTTCGGCACCTGGATCGCGACCGCCTCGAAGCCCTGCCCGGCCAGATCGGCCCGCAGCGCCTCAGCGGTGTCGTCCAGCGCCTCGGGATGGATCACCGCGACCCGCTTGACCCGGTTGCCGATCAACCCGCCCAGCTCACCGAGGAGCTGACGCCCCACCAGGACCTCGTACGGCTCGGTACCCGCCGTACCGCCGACCTGGATACGGGTCACTGTCTCGCTCATGCTTCCTTCAACTCCAGTGCGTCCAGGGCGGCTCGGGTGACTTCCTCGGGCGTACGGCCGTCGGTGGCGACGACGGCCGTGGCGACCTCCTCGTACAGGTTCCGCCGGGCCTCCATCAACTCCCGCCACTGCTTGCGGGGGTTGACGGCCAGCAGCGGGCGGGCGGTGTTGAGACCGGTGCGCTTGACCGCCTCCTCGACGTCCATCGAGAGGTAGACGACGCGCTGCCCGGCCAGCAGGGCGCGTGTGTCGGCGTCGAGGATCGCGCCGCCGCCGAGGGCGAGGACGCCGTCGTGCCCGGCCAGTGCCGTGCGCACGGCCCGCTTCTCGATGGCGCGGAAGGCGGACTCGCCCTCGTCGACGAAGATCTCCGCGATCGCGCGGCCCTGCTCGGCCACGATGTCGTCGTCGGTGTCGCGGTAGACGACGCCGAGCCGCTCGGCGAGCAGCTGTCCGACGGTGGACTTGCCGACGCCCATGGGGCCGACGAGTACGACCAGAGGCACCGGGGTCACCGGATCGCGAGGTGGTCGAGGTAGGAACGGACGTTGCGGGCCGTCTCGGTGACGCTGTCGCCGCCGAACTTCTCCGCCACCGCGTCCGCCAGCACCAGGGCCACCATCGCCTCGGCGACGATGCCCGCGGCGGGCACGGCGGAGACGTCGGAGCGCTGGTGGTGGGCCTGCGTGGCCTCACCCGTGGTCACGTCCACGGTCCGCAGGGCGCGCGGCACGGTCGCGATCGGCTTCATCGCCGCCCGCACCCGCAGCAGTTCCCCCGTGGTCAGACCGCCCTCGGTGCCACCGGAGCGGCCGGAGACCCGCCGGATGCCCTCGGGGGTGTTCACGATCTCGTCGTGCGCCTTGGAGCCCGGCACCCGGGCCAGGTCGAAGCCGTCACCGATCTCGACGCCCTTGATGGCCTGGATGCCCATCAGCGCGCCGGCGAGGCGGGCGTCCAGCTTGCGGTCCCAGTGGACGTGCGAGCCGAGGCCCACCGGCACGCCGTACGCCAGGATCTCGACGACCCCACCGAGGGTGTCGCCGTCCTTGTGGGCCTGGTCGATCTCCGCGACCATCTCCTTCGACGCGTCCGCGTCCAGGCAGCGCACCGGGTCCGCGTCCAGCTTCTCCACGTCGGCCGGCGTCGGGTAGACGCCCTGCGGGGCCTTCGCCGCCGCCAGCTCCACCACGTGGCTGACGATCTCGATGCCGGCCGTCTCCTTCAGGTAGGACCGGGCGACGGCGCCGAGGGCGACCCGGGCCGCGGTCTCCCGGGCCGAAGCCCGCTCCAGGATCGGGCGGGCCTCGTCGAAGCCGTACTTCTGCATGCCCGCCAGGTCGGCGTGACCGGGCCGGGGGCGGGTCAGCGGGGCGTTGCGGGCCAGACCGGCGAGGATCTCCGGGTCGACCGGGTCCGCCGACATGACCTGCTCCCACTTCGGCCACTCGGTGTTCCCGACCATGATCGCCACCGGCGAGCCCATGGTCAGACCGTGCCGCACACCGCCGAGGAAGGTGACCTCGTCGCGCTCGAACTTCATCCGCGCACCGCGCCCATAGCCCAGGCGCCGCCGGGCCAGGTGGTCCCCCACCATCTCCGTGGTGATCGGCACGCCGGCGGGAAGACCCTCCAGCGTCGCGACAAGTGCGGGACCGTGGGACTCCCCCGCGGTCAGCCAGCGCAACCTGCTCAACGGTGCTCCTCAGTGCTCGCGCCCGGTACTGCGTCCTGCCTGCGTGTACGCGCGTCCTCGCGTACGGCGACGGCTCCCGGGTGCGCGGCCCCGGCCCGCCACCTCCGATCCTCCCACGTCCGGGGCGGGGACCTGGTCACGGGTCCATCAGACGGACGGGCGTACGGGGAGCGTCGCGCCGTCCGGCGTTCGGCGGCCGTACACACGGAGCACCGTCCCGCCGATCGAACGGATGACCGCGCCCGGAACACCTCGCCGCGTCACCCCATCTTCGCCGCCGCGCTCTTGATCGCCTCACGGATGCGGAAGTACGTGCCGCAGCGGCAGACGTTCGCGATCTCGTCGATGTCGGCGTCGGTGGGGTTCTTCGTCCGCTTGAGCAGGGCGACGGCGGCCATGATCTGTCCGGGCTGGCAGTAGCCGCACTGGGCGACGTCCTGCTCCAGCCAGGCCTCCTGGACGGGATGCAGTTCGTCGCCGTCGGCCAGCCCCTCGATGGTGGTGACCTCGCGGCCGGCCGCGTCGGCGACCGGGACCACACAGGGCCGGACGGCCTCGCCGTCGAGGTGGCTTGTGCAGGCCTTGCAGACGTCGATGCCGCAGCCGTACTTGGGCCCGCGGACACCGAGCAGGTCGCGCAGCGCCCACAGCAGGGGCAGGTCGTCGGGGGCGTCGACGGTGACGGTCTCGCCGTTGACGATGAAGGTGTGGGAGGGCATCGATGTGCTCCTGGAGCCTGGCGCGGGTCGCCGCGCGGACGTACGAGGGGGCTCAGCGGGTGACGGCTGATGCGAGCGGGCTCAGCGGGGGAATGGCGTGAAGTCCACGTCGAAGTTGACGGGGAAGCGGCGTGGCTTGGTGCCGGTGGCCCGCGCGTAGGCGTTGGCGACGGCGCCGACGGCCGCCGGGACGCCGAGTTCGCCCGCGCCGCCGGGTTCGTCGGCTCCCTCGATGACGAAGATCCTGACGTCCTTCGGGGAGTCCTTCTGGCGGGCGTAGTGGAACTGTGAGTAGCTGCCTTCCAGGGGCAGCCCCTCGTCGATGTGGAGGCCGGCCCGCAGGGTGGTGGAGACGGCGTCCGTGAGCCCGCCGAGCAGTTGGGCCTCCAGCCCGCGCGGGTTGATCACCCGGCCCACGTCGGCCACGATGACCGCCTTCGTCACCCGGGGTTTCTTGGGATCGGTGGCGTCGATCTCGACCAGACAGGCCGTGCAGGCCTTGTACTCGTCGTGGAAGGCGACGCCCTGGGCCCAGCCGTCCGGGAGACTGCGCCCCCAGTCCCCTTCCGTCGCGGCCTTGTCGAGCACGGCCCGCTGCCGCGCCGTCTTGAGGAACTCCCGGCGGAAGACGACCGGGTCCTTGCCGAGCTTCGCCGCCAGCTCGTCGACGATGATTTCCTCGGCCCCGCGCGTGTTGGCCGAGTACACCGAGCGCCACGACCCGGTGTGCATCTTGACCGGCACCTCGGTGAGCGTCTGCGTGGTGAACCCGAAGTTGTACGGGGATTTCACCGTGGTCAGGAACAGGGTCTGCGCGAAGGTCGCGTTCCCGATGCCGGACGGCAGGCTCGCCGCGGCCGCGGTGATCGCGTCGCCGAGCCCGTGCCGGAAGTCGGTCTCCACGGCGGCCACCTGGTGCTGGAAGGTGAGCACCTGCCCCACGGCGTAGGTGGCACGGATCCGGTGGTGGGTGGCGGGCCGCATCCGCCCGTGCCGCATGTCGTCGATCCGCGACCACATCAGCCGTACGGGCCGTCCGCTCTTCTTGGACACGACGGCGGCCTCGAGAGCCGCGTCGTGGAAGAGCCGCCGTCCGAAGGACCCGCCCGACTGCACGACGTGGACCTTCACTTTGGACACCGGCAGTCCGACGGCCTTCGCGATGGCGGCCTGCGCGACGATCGGCGACTTCAGCCCGGACCAGATCTCGGCACGGTCGGCCCGTACGTCGGCGACCGCCGAGTTGGTCTCCAGCGGCGCGTGGCTGGCGAACGCGAAGTCGAACTCCCCCTCCACCTTCTTCACCAGCAGCCCGAGCACGTCCAGCGAGGGTGTCGCCGCCTTCAGCCTGGCCCTGATGTCGTCGTCCGACAGCGCGTCGACGCTCCCCGGGCCCCAGGTGACGTCCAGCGCCTCCTTGCCGTCGAGGGCCTGCCCGAACGTCTCCGCGACAACGGCGACACCACTGTCGATGGTGACCACGTCGAGCACACCGGGCATGGCCCGTACGGCGGCCTCGTTGTTGACCGCCTTCACGGTGCCGTTGATCGTCGGCGGCCGGCGCACCATGCACGGCTTGGCCCCGGGCACATCGAGGTCCAGTGTGTAGACCTGCTTGCCGGTGACCATGGCACGGGCGTCGATGCGCGAGGTGGGGCTGCCGACGACGGCGTGCTCGGACTCCTTCTTCGGCGTGACGACGAGGGAGCCGAGGTCGAGGGAGGCGGCGGCCGCCGACAGCGAACCGTAGGAGGCGGTACGCCCGTCCGGCGCGACCACGACGCCCTGCCGCACCGCCAGGTCTCCTGCGCGGAGTCCCCATTGCTTAGCGGCGGCGCGGACCATCCGCGCCCGCGCGGCAGCCGCCGTGTGGCGCACCGGGTCGTAGAGCGAACGGATCGAGTTGGAGCTGCCGGTGAGCTGGTTGAAGAGCAACTCGGGCCGGGCGTCGTCCAGTTGGATGCGCACCCGGTCGAGCGGAGTGTCCAGCTCCTCCGCCACCAGCATCGCCACCGCCGTGGTGAGGCCCTGCCCGACCTCCTCCCTCGGCAGCCGGAAGTGGGCGATGCCCTCCTCGTCGACGCTCAGCACCAGCATGTTCGCCGTCGGCACCCCGGCCAGGATCAGCAGATCACCGAGGTCCACCAGGTCCGCCGGCGCCGGCAGCGTGGGTATCGCCGCGTCGGCGACGCCGGGCGCATAGGCGTCCAGACCTATCTCGGTCGCTACGGCGAGCGTGGGCGCGGCCACCAGATAGGTGAGAAACCTGCGCCGGGAGTGAGGTGACATGGGGGCTCCGTTCAACGCCCCGCCTGCGTCGCCGGGCCGCCCGGTGATGATCGCCGCTGGTTACCCCTTGGTACAAGCCGGTTCACGAGATCAGCACGCCCAGGCCGCTCAGCCCCGTTCGGCCAGCGCCCGCTCCCCCGCCTGCCGCATCGCGCCCACGGGAGCCGTCTTGCACCCGGTCATCTGCTCGACCTGCAACACGGCCTGGTGCACCAGCAGATCAAGCCCGCTGACCACGGCACCGCCGAACGCGGACCACCGCGCCGCCAGCTCCGTGGGCCACGGGTGGTACAGCACGTCGAACAGCGTCGTCGGCCGCTCCGGCACCGCACCGGACAGCGCGTCCGTCGCCCCGGCGGGCGTCGTGGCGATGACGAGGGGAGCGCTCAGCCCACGCTCGGCCTCCGCCCAGTCCGCCGTACGCACCTCGACGTCCAGCCGCTCGCCCCACTGCCGCATCTCGGCGGCCCGAGCCTCGCTCCGTACGTACGCCACGACCTCACCGGTGCAGATCCGGGCGAGCGCGGCCAGCGCGGAGGAGGCGGTGGCTCCCGCGCCGAGAATCGCCGCCGACTCCACCTGCTCGATGCCCCGCTCCCGCAGGGCGGCGACGATCCCGGGGATGTCGGTGTTGTCGCCGACCCGCCGTCCGTCCTCGGTGAACACCAGTGTGTTGACCGTCTCGACGGAGGTCGCCGTCTCGCTGATCTCGTCCAGCAGCGGAATGACCGCCCGCTTGAGCGGCATCGTGAGCGAGAGCCCGGCCCACTCCGGTCCGAGCTTCTCGACGAACCCGGGCAGCGACTCCTCGTCGACCTCGAAACGGTCGTACGTCCAGTCGGTGAGCCCGAGTTCGGCGTACGCGGCCCGGTGCAGCACCGGGGACAGCGAGTGGGCGATCGGTGAACCGAGCACGGCGGCCCGGTGCTTGCTGTCGGTGCGGCTCATCTATCCGTTCTGCTCTTCCTCGTACTTCTTGCGGTTCCGGTTGTGCTCTTCGTTGGTCACCGCGAAAAGCGTCTCGTCCGCATTGATCGACACGAAGTAGTACCAGTCACCCTTGGCCGGCTTGAGTGCCGCCTTGATGGCCACCTCACCCGGATTGTCGATCGGTCCGGGTGGCAGACCCTTGATCTTGTACGTGTTGTACGGGTCGTCGATCTGTCGCAGCGAGTTCACCGAACCCGTGGCCAGCTTGGATTCACCACGCAGGTAATTCACCGTGGAGTCGAAGTCGAGGAGTCCGTAGGTCTCGGTGTTGTTCTTGTCGAGCCGGTTGTAGACGACGCGGGCGACCTTCAGGAAGTCCTTCTTGTACTTCCCCTCGGCCTGGACGAGGCTCGCCACCGTGAGCACCTGGAGCGGATTCTCCAGCTTCAGAGCCTCGGCCTTGTCCTCCAGGTCCAGTTCCTCGTACTTCGCCTTGGCGAGGTCGACCATTTCCTTCAGGACGGCCTCGGGCTTCATGCCCTTGGCGATCGGATAGGTGGACGGGTAGAGGAATCCTTCCAGCGGATCCTTGATGTCGTCGTTGTCGTTCGCCCAGTCGGGAAGGCCGAGGGTCTCCCACTTCTTCTCGGCGACCTCCTCGGTCGTGCCCTCCTTCAGGCCCAACTCCTTGTCGATCGCGGCGTAGACCTCGTTGTTCCGCTTGCCTTCGGCGACAGTGAAGTTGTTCTGGCTCTTCGGGTCGAGCATCAGGGTGATAGCGCTTTCGGCGGACATCTCCTTCTTGAGGAGATAAACGCCCGCCTGAATCTGGGGCTTCTCGGGATTCTGCGCCAGTGCGGCCGTGAAGGCGTCCACACTCTTGACGACTCCGGCCGCCTTCAGCTTCTGCCCGATCACCGAACCGAATTCACCCTTGGCGACCGTGATCGTAACGGTCTCGTTCGTACCGTTCCCCGAATAGTCGGGGGTCTCGGCGTAACGGGTCTGATAGAACTGGTACGCGAAATAACTGACCCCGGCGAAGCCGCCGCCGAGAACCACGACGACCACCAGGCAGGCAAGACCACTGCGGCGCTTCTTACCGCCCTTGCCCGGCTTCTTCGCCTTGCCGCCGCGGCCCTTCCGGTCACCCCGGCCGACGCGTTTCCCGGCCTCGTCGTCATCGTCGTCGTCTCCGCCGCCGGCGAAGAACGCGTGCTCGCCCTGGTCCGGCCCGGGATCCCAGTCGGTCCGCTCTGCGACGGGCGGCTGCTGCTCGGCCTCGGGCTCCGGAGAGGGTGCGGCTTCGGCTGCGGGCGTGGCTTCCGCGCGACGGCGCGAGGGCGGCTCCGGCGGCGGATACGCGTCGGGTGTGCCGTAGAAGTCCTGTTGGCCGCCGCCGTAGGCCATCGCCTGCTGCTGCGCGCCGTAGGGGTCGGCCGGATCGGCGACGTAAGGACCCTGCGCGTGCTGGTGTGTTCCGTTGTTCCAGCCGCCGTTGGTGTGGTCGTACTGCTGCTGGTCATGACCGGTGTACTGCTGCTGATGCTGGTTCTGGCCGGGGTACTGCTGCCCGGGGTCGCCGTACTCCTGCTGGTACTGCTGCTGGGCGTAGGCGTCCTGATGACCGTTGTTCCAGGCGCCGTTGCCGTTGTCGTACTGCTGCTGGTACTGCTGCTGCTCCGGGTACTGCTGCTGCGGCTGGCCGCCGTATGGGGACTGCTGGCCCGCCTGAGCCTGCTGTCCGTCCCATCCGCCGTCCCCGTACAACGGGTCGTCCGGATGCCACGGTTCGGAGCCCGGGCCCCGGCCATACTCAGTCATCGATCCCCTAGAGCCGCGAGGCGGCGGTCACGCGGGGCTTGTGGCTCTGCTTTCGTCCCCGCCTCTTCTTGTGCGGCGGCTGTTCGAAGGCCACCGCATCGCGCGGAACGTTACCGTATCGCGATCAGATGACCACTTCGACGCCCTCGCCCGGAGCTTTACCAGACGCCCGTTCGGATTCCAGCGCCTGTTGCAGGATGATCACGGCTGCTGCCTGGTCAATGACCGACCTGCCCTTTTTGGATTTCACGCCCGAGGCACGCAGCCCTCGACTCGCCGTCACTGTGGTCATCCTCTCGTCGACGAGTCTGACCGGAACGGGCGCGATCATTCGAGCCAACTCCTGGGCGAAACCCCGTACCTTGACGGCGGCCGGGCCCTCTCCTCCCTTCAGGGAACGCGGAAGTCCGACGATTACCTCTATGGGTACGTACTCGTCGATCAGTTGTCTCAATCGACGCTGAGCTGCGGGGATATCGCGTCCGGGAACGGTCTCGACCGGGGTGGCGAGGATGCCGTCGGGGTCGCAGGAGGCGACGCCGATGCGGGCGTCCCCGACATCGAGCGCGAGCCGACGGCCGCGGCGCAGGGCCGGGCCGTCGTCTTCGCTCGGGTGATCCGTCGTGCTCACTTGGCCGTCTCGGCGACCAGGCGTTCGACCGCGTCCACGGCCTCGCCGATGGCGGCCGGGTTCTGGCCACCGCCCTGGGCGACGTCCGGCTTGCCGCCACCGCCGCCACCGAGGGTCTTGGCGGCCGTACGGACCAGGTCGCCGGCCTTCAGACCGCGTTCGCGGGCGGCCTCGTTGGTGGCGATGACCGTCAGCGGCTTGCCGTTCACAGCGGTGAACAGGGCGACCACGACGGCCCGGCCGCCCTGGATGCGTCCGCGCACGTCGAGCACCAGCTTGCGGAGGTCGTCGGCGGTGGTGCCGTCCGGGATCTGACCGGTCACCACAGCAACGCCGGACACGTCCTTGGCGGACTCGGCGAGACCGGCGGCGGCCTGCAGCACCTTCTCGGCGCGGAACTTCTCGATCTCCTTCTCGGCGTCCTTCAGCTTGCCGAGCATGGCCGAAACCTTCTCCGGAAGCTCCTCCGGGCGGCCCTTGATCAGCTCCTGGAGCTGGGCGACGACCGTGTGCTCACGGGCGAGGAAGTTGTAGGCGTCTACACCGACCAGAGCCTCGATGCGGCGTACGCCGGACCCGATGGACGATTCGCCGAGCAGCTTGACCAGGCCGAGCTGCGAGGTGTTGTGGACGTGCGTGCCGCCGCACAGTTCCTTGGAGAAGTCGCCGATGGTGACGACACGGACGCGCTCGCCGTACTTCTCGCCGAACTCTGCGATGGCGCCCTGCTTCTTGGCCTCGTCGAGGCTCAGGATCTCCGCGTGCACGTCCAGGTCGCGGGCGAGCACCTCGTTGATCTTCTGCTCGACGTCGGTCATCACGGCCGTCGGAACGGCGGACGGGGAACCGAAGTCGAAGCGGAAGCGGCCGGGCTGGTTCTCGGAACCGGCCTGGGCGGCCGTGGGGCCGAGGGCGTCGCGCAGGGCCTGGTGGGTGAGGTGCGTGGCGGAGTGGGCGCGGGCGATGGCCGTGCGGCGACGGCCGTCGATCGAGGCCTGGGCCTTGGCGCCGACGGTCACCTCGCCGACCTGGACGACGCCCTTGTGGACGTAGACGCCGGGGACCGGCTTCTGGCAGTCGCGGATCTCGATGACGGCACCGGAGTCGACCTTGATCCGGCCGGTGTCACCGATCTGACCGCCGCCCTCGGCGTAGAACGGGGTGCGGTCGAGGACGATCTCGACCTCGTCGCCCTCGGTGGCGGCGGGCGAGGACAGACCGTCGACGAGGATGCCGACGACCGTCGACTCGCCCTCGGTGTCCGCGTAGCCGATGAACTCGGTCTCCCCGGCGGCGTCGGCGATCTCGCGGTAGGCGCCGAGGTCGGCGTGGCCGGTCTTCTTGGCGCGGGCGTCGGCCTTGGCGCGGTCCCGCTGCTCCTTCATCAGACGGCGGAAGCCGTCCTCGTCCACGGAGAGGCCCTGCTCGGCGGCCATCTCCAGGGTGAGGTCGATCGGGAAGCCCCAGGTGTCGTGGAGCAGGAACGCCTTGTCACCGGCGAGGACCTGGCCGCCGGAGGCCTTGGTGTCCGTCACGGCGGTGTCGAGGATGTTGGTGCCGGCCTTCAGCGTCTTGAGGAAGGCGTTCTCCTCGGCGACGGCGACCTTCTCGATGCGCTCGCGGTCGGTGATCAGCTCGGAGTACTGCTGGCCCATCATGGCGATGACGACGTTGATGAGGTCCTGGACGACCGGGCCGGTGGCACCGAGCAGCCGCATGTTGCGGATGGCGCGGCGCATGATGCGGCGCAGGACGTAGCCCCGGCCCTCGTTGCCCGGGGTGACGCCGTCACCGATGAGCATCACGGCGGTGCGGATGTGGTCGGTGACCACGCGCAGGGAGACGTCTGAGTCCTTGGCGTCGCCGTAGGAGACACCGGTGATCTCGGTGGCCTTGTCGATGACGGCCATGGAGGTGTCGATCTCGTACAGATTCTGCACGCCCTGCAGAATCATGGCGAGGCGCTCCAGGCCGAGGCCCGTGTCGATGTTCTTGCTGGGCAGCTCGCCGAGGATCTCGAAGTCCTCCTTCGAGGTGCCCTCGCCGCGCTCGTACTGCATGAAGACCAGGTTCCAGATCTCCACGTACCGCTCGTCGTTGACGGCCGGGCCGCCCTCGACGCCGAACTCCGGGCCGCGGTCGTAGTTGATCTCGGAACACGGGCCGCACGGGCCGGGGACGCCCATGGACCAGTAGTTGTCCTTCTTGCCGAGGCGCTGGATGCGCTCCTTGGGCACGCCGATCTGCTCGTGCCAGATGCGCTCGGCCTCGTCGTCGTCCTTGTAGACGGTGATCCAGAGCTTCTCCGGCTCCAGGCCGTAACCACCCTTGTCCTGGGGGCTGGTGAGCAGCTCCCAGGCGTGCTTGATGGCACCTTCCTTGAAATAGTCGCCGAAGGAGAAGTTGCCGCACATCTGGAAGAACGTGCCGTGCCGGGTGGTCTTGCCAACCTCTTCGATGTCCGGCGTACGGACGCACTTCTGCACGCTGGTGGCGCGGTCGAAGGAAGGCTTGACCTCACCGAGGAAGTACGGCTTGAACGGGACCATGCCCGCGTTGACCAACAGCAGAGTCGGGTCGTCCGCGATGAGCGACGCCGAAGGGACGACGGTGTGACCGCGCTCCTCGAAGAAGCTCAACCAGCGGCGGCGGATTTCAGCCGACTCCATCAGTGGTCCTCATTCCGGTTGTACGGGTACGACGAGCTGTCGACGTACCTCGGATTCCTGCTGTCCTTCGGGGTGTTGCTGTTCTCGATGGCGACGACGTGCCGGGGGGCCGGGAGTTCCGGGTACCGGTCGGGGTTGGCCTCGATACCGAGGGCCTCGCCCAGTTCGGCCTCCCGCTGGGCCATGTTGTCGCGGACGTCGAGCGCGAAGCCGACCGCCCGGTCCTTGAGCCTGTGGCCCGCATCGACCGCCTTGTGCGCCGCCTGGGTGGCGAGGTGCTCGGGGGTGAGCTGCTTGAGTTTGCGGTTGACCTTGGTGGTGGCCCACACTCCGGCGGCGACCCCTGTGGTGAACCAGAACGTACGACGGAACATCGCTCGGTCAGTCCTTCTTTCCACGGGAGTTGCGCCTGCTCCGGCGCGCACCCGGCACGGTGCGGCCGACGATCACGGTACGACGCTGCTCCTCCGTGGGCTCGCCCTCCCGGCGGCCGCCCATGGCCCGGCGTACGCCGTAGCCGAAGGCGGCGACCTTGACGAGGGGACCGCCGAAGGTGGACGCGACGGTCGTGGAGAGCGCCGAGGCGTTCGACGTGACCTCCTGGACGTCGGACGCGATGGCGTCGACCCGTTCGATCTGGGTCTGCGCGGAGCGGACGGCGGTGGACGCGTCGGCGAGGAGGGGGACGGCCTGGTCGGTCACGTCCGCGACGAGCTTGGTGGTCGCCTTGAGCGTCTGGGCCAGCCTCGCCAGCGCGACGGCGAGGAAGGAGACCAGGATCGCCCAGAAGACGGCCACCAGGATCCCGGCCACCTCTCCACCGGACACTGTCTGCACCCGCTCCCTGGAACATGCCTGAACGTCGAAAACTCGTGTCCCGAGCCTATCGCGCCGGAGCGATCGCCCAGTACCGCATTAATGCCTGCCGCAGCGCCTGCCGCAGTACGGCGAGAGCCCGCCGTCCCGCCCGCCGGGAAGGGCGGGGAGACGACGGGCTGACGCTCGGTGCGTATGTACTACGTCCGTCGAAAGAGGATCAACGGGCGTAGTACTCGACGACGAGTTGCTCGTCGCAGATGACCGGAACTTCCTTGCGGTTCGGCTCGCGGTCCAGGCGGAACGCCAGGGCCTTGAGGTTCACCTGCAGGTAGCGGGGGGTCTCACCGTCCGCGGCGAAGCCACCCTCGCGGGCGACCTCGAACAGCGGCTTCTGACGGCTGCGCTCACGGACCATGACGACGTCGTCCGGCTTGACGCGGAAGGACGGCTTGTCGACCTTGCCGCCGTTGACCTCGATGTGGCCGTGGACGACCATCTGGCGGGCCTGGTAGATCGTGCGGGCGATGCCCGAACGCAGGACCAGCGCGTCGAGACGGCGCTCGAGCTCGATGATCAGGGCCTCACCGGTCTTGCCCTGGACCTTGGAGGCACGCTCGTAGGCGCGGACGAGCTGACGCTCGGACACGTCGTACTGCGCGCGCAGACGCTGCTTCTCCAGCAGACGGACCTTGTAGTCCGAGTTCTGCTTGCGGCCACGGCCGTGCTCGCCCGGCGGGTAGGGGCGGGCCTCGAAGTACTTGACGGCCTTCGGGGTCAGCGCGATGCCGAGGGCACGCGACTTCTTGACCTTGGGGCGGGGCTGGTTCGCCACTTCTTTTCCTTTTCCTCTTCGGCTGCCTCAGGGTTACGGGAGGTCGCATCCGCAGCCGGGGAATCCCGTCAGGCCCGCGAGGGACTTGCCGGGTAGCCGCTCCCCTGGTCTGGGCACATACGTGCAGCACACGAACGGCCCACCGACCGGTCCCGGAACTCCGAGTGGTGGTGGGCTGCCCGCGACACCTACAACGGTGCGCGACGCTCCTGGATCATGAAGATCCGGCTGGATGTCCCGCCTGAGGCGCCGACCGGAGCCGGACACGGGACGCAGCACTGAGGAGGAGTCTACAGGGGGTTCAGGACTGCTTCCGACCGAGGTTCTTCCTGGTCCACTCCACCGCGTCGGCGTACCGGGCCTCGGCTCCGTGCCTGGTCGGTGTGTAGTACTCCCGCTCCTTGATCTCGTCCGGCGCGTACTGCTGGGCGGCGATCCCCTCGGGCAGATCGTGCGGGTACACATACCCCTGCGCGTGCCCGAGCTTGGCCGCGCCCTTGTAGTGCCCGTCCCGCAGATGCGGGGGCACGGGGCCGGCCAGCCCCTTGCGTACGTCTTCCATGGCGGCGCCGATGGCCATGGTCGCGGCGTTCGACTTGGGCGCCAGGGCGAGGGCGATGGTGACGTGGCTGAGGGTGAGGGCCGCTTCCGGGAAGCCGATCATGGCGACGGCCTGGGCGGCGGCGACGGCTATCGAAAGCGCGTTCGGATCGGCGAGGCCGATGTCCTCGCTGGCGGAGATCATCAGGCGCCGGGCGATGAACCGTGGGTCCTCACCGGCCTCGATCATCCGGGCCAGGTAATGCAGCGCGGCGTCGACGTCGGAGCCCCGGATGGACTTGATGAGGGCGCTGGCCACGTCGTAGTGCTGGTCGCCGTCGCGGTCGTACTTCACGGCGGCGCGGTCGACGGTCTCCTCCAGCGTCCGGAGCCCGATCTCCTCCGCCCCCTTGTCGAGGGCGGCGCCGGCCGCGGCCTCCAGGGCGGTCAGGGCGCGGCGGGCGTCGCCGCCGGCGATCCGCAGGAGGTGGGCCTCGGTGTCCTCGGGGAGGGTGACGGCGCTCTTGAGGCCGCGTTCGTCGGTCAGCGCGCGCCTCAGGAGGCCGCGCAGGTCGTCGTCGGTGAGGAGTTCGAGGGTGAGGAGGAGGGAGCGGGACAGGAGGGGGGAGATCACCGAGAAGTACGGGTTCTCCGTGGTCGCCGCGATCAGGGTGACCCAGCGGTTCTCGACGGCCGGGAGCAGGGAGTCCTGCTGGGCCTTGCTGAAGCGGTGGATCTCGTCGAGGAAGAGGACGGTCTCCTTGCCGTACCCGCCGGTGGCGCGGCGGGCGCCCTCGATGACCGCGCGGACCTCCTTGACGCCGGCGGTGATCGCGGAGAGCTCCACGAAACGCTTGTCGGTGGCCTTGGAGACGACGTACGCCAGGGTCGTCTTGCCGGTGCCGGGCGGGCCCCAGAGGATTACCGAGGAGGGGCCGGCGGGTCCGCCGCCGGACTCGCCGACCAGTCTGCGCAGGGGCGAACCGGGCTTCAGCAGGTGCTGCTGGCCCACGACCTCGTCGAGGGTACGCGGACGCATCCGTACGGCCAGGGGGCTGGCGGCTGGGTCCTTCTCCTGGCGTTCTTCTGCGGCGGCGGTGAACAGATCGGGCTCCACGCGAAAACCCTATGTCACGCCACTGACAGTCCGGCCGGTGCCGTCGGCCGGTGCCCGGGGCCGCCGACGGCCGTCCGGAGCCGTCAGCTGGTCCAGAAGTCCCACCAGCGGGTCAGGATCAGCATGCCGATGACGCCGATGTGCATCACGGGCAGGACCCAGGTGAACTCGGCGAAGAAGCCCTTCAGCCAGCCGGGCGCGGGCAGGAAGCCGCCCCGGATGTTGGAGGACGTGACGTACCAGAACATCAGGATCGTGGCGACCCAGGCGAGGCAGCACCACAGGCAGAGCGAGTTGATGTTGTACAGCGACTGGTACTGCAGCCAGGTCACGAAGCCGACACCGAAGGCGGTGCCCGCGTTGAACGTCAGCCAGTACCAGCGCGGGTAGGTCGCACGAGCGAGCAGGCTCATGCCGACGCACATGACGATGCCGTACGCCACCAGGCCGAGCATCGGGTTGGGGAACCCGAAGACCGAGGCCTGGTCGCTCTTCATGATGTTGCCGCAGGAGACCACCGGGTTGAGGCTGCACCCCGGGGTGAAGTTCGGGTCCTCCAGCAGCTTGAACTTGTCGAGCGTGATGACCCAGGACGCGAGCAGCCCGGCCGCGCCGGTGATCAGCAGCAGGATCGCGAAGGCACGACTGCCGCCCACCGTGCGTGGGACCGCGGTGTGTTCCCGCTCGGCGGTGGAGACGTCCTTGACTGTCGTCTTGCTCATCACGTCGATTCCATAGCTTCGAAGAGGCCGCTGGGGCACGGTCATTGTGCCGTACACCCTCGCGCGCGCACCGTTCACTGGACATAAAAGTCGCCCCTGCCACCCGTACAGGGCGGCCGGGGCGACAAGGGTTCGACTCAGCCGAGCCGGGCCTCCAGCTCGGCCACGATCTCGTTCACGCCGACGGCGACCTGCTCGCCGGACTCCATGTCCTTGAGCTGGACGACGCCTTCGGCCAGGTCGCGCTCCCCGGCCACGACGGTGTAGCGCGCACCGCTCCGGTTGGCGTTCTTCATAGCGCCCTTCAGCCCCTTCCCGCCGTACGAGAAGTCGGCCGCGATGCCCACCTTGCGCAACTCGGTGACCTTGGCGAACAGCAGGCGGCGAGCCTCCTCGCCGAGCGGGACGGCGAACACGCTGGTGGCGGCGGGGAGTTCGAGCTCGACGCCCTCCGCCTCCAGGGCCAGGACGGTGCGGTCGACGCCGAGGGCCCAGCCGACCGACGGCAGCGCGGGGCCGCCGATCATCTCGGAGAGGCCGTCGTAGCGTCCGCCGCCGCCCACCGCGGACTGCGAGCCGAGACCGTCGTGGACGAACTCGAAGGTCGTACGGGTGTAGTAGTCCAGGCCCCGCACCAGCTTGAGGTCGTCCTCGAAGGAGACGCCCGCCGCCGTGATCAGCTCGCGCACCTCCTCGTGGTACGCCTTGCAGGCGTCGCAGAGGTAGTCGCGCAGCAGCGGAGCGTCGGTGAGTTGCTTCTGGACGTCCCCGCGCTTGTCGTCGAGGACCCGCAGCGGGTTGATCTCCGCGCGGCGGAGCGTGTCCTCGTCCAGGTCCAGGCCGCGCAGGAACTCCTGCAGGGCGGCCCGGTAGACGGGCCGGCACTCCTTGTCGCCCAGGCTGTTGAGCAGGATGCGGAAGTCGCGCAGTCCCAGCGAGCGGTACGCCTGGTCCGCCAGGATGATCAACTCGGCGTCCAGGGCCGGGTCCTCGGCGCCGATGGCCTCGGCACCGACCTGGGAGAAGTGGCGATAGCGGCCCTTCTGGGGGCGCTCGTAGCGGTAGTACGAGCCGGAGTACCAGAGCTTGACCGGGAGGTTGCCCGCCTTGTGCAGGTTGCCCTCCAGTGCGGCGCGCAGGACGGAGGCGGTGCCTTCGGGACGCAGGGCCAGCCTGTCGCCCCCCTTGGTCTCGAAGGCGTACATCTCCTTGGTCACGATGTCGGTGGACTCGCCGACACCGCGCGCGAACAGCTCGACGCTCTCGAAGCCGGGCGTCTCGATGTAGCCGTAGCCGGAGTCGCGCAGCGGAGCGGCGATGGCCTCACGGACGGCGAGGTACTTGGCGCTGTCCGGGGGCAGCAGGTCGTACGTGCCCTTGGGGGCTTGAAAGGTGCTCACGGAAGGTCTCTCGTCACATTCCTCGTCGGGGAGCCGAGGGGGCTCCCTGGCCGCCGGCGGCCACCTGCCGCAGATACGGGTTGGTGGCGCGCTCCTGGCCGATGGTCGTCTGGGGGCCGTGGCCGGACAGCACCACGGTCGAGTCGTCGAGCGGCAGGCACACGCGGGCCAGCGAGTCGAGCATCTCGGCCATGTCACCGCCGGGCAGGTCGGTGCGTCCGATGGAGCCGGCGAAGAGCAGATCCCCGGAGAAGAACACGGACGGGATCTCCGTGTTCTCGGGCATCCGGAAGGTCACCGACCCCTTGGTATGGCCGGGCGCGTGCGCGACGGACAGCTCCAGACCGGCCAGCTGCAGCTGCGCGCCGTCGGTCAGCTCCTTGACGTCACCCGGCTCCCCCACGGTCAGCTCGCCCATGAGCGGCATGCCGATGGAACGGCCGAGCGCCTTCTCGGGGTCGCTCATCATGTACCGGTCCTCGGGGTGGATCCACGCCGGTACGTCGTGCGCGCCGCACACCGGGACGACCGAGGCCACGTGGTCGATGTGGCCATGGGTGAGGACGACGGCGACGGGCTTGAGGCGATGCTTCTTCAGCGTCTCCTCGACACCCGGGGTGGCCTGGTGGCCCGGGTCGATGATCACGCACTCCTCACCCGCGGCGGGGGCGACCAGATAACAGTTGGTCCCCCAGGCCCCGGCGGGGAACCCGGCAATGAGCACGATCGTCCTTCTTGTGTCGTACGAGGGTGGTGGGTTGCTGTGGATCAGAGCCTACCGGCGCTGCCGTTTCCCCAGCGAACCCATATACGGTACGGGTCACACGCAAACAGTCGACTCAACGGACGCACGACGCACCCGTCGACGTACAGACTCATGAGGAGAGAACCCCGTGGTCAGCCAGGATCAGCGGCGGCGTCAGCTCGCCCGGGAGAAGTTCTTGCGGCAGCAGCAGCGGCGCACGTCCGCGCGACGCAAGGCCCATGTCCGCAACGCCGTGATCGCCTCGGTGCTCGGCGTGATCCTGGTGGGCAGCGTGGCGCTGTACACGACCGACGTCCTCAAGGGCGACGACAAGCAGGACAACGCGAGCGCGGAGGTGACCCCCAGCGCCTCGCCGAGTGCCAGCAAGGCGCCGGACCCGTGCGAGAAGGCGGCCGCGGGCAAGGTGGAGAAGCTCACCTTCAAGAAGGAACCCGCGATCACCATCGACAAGACCGCGAAGTACACGATGGATCTGCAGACGACCTGCGGTTCCATCCCCATAACGATGGACGCGGCGAAGGCCCCCCACACGGTCAACTCGTTCGACTTCCTGGTGAACAAGGGCTACTTGGACCACACCAAGTGCCACCGCCTCACCACGCAGGGCATCTACGTGCTGCAGTGCGGTGACCCGCAGGGCACCGGCATGGGCGGTCCCGGCTACACGATCCCGGACGAGAACCTCAAGGACTCGCGCCTGAAGGGCGACACGTACCCGGCGGGCACGGTCGCGATGGCGAACCAGTTCAACGGGCAGACGGGTGAGGGCAAGAACAGCGGCGGCAGCCAGTTCTTCCTCGTCTTCCAGGACAGTCCGCTGCCGGCCAACTACACACCGTTCGGCACGATCTCCGAGGCGGGCATGAAGGTCCTGACCAAGATCGCCAAGGCCGGCGAGAACACGGGGATGGGTGATGGGACGCCCAATGCGACCGTTGTGATCAACAAGGCGACTGTCAAGAAGTCCTGACCTCCAACGGTGAAATTTCGGTCGCGCGGGATGCGGACAGGCAACCCGCCGGTCGCCTATGTTGGCCGTGACGAAACTGTGGACGATGCTCGGGGGCGCTGAGGCTCCTTGCAGGCATCATGTGGAGGAGGCGCTGTGAGCAGCGACCCGTGGGGCCGCGTCGACGAGACGGGGACCGTGTACGTGCGTACGGCCGACGGCGAGCAGGTCGTCGGTTCCTGGCAGGCCGGCTCCCCCGAGGAAGCGCTGGCCTACTTCGAGCGCAAGTACGAGGGCTTGGTCGTCGAAATCGGCCTCCTCGAGAAGCGGGTGAAGACCACCGATCTGTCGGCGAAGGACGCTCAGGTCGCGATCGACCACATTCGCGAGCAGGTGGACGCGCATCATGCGGTCGGTGACCTGGCCACGCTCAAGGTGCGGCTGGACAAACTCGTCGAGACGGTCGAGGCGCGCCGCGAGGAGCGCAAGCAGCAGCGGGCGAAACAGTCCGACGAGGCCCGGCACTCCAAGGAGGCCCTGGTCACCGAGGCGGAGGAGCTGGCCCAGTCCGACCAGTGGCGGTCCGCCGGTGAGCGGCTGCGGGCGCTGGTGGACACCTGGAAGGGTCTGCCGCGGCTGGACCGCAAGTCCGACGACGAACTCTGGCACCGCTTCTCGCACGCCCGCTCGGCGTTCTCCAAGCGTCGCAAGGCCCACTTCGCGCAGCTCGACGCGCAGCGCGAGGACGCCCGCAAGACCAAGGAGAAGCTGGTCGCGGAGGCCGAGGCGCTGTCGAACTCGTCCGACTGGGGTCCCACGGCGGCGCGCTACCGCGAGCTGATGGCCGACTGGAAGGCCGCCGGACGCGCCCAGCGCGAGCACGAGGACGATCTGTGGAACCGCTTCCGCGGAGCCCAGGACGTCTTCTTCGCCGCCCGCAGCTCCGTGTTCGCCGAGCGTGACGCGGAGCAGTCGGAGAACCTCAAGCTCAAGGAGGAGCTGGCCGGGGAGGCGGAGAAGATCCTGCCGGTGACGGATCTGAAGACGGCGCGTGCCGCCTTCCGCTCGCTCAACGAGCGGTGGGAGGCCATCGGCCATGTCCCGCGTGACTCCCGCCCGAAGGTCGAGGGCCGGATGCACGCGGTCGAGCGGGCCATCCAGGAGGCCGAGGAAACGGAGTGGCGCCGCACCAACCCGGAGGCGCGCGCCCGCGCCGCCGGTCTCACGGGCCAGCTCCAGGCCGCCGTGGACAAGCTGGGCAGCCAGATCGAGGCGGCCCGTGCCCAGGGCAACAACGCCAGGGCCGACAAGCTCCAGCGGGAGCTCGACGGCCGCCAGGCCCTGCTGGACCAGGCGCTGAAGGGTCTGCAGGAGTTCGGCGGCTGACGCCGGCCCGGCACATACGAGAGGGGCTCCCGTACGAACCGTACGGGAGCCCCTCTCGTATGTGCCGGGCCGGGCCTACGGCCTCCGCGCCGACGTCACCCGGTACACGTCGTAGACGCCTTCCACACCGCGTACGGCCTTCAGGACGTGGCCCAGGTGCTTCGGGTCGCCCATCTCGAAGGTGAAGCGGGAGGTGGCGACGCGGTCGCGGGAGGTCTGGACGGCGGCGGAGAGGATGTTGACGTGCTGGTCGGACAGGACTCGGGTGACGTCCGACAGCAGACGGCTGCGGTCCAGGGCCTCGACCTGTATGGCGACGAGGAAGACCGAGGACTGCGTGGGCGCCCACTCGACCTCGAGGATCCGCTCGGGCTCACGTGAGAGCGACTCGACGTTGACGCAGTCGTTGCGGTGCACCGATACGCCGCTGCCGCGCGTGACGAAGCCGATGATGGGGTCGCCGGGGACGGGCGTACAACAGCGGGCCAGCTTGACCCAGACGTCCTCGACGCCCTTGACCACGACTCCGGGGTCGTTGCTGCCGCGCCGCTTGCGGCTGCGGGTGGGCGGTACCGCCTCGTCGATCTCCTCGGTGGCGGCCTCCTCGCCGCCGAGGGCCTGGACGAGCTTCTGCACCACGCTCTGCGCGGAGACATGGCTTTCGCCTATGGCCGCGTAGAGGGCGGAGATGTCCGGGTAGCGCATCTCGTGGGCGAGGGTGACGAGCGAGTCGCCGGTGAGGATGCGCTGGATCGGCAGGTTCTGCTTGCGCATCGCGCGGACGATGGCGTCCTTGCCCTGCTCGATGGCCTCGTCGCGGCGCTCCTTGGAGAACCAGGCGCGGATCTTGTTGCGGGCCCGCGGCGACTTCACGAAGTTCAGCCAGTCCCGGGACGGTCCGGCACCGGCCGCCTTGGAGGTGAAGACCTCCACCAGGTCGCCGTTGTCCAGGGTCGATTCCAGCGGGACGAGGCGTCCGTTGACGCGGGCTCCTATGGTGCGGTGGCCCACCTCGGTGTGCACCGCGTACGAGAAGTCCACGGGCGTGGCGCCGGCCGGCAGCGCTATCACGTCACCCTTCGGCGTGAAGACGAAGACCTCGTTGCGGGACAGGTCGAAGCGCAGGGACTCAAGGAACTCGCCGGGGTCCTCGGTCTCCTTCTGCCAGTCCAGCAGCTGACGCAGCCAGGCCATGTCGTTGAGGTGGTCGTCCTTGCCGGTGGTCCGCGGCTGGTCCGAGCGCACCTTGGAGGCGCCGGCGACGGCCTCCTGCTTGTACTTCCAGTGCGCGGCGATGCCGTACTCGGCGCGGCGGTGCATGTCGAACGTCCGGATCTGGAGTTCGACCGGCTTGCCGTTGGGCCCGATGACCGTCGTGTGCAGCGACTGGTACATGTTGAACTTGGGCATCGCGATGTAGTCCTTGAACCGCCCCGGAACCGGGTTCCAGCGGGCGTGGACGGTGCCCAGGGCCGCGTAGCAGTCGCGGACGGTGTCCACCAGGACGCGGATGCCGACCAGGTCGTAGATCTCCGCGAAGTCGCGACCGCGGACGATCATCTTCTGGTAGACGCTGTAGTAGTGCTTCGGGCGCCCTGTGACGGTCGCCTTGATGCGGGCGGCCCGCAGGTCCTGCTGGACCTCGTCGGTCACTATGGCCAGGTACTCGTCACGCTTCGGTGCCCGCTCGGCCACCAGTCGGACGATCTCGTCGTACATCTTGGGGTAGAGGATCGCGAAGGCGAGGTCCTCCAGCTCCCACTTGATGGTGTTCATGCCCAGGCGGTGGGCGAGCGGCGCGTAGATCTCCAGGGTCTCGCGCGCCTTCTTCTCCTGCTTCTCGCGCTTGAGGTAGCGCATGGTGCGCATGTTGTGCAGGCGGTCGGCGAGCTTGATGACCAGGACGCGGGGGTCCTTGGCCATGGCGACGACCATCTTGCGCACGGTCTCGGCCTGGGCGGCCTCGCCGAACTTGACCTTGTCCAGCTTCGTGACGCCGTCGACGAGGAGGCCGACGGAGTCACCGAAGTCGCGGCGGAGCTGGTCGAGGCCGTACTCGGTGTCCTCGACCGTGTCGTGCAGGAGCCCGGCCATGAGAGTGGCCGGGTCCATGCCCAGCTCGGCGAGGATGGTGGTGACGGCGAGGGGGTGCGTGATGTACGGGTCGCCGCTCTTGCGCTTCTGGCCGCGGTGCCAGCGCTCGGCGACCTGGTAGGCCTTCTCGATCTGGCGGAGCGTGGACGTCTCGATCTTCGGGTCGTTGCCGCGCACGATCCGCAGCAGCGGTTCCAGGACCGGGTTGTACGGGTTGGAGCGCTGCACGCCGAGGCGGGCGAGGCGGGCACGCACGCGGTTGGAGGAGCCGGAGCGCGCCGGCTGGCCCGTGGG
>NZ_LRTR01000501.1 GCF_001550375.1 Streptomyces europaeiscabiei | reverse complement strand
GGCGGGCGCGGACTGGGCATGCTCGACCGGGCCCTGCGTGGACGCCGTCGCGGGGTGCGTCGCGTCCTGCGCGGGCTGGGCCGCTTGGCCCGAGGCGGACTCGGGCTTGGCGGCGGTCAGGTGCTGGGCCTCGTCTGCCAAGAGGACTCCTCGTACGCGATCCGGGTCCCCCGGTCAGGCTCCGGAGCACCCATGGTAGCGATCCCGCGTCCCAGACTCGCCTTCAGGCCACTGTGAGGGACGTCTACCCATGGAACGCGAGGGGCGCACCGCGGATTCCTGGGGCCGCCCCGGGGGCGTGCGCAGCGGGGCGGCCGGTGGTCGGTCGGTGCGGTCGTGTGGGTTGCTCGCGCGGTTCCCCGCGTCCCTTCGGCGCGCGCTCGGCGGGCCGGTGGGGTGGCGTAAGGGGGCGCGGGACCGTTCCGTTCACGGGACGACCGCACGTCGGGCGCCCCGGGAAGAATCCCGGGGCGCCCGACGTGCGGTCGTCCGCTGTGTGTCAGACGGTGATCAGGGCCTCCAGCGGGGCCCCGGCCAGCGCGGACTCCAGGCGCTGCCGGCCCGTCAGGAAGGACAGCTCCATCAGCACCGCGACGCCGGCGACCTCGGCGCCCGCGCGGCGGATCAGCTGGAGGGAGGCCTCGGCGGTGCCGCCGGTGGCGAGGACGTCGTCGATGACCATGACGCGGTCGCCCACGGCCAGGTCCTCGGCGTGCACCTCGATCTCGGCGGAGCCGTACTCCAGGTCGTAGGCCTGGCTGAGCGTGGCTCCGGGGAGCTTGCCCGCCTTGCGTACGGGGATGAAGCCGACGCCGGCCCGGATCGCGGCCGGGGCTCCCAGGATGAAGCCCCGGGCCTCCAGGCCGACGATCTTCGTGGCGCCGTGCCGCACGGTCAGTTCCGCCAGCGCGTCCGTCAGCGCGGTGAACGCCGCCGGGTCGGCCAGCAACGGGGTGATGTCCTTGAACATCACGCCCGGCTCGGGGTGGTCCGCGACGTCACGGATGCGGCTGAGCAACAGCTCCTTGATGTCCGTCATCGCCGCTTGCCACCCCGGCCGCGGCTGCGGCTGCCGGACTGGGCGCGCGGGCCGACCACCGCGGGGGTGGCGTCGGCCGACTCGTCGTCGTACTGACCGTCGGCCTCCGGCTCCTCGTCGTGCTCGGCCTGGGCCCGCTTGGCGAGTACGCGCTTCTTGAGCGCCTTCAACTGCGGCTCGCGCTCCTTGAGGTCGGCGACGAGCGGCGTGGCGATGAAGATCGACGAGTAGGCACCGGCCGCGAGGCCGACGAACAGCGACAGCGAGATGTCGTTGAGCATGCCCGCGCCGAGGACACCGCCACCGATGAACAGCAGGCCGGCGACCGGCAGCAGCGCGACCACCGTGGTGTTGATCGACCGCACCAGGGTGCTGTTGATCGAACGGTTGGCGATCTCGGCGTACGTCCAGCGGTTCTGCTTGGTGATGTCCTTCGTCTGCTCCTTGAGGCTGTCGAAGACGACGACCGTGTCGTAGAGCGAGTAACCGAGGATCGTGAGCAGACCGATCACCGTGCCCGGCGTCACCTCGAAGCCGACGAGGGCGTAGATGCCGATCGTGATGGTGATGTCGTGGATCAGGGCGACGAACGCGGCGATGGCCATGCGCAACTCGAACGCGATCGCCAGATAGATCACCACGAGGACCAGGAAGATCGCGAGGCCCTGCCAGGCCTTGGTGGCGATCTGCTCACCCCAGCTGGGGCCGACCAGGTCGGCGTTGATCGTGTCCGCGTCGACCTTGAGGTCCTTGGCGAGCGACTGCTTGATCTCGTCGGACTTGGTCGTGTCCACACCGGAGATCTGGATGCGCAGGGTGTCGTTGCCGAGCTTCTGCACGATCGCGTCGTGGCCGGAGGCCTCCTCCGCGAACGTCTCGGCCTGGGTGACCGAGATGCTGGTCCGCTCCGTGGTGAAGACGGCGCCGCCCTGGAACTCGATGCCCATGCTCAGGCCGCGCACCGCCAGGCCGAGGATGGCCGTGATGGTGATCAGGATCGAGACGCCGTACCAGATCTTGCGGTTGCCGACGAAGTCGTAACCGACCTCGCCGCGGTGGAGTCGGGCTCCGAGGTCACCGAGCTTCGACATCTCAGGCCTCCTTCGGGTCGGCGGGGACGGCGGGACGGCGGGTGCGGCGCAGCGGCGGCCGGGCGCCCAGTCGCTTCGGGTCGAGACCGGACCAGGTGTGGCCGTTCCCGAAGAACTTCGTGCGGGCCAGCAGCGTCAGCAGCGGCTTCGTGAAGAAGAAGACGACCACGACGTCGAGCACGGTCGTCAGACCGAGCGTGAACGCGAAGCCCTGGACCTTGCCGACGGTGACGATGAAGAGCACCGCGGCGGAGAGGAACGACACGAAGTCGGAGACCAGGATGGTGCGCCGGGCGCGCGGCCAGGCCCGCTCGACGGCGGGGCGCAGGGTGCGGCCCTCGCGGATCTCGTCCCGTACGCGTTCGAAGTACACGATGAACGAGTCCGCCGTGATACCGATCGCGACGATCGCACCGCAGACCGCCGGGAGGTTCAGTGCGAAGCCGATGGTCGGGCCGAGCAGCGCCATGAGCACGTAGGTCAGGGCGGCCGAGACCAACAGCGAGGCGATGGCGATCAGCGACAGACCGCGGTAGTAGGCGACCAGGTAGATCATGACCAGGGCCAGTCCGATCGCACCGGCGATCAGACCGGCGTGCAGCTGGTCATCGCCGAGCGCGGGGCTGACGGTGGTGACGCTGGACTCCTTGAAGGTCAGCGGGAGCGCGCCGTACGACAGCATGTTGGCGAGGTTCTGGGCCTCCTCCTGCGTGAAGCTGCCGGAGATCTCGGCCTTGCCGCCGGTGACCGCCGCGCGCACGTAGGGGTGGGAGACGACCTCGTCGTCGAGGACGATCGCGAACTCGTTCTGCGGGGCGGTCTGGCTCGCCAGCTGGCCGGTGATGTCGGCGAACTTCTTCTCTCCCTTGGAGTCGAAGTCCATGACGACCTGCCAGCCGGTGCCGTTCTGGGTGTCGAGCAGCGCCTGGGCCTTCTCGACCTCGGTGCCGTCGACCCCGACCGGGCCGAGCACGAACTTGCTCCAGCTGCCGTTGTCCTGGCCGCAGGCCACGACGATGTCGGTGGTCTTGCCCTTGCCGGCCTTGGCGCGCTGCTTGGGGTCGTTGCAGTCGAGGGCGGTGAACTTGGCCTGGAGCGCCTGGGTCGCCGCGTCGACGCTCGGGCTCGCCGACGGCGAGGCCTTGTCGGAGGCCTTGGCGGACGCGGAGCCGCTGCCGGACGGCGTGGGGTCGGCCTTCAGCGCGTCGGTGACCGCACGGCCCTGGGACGTGGCGGACGACGACGGGCCGGCGGAGTCACCGGACTCGGGCGAGGTCGCCTCGTCCTTGCCGTCGGAGCTCGACGGGCTCGGCGAGCCGCTGCCACTGGGGCTGGTGCTCGGCGAGCCGCTCGGGGTCTGGGTCGCTCCGGCGCCGATCTGGCTCTGCAGAACCGGGCGGAAGTACAGCTTCGCGGTGGTGCCGACCTGGTCCCGGGCCTCTTCGGAATCCGTGCCCTTGGGAATGTTGACAATGATGTTGTCACGGCCCTGGGTCTGGACCTCCGCCTCGGACACACCCAGACCGTTGACACGGCGGTTCATGATCTCTACCGCGGTGTCCATGTTGGTCTTGTTGATCGCGTCGGGCTGGCCGGGCTCGTTGATCGCCGTCAGTGTGATGCTCGTACCACCGGCGAGGTCGATGCCGAGACGCGGAGTGGTGTGTCCGGAGGCGAACATTCCCCCGGTGAGCGCCACAAGGGCGATCAGGATGAGGGCCAGCGCGCGCCCAGGCTTGCTCTGGGCGCTGGCGCTCCGGCCCTTCTTCGGTGCTGCCACCTTCTCGTACTCCCTCTCGGGCCGCCGTGCGCGGGGTCAGCGCGGGGACGGCCATGACTGGTGTCGGGAATCCGGGCGAAAACGGCACGTGCCCGGGGCGCGGGCGGTTCTCGCTCGCACTCCCGGGACGTGACTACTTCGCGTCGGACTCGCCGTCGGTCTTCTTCGGCTCTGCTTCGGCGGCCTTGTCGGCGGCCTTCGACTCGGCGGTCTCGTCGGCGGCCTTCGGCTCGGCGGTCTCGTCGGTCGCGTCGTCGGACGCGTCCTTCTTGCCGAGGTCGATGGGCTTGTCGTCGGAAGCGGCGGAAGCGTCGTCGGAGGGCTCGTCGGTCTCGGTGAGGGAGGAGGCGTCGTCCGGGACGACGTCGGACTTCAGGTCGTGCTCGATGCCGTGGACGATGCGGTTGTACTCCTCGTCGCTGAGGACGGCACCGATGGCGTTCTTGGCGAACAGCAGCTCGACGCCCGGCCCGGCATCGAGGAGCAGCGTGTCCTCGCTGACCTCCTTGACGGTCGCGTACATGCCCCCGATCGTCCGGACGCCGGAACCGGGCTGCAACTGGTTCCGCATGTCGACGGCCTGCTGCTGCTTCTTCTTGGCCGATCGGGTCATCAGGATCATGGCCCCGATGAGCACGATGAACGGGAGGAGGGTCACGAGACTCACGGGTCGGAACTTCCTTCACATGACCGCGATGGCGAGCGGCCTGATGGATGGGGGTATGTGTGCTGCCGACAGGGGCGGCATCGGCGGAGTCTAAGCGAGTCCACCGTGATGGAACAACGCACAGCATGTCACCGGGGTTCCATGACGGGCGAGTACCGCGCCGTCACGAGACGGTCACGCCCCGAACAGGTCCTGTTGTCCGTTTCCGCCGGTCGTACCGCGTGGCGGGGTGAGTCCGAGGTGGGCCCACGCGGCGGGCGTAGCCACCCGGCCACGGGGGGTTCGGGCGAGGAGTCCCTCGCGGACGAGGAAGGGCTCGGCGACCTCCTCGACGGTCTCGCGCTCCTCCCCCACGGCGACGGCGAGCGTGGAGAGACCGACCGGTCCGCCGCCGAAGAGCTTGAGCAGGGCTTCGAGGACGCCCCGGTCTAGGCGGTCGAGGCCGCGGGCGTCCACCTCGTACACGGCGAGGGCGGCCGCGGCGATGTCGCGGGTGATGAAGCCATCTGCCTTGACCTGCGCGTAGTCCCGTACGCGGCGCAGCAGACGGTTGGCGATACGGGGCGTGCCGCGCGAGCGGCCCGCGATCTCGGCGGCGCCGTCCGTGTCGATCTCGACGTCGAGGAGGTTCGCCGAACGGTGGATGACCCGCTCCAGCTCGGCGGGCTCGTAGAACTCCATGTGCGCGGTGAAGCCGAAGCGGTCGCGCAGCGGCGGCGGCAGCAGCCCCGCGCGCGTGGTGGCGCCGACCAGGGTGAAGGGCGGCAGTTCGAGGGGGATCGCCGTGGCGCCGGGGCCCTTGCCGACGATCACGTCGACGCGGAAGTCCTCCATCGCCATGTACAGCATCTCCTCGGCCGGCCGGGACATGCGGTGGATCTCGTCGAGGAAGAAGACCTCGCCCTCCTGGAGGGAGGAGAGGATCGCGGCCAGGTCTCCGGCGTGCTGGATGGCCGGGCCGGAGGTGATGCGGATGGGGGCGCCCATCTCGGCCGCGATGATCATCGAGAGGGTGGTCTTGCCGAGGCCCGGGGCACCGGAGAGCAGGACGTGGTCGGCGGTGGCCCCTCGCGCGCGTGCCGCCCGCAGGACCAGGTCGAGCTGTTCGCGGACCTTCTCCTGACCGATGAACTCGTCCAGGTCCTTGGGGCGCAGGGCGGCCTCGACGGCCTGGTCCTCACCGTCGGCGACAGAGCCCACCAGCCGCTCGGAGGCGGTGTCGTCGGTCGTGTCGTCCCAGTTCACTGAAGCTCTCCTCGCAGGGGCGTGCCGGGTGCGTTCGGTTCGGCCGGGGGTCCGGCCCGCGGCCGGAGGCCGCTTTCAGGTGCTGCGCCCCCGCACAGACACAGCATCGCGCGTGCCTCGCGGTCGCGGTCGGAGCGGGTGGGCCGTACCCGTCGTACGGATTTCGCACGAGGGCCTCGACTCGCCGGTCAGCGGGCTCTGTTGAGGGTCTGGAGGGCGGCCTTCAGCAACTGGCCCACCTGGGGCGTGCCTTCGGCGGCCTCGGCCTGGGGGGCCACGGCCGACACCGCCTCGTCGGCCTCGCGGGTGGCGTATCCGAGGCCGATCAGGGCGGCGTGCAACTGGTCGCGCCAGCCCTGGGTGACCGGGGCGCCGATCGCGGGGGCGCCGATCGGCTCGCCGAGGCGGTCCTTCAGTTCGAGCAGCAACTTCTGGGCGCCCCTCTTGCCGATGCCGGGGACGGCGATCAGCGCCTTCTCGTCACCGGTGGCCACCGCCCGGCGCAGGGCGTCGGGGGTGTGCACGGCGAGCATCGCCTGGGCGAGGCGGGGGCCGACACCGCTCGCGGTCTGCAGCAGCACGAAGACCTGACGCTCGTCGTCGTCCATGAACCCGTACAACGTCAGCGAGTCCTCCCGTACGACGAGGGAGGTGGCGAGCTTGGCCGGCTGACCGAGCCGCAGCGTGGACAGCGTGTTCGGCGTGCACTGCAGGGCCATGCCGACCCCGCCCACCTCGACCACCGCTGTGTCGGGAGCGAGTGCGGCGACCGTGCCGCTGACGAAGGCGATCATGCCGTACGGCCTTTCAGTGCGTTCGATGCGTTCGATGCGCGCGGGGTGTTCGCGGCGCGCGAGGTGTTCGCTGCTCTGGTCGCCTGCAGGGCGACGGCCTGCTGGAGGCGGTTCTGCGCGGGGGCCCGCCAGATGTGGCAGATGGCGAGGGCGAGGGCGTCGGCGGCGTCCGCCGGTTTCGGAGGTGCATCGAGCCGGAGGAGACGAGTGATCATGGCGCCGACCTGAGCCTTGTCGGCGCGGCCGCTGCCCGTGACGGCGGCCTTGACCTCGCTGGGCGTGTGCAGGGCGACGGGGATGCCGCGGCGCGCGGCACACAGCATGGCGACGGCGCTGGCCTGGGCGGTGCCCATGACCGTCCGTACGTTGTGCTGGCTGAACACCCGTTCCACGGCGACGAATTCGGGGCGGTGTTCGTCGAGCCACTGCTCGATGCCCTGCTCGATCGCGACGAGACGAAGCCCCAACTCCACGTCCGCGGGCGTACGGACGACACCGACGCCGAGCATGGTGAGCGGCCGTCCGGCGACGCCTTCCACGACCCCGACACCGCAACGGGTCAGCCCCGGGTCCACCCCCAGTACGCGCACGCGCCCCTCCCATCGATCACCTGTTTGTGCAGGCTATCGGGTGCCACTGACAACAGCCGAGAACGCGACGGGCCGACGGGGTGTGTCCCGTCGGCCCGTCGAAGCCCATCGGCCGTGGAGCCCGTTCGGCTCGGCTCGCGGAGCGCTACGCGTCGACCTTGGCCATGACGTCGTCGCTCACGTCGAAGTTGGCGAAGACGTTCTGGACGTCGTCGCTGTCCTCCAGGGCGTCGATCAGCTTGAAGATCTTCCGGGCGCCCTCCTCGTCCAGCTCGACCTGCATGGTCGGGACGAAGTTGGCCTCGGCCGAGTCGTAGTCGATCCCGGCCTGCTGGAGGGAGGTGCGGACCGCGACCATGTCGGTGGCCTCGCTGAGCACCTCGAAGGCCTCACCCAGGTCGTTGACCTCCTCGGCACCCGCGTCGAGCACGACCTCGAGGACGTCGTCCTCGGACAGCTCGCCCTTGGGGACGATCACGACGCCCTTGCGGTTGAAGAGGTACGAGACCGAGCCCGGGTCCGCCATCGAGCCACCGTTGCGGGTCATGGCGACGCGGACGTCGGAGGCGGCGCGGTTGCGGTTGTCGGTGAGGCACTCGATGAGCACCGCGACACCGTTCGGACCGTAGCCCTCGTACATGATCGTCTCGTAGTCGGCGCCACCGGCCTCAAGACCGCCACCGCGCTTGACCGCGGAGTCGATGTTCTTGTTCGGGACCGACTGCTTCTTGGCCTTCTGGATGGCGTCGTAGAGAGTCGGGTTGCCCTCGATGTCGATGCCGCCCATCCGGGCCGCGACCTCGATGTTCTTGATCAGCTTCGCGAAAAGCTTGCCGCGCTTGGCGTCGATCACGGCCTTCTTGTGCTTCGTCGTAGCCCATTTAGAGTGGCCGGACATCTGCCTGTCTCCTTCGCGTAACCCAACTCCGTACGAACCCGAGAGATCCTACAAGGACTCCGCCGCCCGGTTCGCGCGCACCATCTCGACGAAGAGGGCGTGCAGCCGGTGGTCGCCGGTCAGCTCCGGGTGGAACGACGTGGCGAGGGCGTTGCCCTGGCGTACGGCGACGATGTGGCCGTCGTGCTCGGCGAGCACCTCGGTCCGCGCGCCCACGGATTCGACCCAGGGGGCGCGGATGAAGACGCCCTCCACGGGAGCGCCCTCGACGCCCCGCACGTCGACCGCCGCTTCGAAGGACTCGTTCTGGCGGCCGAAGGCGTTGCGGCGCACGATCATGTCGATGCCGCCGATGGTCTCCTGGCCCGAGCGGGGGTCGAGGATCTTGTCGGCCAGCATGATCAGTCCGGCGCAGGTGCCGTAGACGGGCATGCCGTCATGCACGCGCGCGCGGAGGGGTTCCATCACGCCGAAGAGGACGGCCAGCTTGGAGATGGTGGTGGACTCGCCGCCGGGGATGACGAGGCCGTCCACCTCGGCGAGTTCCTCGGGGCGCCGCACCGGCCTGGCCACGGCATCGGCCGCAGCCAGGGCGACGAGGTGCTCCCGTACGTCGCCCTGGAGGGCCAGGACGCCTATGACGGGGGTGTCGCTCATGGGTGCTTACCAGCCCCGGTTCGCGTAGCGCTCGGCCTCGGGGAGGGTGTCGCAGTTGATGCCGACCATGGCCTCGCCCAGGTTGCGGGAGGCGTCCGCGATGATCTTCGGGTCGTCGTAGAAGGTGGTGGCCTTCACGATGGCGGCGGCGCGCTTGGCCGGGTCGCCGGACTTGAAGATGCCGGAGCCGACGAAGACGCCCTCGGCGCCGAGCTGGCGCATCAGCGCGGCGTCGGCGGGGGTGGCCACACCGCCGGCGGAGAACAGGACGACCGGGAGCTTGCCGAGCTCGGCGACCTCCTTGACGATCTCGTACGGGGCGCGCAGCTCCTTGGCGGCGGCGTACAGCTCGTTGTTGTCGAAGCCGCGCAGCTTGGCGATCTCGTTCTTGATCTGGCGCAGGTGACGGACGGCCTCGACGACGTTGCCGGTGCCGGCCTCGCCCTTGGAGCGGATCATGGCGGCGCCCTCGGCGATGCGACGCAGGGCCTCGCCGAGGTTGGTGGCGCCGCAGACGAAGGGGGTCGTGAAGGCCCACTTGTCGGAGTGGTTGACCTCGTCGGCCGGGGTGAGGACCTCGGACTCGTCGATGTAGTCCACGCCGAGGGACTGCAGGACCTGGGCCTCGACGAAGTGGCCGATGCGGGACTTGGCCATGACCGGGATGGAGACGGCCTCGATGATGCCCTCGATCATGTCCGGGTCGGACATCCGGGCCACGCCGCCGTCCTTGCGGATGTCGGCGGGGACCCGCTCGAGGGCCATGACCGCGACCGCGCCCGCGTCCTCGGCGATCTTGGCCTGTTCGGCGTTGACGACGTCCATGATCACACCGCCCTTGAGCTGCTCGGCCATGCCGCGCTTCACGCGGGCGGTGCCGGTCTCGGGGGTCTGGGCGGAGGGGCTGGAGAGCGTGCTGGACACGGGATTGACCTCGCTCGGGGAAGGGGGTTTCTGCAAGCTCCGAGGAAACGCGAGGGGACCAGGCCACTGCAAGGGCCAATGGGGAGGCGGTGGCTCGTTTTCCGGCACGATCGTGGCTGAGCTGGGCCTTCTTCGCCTCCGCCGCCCCTCCCCGTTCCCGTCCCCAGGGGCGCTGCCCCTTCGCCCCCGAGGGGTGGGTTCTTCGGGTGCGGGTGCGGGTGGGCGGGGGCTGGTCGCGCAGTTCCTCGCGCCCCTGAGGGGGTTACGTGGTTGGTCTTTCCGCGACGGCCGCCGGGGGCTCGTCGTCCATCTCGAAGGCCAGCGGGAAGGGTGCGTGGCCGGCCAGGCGGAACCAGCGGACCGTGCGGTGGCGACGGAGGGCGCGGGCCGCGCGTACGGCGTCGTTGTGGAAGCGGCGGGCCATGGGGACCCGGCGGACGGCCTGGGCCAGTTCGTTCGCGGCGTCCTCACCACCGGGGGCCTCGCGCACCACCTCCATCTGCTGCGCGTCCGCGAACACGGCCCGCAGCGCCTGGCTGAGCTCGCTCTCGGCGACCTCGCGCTGTTCCTCCTCGGCCTGCCGCGCCGCGTGCGCCGCCTCGTAGAGGACGATCGAGGCGGCCGGGTCCAGCACCCCGGACGTGGCCAGCTCCTGGGCGACCGAAGCGCGGCGCAGCAGCTGCGCGTCGAGCGCGGCGCGGGCGGCGTCGATGCGCGCGTGCAGTCGGTCGAGGCGTCCCGCGGTCCAGCTCAGGTAGAGGCCGATCGCGAAGAGGACGACCGCGATCCAGATGAGTGTCGAAGTCACGGGCGGCAAGGCTACTACCGGTGTCCACCACAGCCACGTACGAGTTCAGCGCCCCGCCAGGGGCGCGGGGAACCGCGCGACCGGCCCCACACACCCGCGGCGAAGAACCCACCGCGGCGGGGGTCCGGGGGCGCAGCCCTCAGGGATGGGACGGGTAGGGGCGGCAGGGGCGGCAAGGGTGGCAAGGGCGAAACGCAAAGCCCGGCATCAGTCCCGGGCGAACCCCAACCGCGCCCGCAATCCGGTTCGTTCGTCCGCCGCCACCGAGGCCGCGCCCTCCGTGACGGTCTCGTAGACGCCGAGAATGTCCGCACCGACGGTCGACCAGTCGAACCGCCGGACGTGGGCGCTGCCCCGCTCGCGGAGCTCGGCGCGCCGGCCCGGGTCGCCGAGCAGGCGTACGGCGGCCGCCGCCAGGGCGTCCGCGTCCTCGTTGGCGAAGAGTTCGCCCGCGCCGCCCTGGTCGAGGACCTGGGCGAAGGCGTCGAGGTCGGAGGCGAGGACGGGGGCTCCGGCGGACATGGCCTCGACGAGGATGATGCCGAAGCTCTCGCCGCCGGTGTTGGGGGCGACGTAGACGTCGACGCTGCGCAGGAAGCGGGCCTTGTCCTCGTCGCTGACCATGCCGAGGAACTCGACGCGCGGGCGCAGCTCCTTGGGCAGCGTCTCGACGGCCTCCTCCTCGTCGCCGCGCCCGGCGACCAGCAGCCGGGTCCGGGGGCGCTCGGCGAGGATCTTCGGCAGGGCCCTCATCAGTACCGGCAGGCCCTTGCGGGGTTCGTCGATGCGGCCGACGAAGCCGAGGGTCTCGCCCTGCCAGTCCGGGTTGGGCTTGGCGCGGGCGAAGAAGTCGACGTCCACGCCGTTCGGGATGACGACCGCGTCGCCGCCCAGGTGTTCGACGAGGGTGCGGCGGGCGTACTCGCTCACCGCGATCCGCGCACTGATCTTCTCCAGCGCGGGCTGCAGGATCGGGTACGCGGCGATCATCGCCCGGGAGCGCGGGTTGGAGGTGTGGAACGTGGCGACGATCGGACCCTGCGCGGCCCAGCAGGCCAGCAGGCCGAGCGAGGGGGAGGCCGGCTCATGGATGTGGATCACGTCGAACGTGCCGTCGTGCAGCCAGCGCCGTACCCGGGCCGCCGACAGGAAACCGAAGTTCAGGCGGGCCACCGAGCCGTTGTACGGCACCGGGACCGCGCGGCCCGCGGAGACGACGTACGGCGGCAGCGGGGTGTCGTCGTCGGCGGGGGCGAGCACCGACACCTCGTGGCCGAGGCGGATGAGGTGGTCGGCCAGGTCGCGGATGTGGAACTGGACTCCCCCGGGCACATCCCAGGAGTACGGGCAGACGATCCCGATCTTCACGGGCGTCCCTTCTCGGAACCGGGCTCCGTGGCCGTCTCGGAACCGCTGTCCGAACCCGTCGCGGGGATCGCGGGGCCGTCGGGGCTCTTCGCGGGGTCCAGGTCCGCGAGCCACAAGCGCTGGAGCATGTGCCAATCCTCCGGGTGGTCGGCGATGCCGGTGGCGAAGGCGTCTGCCAGCGCCTGTGTCATGACAGACGTCTTCTCGGCGCGGGTACCTGTCTCGGGTACCTCGATCGGGGCGTGCACGCGGCCCCGCATGACGGGCGAGTCGTCGTACCAGAGCGTCACCGGCAGCAGCAGCGCGCCGGTCTGCTGGGCGAGGAGGGCCGGCCCGGCGGGCATCCGGGCCGGCTCGCCGAAGAAGTCGACCTCGACGCCGGACGCGGACAGGTCGCGGTCGGCCACCAGGCAGACCATGCCCCCGTCGCGCAGCCGCCGTGCGAGGGTGCCGAAGGCGGAGCCGCCATTGTGCGGCAGGACCTCCATGCCCAGGCCCTCGCGGTAGGCGACGAAGCGGTCGTAGAGCGTCTCGGGCTTGAGGCGCTCGGCGACCGTCGTGAACGGGGTCTTCAGCTCGGTGGTGGCCCAGGCGCCGGCGAGGTCCCAGTTGGCCAGGTGCGGCAGCGCGAGCACGACGCCCCGGCCCGAGGCGAGGCCGTCGGTGAGGTGGTGCACGTCCTTGCAGTCGAAGCCGGTCCTGATGCGCTCCTCGCTCCAGGCGGGGAGGCGGAATGACTCCATCCAGTAGCGCAGGTAGGAGCGCATGCCCGCGCGGGACAGCTCGGCGAGGCGCTCAGGGCTCGCGCCCGGCACCACGCGCGCGTAGTTGGCCTCCAGCCGGCGCACGAGGGGGCCGCGCCGCTTCCAGGTGGCGTCGGCGATGGTCCGGCCGAGGCGCACGGCGACGGGCTCCGGGAGCTTCTTGACGGTGCCCCAGCCGAGGCCGTACAGCCCGTCGGTCAGCCGCTCCCGCAGAGCGCTCACGGGGTCGCCTCGCTGTTCCGGGCGGTGTCGGGCGCCTCCTGGGCGGCCGCCTCGGCCTCGGCCTCGGCCTCGGCGGACTCGCGGCGGACGGTGACGACACGCTGGATCAGCGTGACGAGGCTGCCGACGGCGACGATCCACAGCGCGATGGGCAGCAGGACCTCGATTCCGGGCACGCCGAACGCGTGCAGGCCCGAGAGTCCGGCCGCGACCAGCGAGATCACCAGGCGCTCGGCACGCTCCACGAGTCCGTTGACCGCCACCGGCAGACCGATCGACTCACCGCGCGCCTTGGTGTACGACACCACCTGGCCGCTCGCCAGACAGAAGATCGAGACGGCGCACAGGGCGAGGTCGTCGCCCTTGCCGGCGTACCAGAGGGCGAAACCGCCGAAGATCGCGCCGTCGGCGACCCGGTCGAGCGTGGAGTCGAGGAAGGCGCCCCAGCGGCTGGAGCGGCCCATCTGGCGGGCCATGTTGCCGTCGACGAGGTCGGAGAACACGAAGAGGGTGATGACGATCGTGCCCCAGAAGAACTCGCCCCGGGGGTAGAAGACCAGCGCTCCCGCGATCACTCCGGCGGTGCCGAGGAGTGTGACCGTGTCGGGGCTCACGCCCCTGCGGATCAGAAACGCGGCGAACGGTGTGAGGACACGCGTGAAGAATGCACGCGCGTACTTGTTCAGCATGGCCTTCCCGAGGGTCGGTGTCGCCGCGTGGCCCCTGCTGGCCATCCGGCTGGCCCATCGTAGCCACGCGCGCGCGTGTGCGACCGTCGGGCATCAGCCCGCCGTGTCTTGTCCTGATGGCGCCGGTGGCACGGCGGGATCGCGCAGCGGGCGTACCGGGCCGTACCCGGGCCGCGGGGAGCGATCGCGTCCCTCGTATGGACGCGCGGTGACGCGGGTGCAAAGCTCGAAGGCACCGCGGGCGTCATCGGAGCCGCCACCGCACGCGGATCCGCATGTCCGCGCCCACAGTGACCTCACCGTGCACGGGAGGCAGGACCATGGGCGACAAGGCGAACGCACACCCCGGAGCCGCCGGCAGGGCTACGGCGGCCGACCACCCCGCGTCCGTACGGAATGTGGTGCTGGTCGGCCACTCCGGATCGGGCAAGACGACTCTGGTGGAGGCTCTCGCGCTGACGGCGGGAGCGGTGAACCGGGCGGGCCGTGTGGAGGACGGCGGCACCGTCTCCGACTACGACGAGATCGAACACCGGCAGCAACGCTCGGTGCAGCTCTCCCTCGTCCCCGTCGAATGGGGCGGGTACAAGATCAATCTTCTGGACACACCCGGATACGCCGACTTCGTCGGGGAACTCAGGGCCGGTCTGCGAGCGGCGGACGCGGCCCTTTTCGTGGTCTCGGCCTCGGACGGCGTCGACGGCTCGACCCGCATGGTGTGGGAGGAGTGCGCGGCGGTCGGCATGCCACGGGCGATCGTGGTCACACATCTGGAGGCCGCGCGGGCGGACTTCGAGGAGATGACCAGGATCTGCGCGGAGACGTTCGGCGGGGACGACCCGGACGCCGTACTGCCGCTCTATCTGCCGCTGCACGGTCCGCAGGGCCCGGACGGGCACGCGCCCGTGACCGGGCTGACCGGGCTGCTGTCGCAGAAGCTGTTCGACTACTCCTCCGGTGAGCGCAAGGAGTCCGAGCCGGGCCCCGAGCAGCTGCCGACGATCGAGGAGGCCCGCAACCGGCTCATCGAGGGGATCATCGCCGAGAGTGAGGACGAGACCCTCATGGACCGCTATCTCGGCGGCGAGGAGATCGACGTCACGACCCTCGTCGACGACCTGGAACGGGCCGTCGCCCGCGGGGTCTTCCATCCGGTGCTGGCCGCCGCCCCCGCGGCCGACGGTGCCAAACAGGGCCTCGGCACGGTCGAACTCCTCGAACTGGTCACCGGCGGCTTCCCCACTCCCCTGGAGCGCGAGACGCCCGCGGTCACCACCCCCGAGGGCACGCCCCGCGAGATCAAGGCGGCCTGCGACCCGGACGGACCACTGGTCGCCGAGGTCGTGAAGACCGCCAGCGACCCCTACGTGGGCCGTATCTCGCTGGTACGGGTCTTCTCCGGGACCCTGCATCCCGACGAGACGGTGCACGTCTCCGGGCACGGGCTCACCGACCGGGGGCACGAGGACCACGACGTCGACGAGCGGATCGGCGCCCTGTCCACACCGTTCGGGAAGCAGCAGCGGACGCTCACGCACTGCATCGCGGGCGACCTGGCGTGTGTGGCGAAGCTGAACCGCGCGGAGACCGGGGACACCCTTTCGGCCAAGGACGACCCGTTGCTCATGGAGCCGTGGGAAATGCCCGACCCGCTACTGCCGCTCGCCATCCAGGCACACAGCAAGGCCGACGAGGACAAACTCTCCCAGGGGCTCGCCCGGCTCGTCGCCGAGGACCCGACCATGCGGCTCGAACAGAACCAGGACACCCACCAGGTGGTCCTGTGGTGCCTGGGCGAGGCGCACGCCGACGTGGCGCTGGAACGGCTGCGCAGCCGGTACGGCGTCCAGGTCGACGTCGTACCGCACAGGGTCTCCCTGCGGGAGACGTTCGCCGACAGGTCGGCCGGGCGGGGCCGGCATGTGAAGCAGTCCGGCGGACACGGGCAGTACGCGATCTGCGAGATCGAGGTGGAGCCGCTGCCGGGCGGCTCGGGCATCGAGTTCGTCGACAAAATCGTCGGCGGCGCGGTGCCGAGGCAGTTCATCCCGTCCGTCGAGAAGGGGGTGCGGGCGCAGGCGGCCAAGGGCGTCGCGGCCGGCTATCCGCTCATCGACGTACGGATCACGCTGCGGGACGGCAAGGCGCACTCGGTGGACTCCTCGGACGCCGCGTTCCAGACGGCGGGCGCACTGGCGCTGCGCGAGGCCGCGGTGGACGCGAAGATCCACCTCCTGGAGCCGGTGGCCGAGGTGTCGGTCCTGGTCGGCGACTCGTACGTGGGCCCCGTGATGAGCGACCTGTCCGGGCGGCGTGGCCGGGTCGTCGGCACCGAGCAGGCGGGCGGCGGGCGCACCCTCGTCCGGGCCGAGGTACCGGAGATCGAGATCGACCGGTACGCCGTCGATCTGCGCTCCCTGTCCCACGGCACCGCGCGCTTCGGCCGCCGGTACACGCGGCACGAGCCGATGCCCTCCCATGTGGCCGAGAAGGTCCGCGAACAGACCAAGGAGCACTGACGGTTCGGGATCGAGGGAAGGTCCGGCGTCCTGTCGGCGGACGGCTCCGGCCGTCCGCCGACGGCTGTGGGGCGGGACAAGGTCGGTGCACGGCCCGTGGATTGAGTGAATGTCCGTTCTTCGCACCGCGCGATGTCCATGGCTGCGGATACGCTGATCACCTGATCGACAAGTATGGCTCGATCAGGACCGGATCGGGTTATGACCTGATCAACAGGTGTGCGGAGCACGGAAGTCGGGAAGAGCCGCAGGAGCGAGTGTGCGGCGATGGGGGCGGCGGCGGTGGCGGACAATTTCGATTTCACTCCCGGGGCACAGGTGCCGCTGACGGGCACCGCGGGCCAGACCGCGGCGACGTACGCCCTGGCGTCCGCGGCCTACCGGGACAACGAGATCGCGGAGATCCTCAAGGCCAACAACGACTGGCACAAGTCCACGGTCAAACCGGGCCGCAAGTGGGCGACCATCTTCCGGCCGAACCTCGGGGAGGCGTTCTCCCTCGCGGTGCGGGACCGGATGGTCGGCGCGGGCCGCAAACCGCTCATCCAGTCGTTCGGCATGGAGCCGCAGGTCGTCGTCGAGCACTGCCTCGCGGCGAACAACATCCGCCGGGAGCGCGACAACTGGCTCTCGGCGGTGATGGTCCTGTGCGGCCTGCTCTTCCTGCCCGGACTGCTTCTCTGGCTGCTGGTCTTCCAGATCCGCACGACGGTCGCCAAGCGTGACAAGCGCGCCGGCGCACTCGGCACCACGCTGCTGGTCGCCGTGGGCGCCCTCGCCGTGATCTTCCTGCTCAAGATGCCGTTCGAGGGCATCTGGGCCTGGTACGCGCGTGCGTGCGTCGTGCTGCCGGTGGTCGGCTGGTTCTGGGCCAAGCAGATCTGCGAGCGCGCCGCCACGGATCTACGGGACCGCTGGTCCGGCCTGCTGGCCGGCGGTGGCGTCGGGGCCAAGATCCCCGAGGCCGTGCCCGGCAGCCCCAACGAGACCAAGGCCGAGCAGCTGCGCAAGGAGCTCGCCCGGCTCAGCGCAGAACAGCGCTCCAACCTCGTCTTCTACGCCGGCCCCAAGGGCATCCTCGGCATGGGCACCCGCTGGGGCGCCTGGCAGCTCGCCGAGGACCTCGTGCCGGCCGACTCCGGCAAGGAGATCCACCCGTTCCGCAGCTGGGACGTCATACGCTCCATCCACGACCAGCTGCGCATGCTGGAGCGCACCCCTCTCAACACCGGTGGTTTCACGGCGCCCTCCATCAAGCACTGGGTCGTCAGCCCCATCGGCGAGGGCGCCGGCGCGGTGGCCAGGCCCGACAGCACCGACGTGGACGCCTACCAGTACAAGAACCACGCGATACAGGAGATCTGCAACAAGCAGCACTTCGGCAGTGGCAACCGGCACTACCTGGGTGTCCAGTGGACTCTGTGGGACGGCCAGTTGATCATCACCATGATGGTCACGGTCACCGTGCTGCACCAGACGCTGCGCATCGAGGTCACCGGGCACGCCCTGGGCCCGGTGCACGGACTGTTCACGACCGGGCCGGCGGCCAAGGAGAAGGAAGTCCAGAAGTCGCTGAGGTTCTGGGAGACCCGCAAGGTGAAGCTCCCCCTCGTCGACGCGGACGAGGTCGTACGGCTCGCCGCGCGCGCCCCGCTGACCTGGTATCCGCCGCTGCTCAACTGGCTCGGCGGCTCCATGGGCCTGCCCGAGCCGTTCGGCCTGCGGCACGCCTGGGCCGACCAGCCGTGGCGGCACCGCTTCATGGCCGACGACGCGCTGCGCGCCGCCACGCCCGTGCTCCGCGTGGTGCACAACGCCGCGATCAAGGTCCTCAAGGACAACGGCGTGGACACCGAGAAGTTCGGCTCGCGGGCCGGGTTCCTCAGCGGGGCGGTGCAGGACCCGACGCCGCGGAAGGCCGACCTCTACGACGCGTGAGCGCCGCGCTCGCTCGGCAGGACGAGGGGGCGCGGGGTTGGGGTTCGTTGTCGGGTGCGGGTCCGGTGGGGGCCGGTCGCGCAGTTCCCCGCGCCCCTGAAAAGCAGAGGGTTGCGCCCCGTGCTTTTCGGCCCGCAGGACCGTCGTCCTCCAGGCCCGCAGCCGATACGACCACCTGCCCCGGCGCTCACACCGTCGGCCAGGCCTCCGCGAGCATCTTCCTCGTGTCGGCCAGGAGTTGGGGCAGGATCCGCGTGTGGCCGACGACCGGCATGAAGTTGGTGTCGCCGCCCCAGCGAGGGACGATGTGCTGGTGCAGATGGGCCGCGATGCCCGCTCCCGCGACCGTCCCCTGGTTCATGCCGATGTTGAAGCCGTGGGCGCCGGAGGCGGTGCGCAGGGCGGTCATGGACTGCTTGGTCAGCTCGGCCAGCTCGATGGTCTCCGGCCCGGTGAGATCCGTGTAGTCGGCGACGTGCCGGTAGGGCACGACCATGAGGTGGCCGCCGTTGTACGGGTAGAGGTTGAGCACCGCGTACACGTGCTCCCCGCGCCTGATGATCAGGCCGTCCTCATCCGATTTCGCCGGAATCGAGCAGAACGGACAGCCGTCGTCGGCGCCGGGGCCGGTCGGCTTGTTCTCACCCTGGATGTACGCCATCCGGTGGGGCGTCCACAGGCGCTGGAACGCGTCCTGCGTTCCCACTCCGATCTGCTGCTCCGGCTCACTCGTCATGCAGTGCAGCATATGACTTCGCCCGTTCGCGGCGTGTCGCCGGGTACCGGGGCGGGACGGGCGGGGCCAAGCTGAGGCGATGGACCTCGACAGCCGCGCGCTCCGCTGGGAGCAGCGCACCGGACGCGTCCTCGCCGGGGCGTCGGCCCTCTTCCTCGCCTCGTACACGGTACGGGTGCTCGCCCACGACCTCCCCCGTGGCTGGCTCGACCTCTGTCTGGCGGTGACCCTGCTGACCTGGACGGTCTTCGTCATCGACTACGCGGTGCGCTGGCGGCTGAGCGGGCTGGGCCCGAGATTCGTCCGCGTGCACTGGCTCGACACGCTCGTGGTGGTACTGCCGCTGCTGCGGCCCCTGCGCGTGGTGCAGATCCACGACAAAGTGCAGCGTCGCCACGACCGGCCCCGGCTCTCCCTGCACGCGCGCGTGGCCGTCTACGCGGGCCTGTCGGCGACCCTGCTCGGCTTCACCGCCGCCCTCGCCGTCTACCAGCAGGAGCACACGGCCCCCGGCGCGACGATCCTGACCTTCGGGGACTCCGTGTGGTGGGCCTGCGCCACGCTCTCCACGGTGGGGTACGGGGACGCCACACCCGTGACCCCGATGGGGCGGCTGATCGCCGTGTTCCTGATGGCCTGCGGTCTCGCGCTGCTCGGAGCGGTGACGGGGTCGTTCTCGTCGTGGCTGCTGCAGGTGTTCGCACGGGAGGACGAGCGAAGGCCCCCGGGAAACTGAACCCCGGGGGCCTGTCGATCACGCGCTCGCCTGCGCCGCGTCACCCACGTGCTCCCGCACGCCGCACCACGCCGCCCGCAGGCCGTACCCCTCAGATCTGGACGCGGTCCTCCACGACCTTCGCGATCTTCGCGATGGCCTCCTCGACGGGGATGCCGTTCTCCTGGGAGCCGTCGCGGTAGCGGAAGGAGACGGCGCCGGCCGCCATGTCCTCGTCGCCCGCGATGACCATGAAGGGCACCTTGGCCTTCTGGGCGTTGCGGATCTTCTTCTGCATACGGTCGGAGGAGGCGTCGACGTCGACGCGCAGCCCCTTCTTCTTCGCCTCGGCGGCGAACTTCTGCAGGTACTCCACGTGCGCGTCGCCGATCGGGATGCCGACCGCCTGGACGGGCGCCAGCCAGGCCGGGAACGCGCCCGCGTAGTGCTCCAGGAGGACGGCGAAGAAGCGCTCGATCGAGCCGAAGAGCGCGCGGTGGATCATGACCGGGCGCTGCTTGGAGCCGTCCGGGCCGGTGTACTCCAGGTCGAAGCGCTCGGGCAGGTTGAAGTCGAGCTGGACCGTGGACATCTGCCAGGTGCGGCCGATCGCGTCCTTCGCCTGGACCGAGATCTTCGGACCGTAGAACGCCGCGCCGCCCGGGTCCGGGACGAGCGGGAGGCCCTGCTTCTCGGCGACCTGGCGGAGCGTCTCCGTGGCCTCCTCCCACGCCTCGTCCGAGCCGACGAACTTCTCCGGGTCCTTGGTGGAGAGCTCCAGGTAGAAGTCCGTGAGGCCGTAGTCGCGCAGCAGGTTCAGGACGAAGGTGAGCGTCTTGTCGAGCTCGTCCGCCATCTGCTCGCGGGTGCAGTAGATGTGCGCGTCGTCCTGGGTGAAGCCGCGGGCACGGGTCAGGCCGTGCACGACGCCGGACTTCTCGTACCGGTACACGGTCCCGAACTCGAAGAGGCGCAGCGGCAGTTCACGGTACGAGCGGCCGCGCGCGTCGAAGATCAGGTTGTGCATCGGGCAGTTCATGGGCTTGAGGTAGTAGTCCACGCCCTCGTCGAGCTGCATGGGCGGGTACATGCCGTCGGCGTACCAGTCCAGGTGGCCCGAGACCTCGAAGAGCTTCCCCTTCGTGGCGTGCGGGGTGTAGACGAACTCGTACCCCTCCTCCTCGTGGCGGCGGCGCGAGTAGTCCTCCATGACCCGGCGGATGATGCCGCCCCTGGGGTGGAAGACGGCGAGGCCGGAGCCGATCTCGTCGGGGATGGAGAACAGGTCGAGTTCGTTGCCCAGCTTGCGGTGGTCGCGCTTCTCGGCCTCGGCGAGGAAGTCGAGGTGCGCCTTCAGCTCCTCCTTGGAGGGCCAGGCGGTGCCGTAGATGCGCTGGAGCATCGGGTTCTTCTCGCTGCCGCGCCAGTACGCGGCGGCGTTGCGCATCAGCTTGAACGCCGGGATGTTGCGGGTGGTGGGCAGGTGGGGACCGCGGCAGAGGTCCTTCCAGCACAGGTCACCGGTCTTGGCGTCCAGGTTGTCGTAGATCGTCAGCTCGCCGGCGCCGACCTCGACGTCCGCGCCGTCGTCGGAGGAGGCCGAGCCCTTGAGGCCGATCAGCTCCAGCTTGTACGGCTCGTGTCCCAGCTCCTCGCGGGCGGCCTCGTCGGTGACGACGCGGCGCGAGAAGCGCTGGCCGCGCTTCTGGATCTCCTGCATCTTCTTCTCGACGGCCTTGAGATCCTCGGGCGTGAACGGCTTCTCGACGTCGAAGTCGTAGTAGAACCCGTCCCGGACCGGCGGGCCGATGCCCAGCTTCGCCTCGGGGTACAGCTCCTGCACGGCCTGGGCCATGACGTGCGCGGTGGAGTGGCGCAGGATGTTGAGGCCGTCCTCGGAGGAGATCTCCACGGCCTCGACGGTCTCGCCGTCCCGCACCTCGTACGCGAGGTCCTTCAGCTCACCGGCCACGCGGGCGGCGACGACGGTGCGCTCGCCGGCGAAGAGGTCGGCGGCCGTAGTGCCCGTCGTCACCACACGCTCGTCCCGCTCGGAATCGCGTTGGATGATCACACGGACGTCGGACACCGGTTTCTCCTACCTGAAGGGGTGGCCCGGTCGTCTGCTGCGCCTGGGCCATTGGGAAGGATCGTACCGAGCCCGGGGTGCTCCTCGCGAAACAGATACCTCAGTCCCCTCCGCAGGCCTCCTCGAAGAAGGCCGTGATCTCCGCGGTCTCCTGGAGCGACTTCATCAGCCGGTCCCGCTCCGCCTCGTCGACCTGCACGGGTGCGATCCCGTCGGCGTTCGTGAGCCGCCGGAACCCGCCCCGGCTCTCCAGCCGCCCGTGCACCCGGACCGGCAGTCCCACGAGATGGGCCTGCCCCGCTATCCGGTACGACTCCTCGTCCAGGGTCATGCGGACGTGCGGGACCTCGGCGCCGGCGATGACCCGCATCCGTACGGTGCCCTCGCCGCGCGCCCCCGACCGGCGCATCCGCACGACGGCCCCGGTGATCCGCACCGGCATCGAGGGTTCCTCGCGCAGATAGCGGGCCCCGGCCTCGCGCAGCACGGGCAGGTCGCCCGGTGAGAACTCGACGGGCTCGGCCGGTGTCGCGCCCCCCTCGGGGACCCCGGCGGCAGGCGCCCAGTCGACGGCGACGCGGGCGCCCTCGGTGCCGCGGACGAGGGTGACGAGGGCCTCGGTCAGCTCGTGGCTGACCCCGGCCTCGACAGCGCCGTCGAAGGCGTCCATGCCGCCGGTGGCGCGCTGGTAGTCGATGGCCTCGCGGGTGGCGTACAGGGCCTGGTGGAGGCGCAGGGCGAGGGGGCGGCCGGTGGCCACGGGGACGAAGGCGGTGAGGCTGCGGCCGCCGGGAGCGGCGCCGACGAGGACCCTGTCGAGGGAGGCCGCGGCGGGCAGGCGGTGCCGGGCGCCG
>NZ_LRTR01000500.1 GCF_001550375.1 Streptomyces europaeiscabiei | reverse complement strand
GGCCGGCCGCCGTAGTAGCCGGCACGCGCGCGGGTGGCCAGCGCCGCCGCGAGGAGCATCTGGCGGGCGGCCGAGCGCAGTTGGTCCTCGACGACCCAGGAGGCGGTGCCCAGCGGGCCGGTCGGCACGTCCCGCCACCAGTGGATCTCGTCACTGGGCACGGCGAGGGCGGTCAGCACGTCCCGCGCGGCGGGCGAGCCGCTCCGGGACAGGGCCGTGAGGGCTTCGCCGAGCAGGTCGTCGCTGTCGGGGAAGGCCCGGTTCTCGGGCACGAGCAGACTCATGCCCCGCCCGGCCGGCTCGGGTGGGGTCCAGCGGCCGTACCGTCCGGCGGCTCCGCCGCGTCGCTGCCAGCCGTGCCGGCCCAGCAGGGCTCCGAGGACCGCGGGGTCGACCTGGGCGGGGTCGGGCGGCCGGGTCCAGGTGGGCTCGACGGGGTGAGGGCGCACGGGGCGTACGGGCTCCCCGATGGGACGGCGTACGGGCACGTCCTCCTCGTACGGACGTTTCGTCGGTCCGCCCGCGTCATGGGGACGACTCATGGGCCTGTCCTCGGCGTAGGGGCGTCGGCCCGACGTCTCCCCGCGGTGCGGGCGTCGGCCGGACGCGTCGTCGTAGGGCTGCCGGCCTGGTCCCTCTCCGTGAGGGGGCGGGCCGGGGCCGTCGTCGTCGATGGGGCCGTGGGTCACGGTCTGCCTCCCGTTCCGACCCGCGTCATGATCTCGCAGAGCGCTCGGTCGTCGAAGATGCGCGAGGTCGGTATGCGCACGGTGGTGCGGTTCCGACCGGTGATCGGGTGTCCGGCGAGGTTGATCCAGTAGCAGCAGTGCCGCAGGTCGAGCCGGTCGTGGCCGGCCCGCAGCCACTGTTCCTGCGACCTGGGGACGATCATCACGACCAGGATCTTGTGCACCGAGACGGGGGTGCGGGCGAGCTTCGCCAGGTGCTGGTTGTCGAGAGTGAAGGAGAAGAACCGGCCCGTCGGGTTCGCCGCGAGCTGGTAGGTGGCCTTGAGCTGCACCTTGATGGTGACTTCGTCGTCGACGGTGTGACCGGGCGAGCCGTGGCTGACGTGCCAGTCGATGCCGTTGTCCGGAAAGGGCTGGGAGAGGGAGCAGCCGGCCGCGGCGGCCACGGCGTGCAGGTAGCCCACCTGCAGGGTCTCCATGCAGGCGGTGGTGGCGAGGGAGCCGCGGAGCGGTGCCGCGTGCTCGGGCAGCAGCCCGCCCCGCTCGGGCTGCGCTATGGCCATGACCAACAGCCTTCCAGTGCTGGTGTGTCCCTGTACCGAGCCCCTGAACTGCGCAGACCCGTACTTCTGTTGTCTCCTTCCGGCGTACGGCGCAAACAGCCCGGGTATCACCAAACTGGCAGAAGACGGGACGTCAGCTGCCGTGGGTGAACGAGGAGTTGTGAACCTATGACGTGTTGGTACGAGGGGCCCTTGGCGGCATTCGACACGGAGACCACGGGTGTGGACGTCGAGACCGACCGGATCGTGTCGGCCGCCGTCGTCGTCCAGGACGCGCCCGGCACCCGTCCCCGGGTGACGCGGTGGCTGGTGAACCCGGGCGTGCCGGTGCCCGCCGCGGCGACGGCGGTGCACGGGCTGACGGACGAGCAGTTGCAGCGCGACGGCCGCTGGCCGGCGCCGGTGATGGAGGAGATAGCCAGGGCGCTGGCCGAGCAGGCGGTGCGCGGCCGTCCGCTGGTGGTCATGAACGCGCCGTTCGATCTGACCATGCTGGACCGTGAGTTGCGGCGGCATCGCGCCTCGTCGCTGGACCACTGGTTCGAGGCGACGCCGTTGCGGGTCCTCGATCCGCGGGTCCTGGACAAGCATCTGGACCGTTACCGCAAGGGTCGGCGCACCCTCACCGATCTGTGCGCGCACTACGAGGTCGTCCTGGACGGCGCGCACGACGCGGGGGCCGACGCACAGGCGGCGATGGACGTCGTCCGCGCTGTGGGGCGCCGCTTCGCGACCCGTCTCGCCCGTCTCTCCCCCGCCGAACTGCACACGCTGCAGGCTGTGTGGCACGCGGCGCAGGCACGCGGTCTGCAGGCCTGGTTCGCGCGCAGCGGCACGGAGGAGGCGGTGGACCCCGCGTGGCCGCTGCGTCCGGAGCTGTCGGCGGCGGCATGAAAAAAGCCGGTCCGCATGGCGGACCGGCTTTACCCGGTGGGCGATACTGGGTTCGAACCAGTGACCTCTTCGGTGTGAACGAAGCGCTCTCCCACTGAGCTAATCGCCCGGGAACGGACTGAACAATACAGGTCCCGACGGGTCTGGTTCAAACCGCTTGCCCATGGGCCGCGAGGTACGCGAGGAGTCCTCGTCGGCCTGCCCGCATCATCACCGCGTGGTTGGCGCGGAACACGGGCCGTCCCGGCACGGCGAGCCGTCTCAGCAGGGGCTTGGTGACATCGACTTCCTGGTCGTAGCGGGCGAGGGTGCCGGGCCCGTCGGCGGTGAGCGTCCAGCGGGCCCAGCCGTCCAGGTCACCGGTCATCTCGATCTCCAGGATCCCGGCCGCCGCGTCGCGCCGCACCTCCCGCGCGGTGAAGGCGAGGTCGTAGGGCAGGACCGAGCGGATCCGGATGATGCCGGTGGTGTCGTCGATCCGGATCACCTCGCGGACCTGCGGCCACCAGTGGGGATAGTCGTCGGCCCGCTGGAGCACGTCGTACACGGCGGCGGGCGGCGCGGGCAGGTCCCAGCGGCTGCGGAAGCGGTAGTGGCACCAGTCCATGGTCGGATTGTGCCTGCACAGGGGCGTTCCGCGCGGGATCTGAGTACGTCCTGAGTACCTTCACTCATGCCGTACGGCGTGACACGGACCACACTCCGGGGCATGACCCATTTTCCGTCCCCGGCCGAGGAGTTGCGGGTCCTCGACTCCGAGCTGCGGCAACTCGACGCCCGCCGCGCCTTCCTGCTGGCGCGCCGCGCGTGGCTGCTGAACGTCCTGTACGCACCGACGCCCGCACCCACCGCTCCCTCCGTACCGCCCGTGCGGCGCCCCGAGGCGACGGCGCCGAGCGTCCAGAACGTGCTGCTGCTCCTCGGTGGCGTTCTGCTGACCGTCGCGGCGATCGCGTTCACGCTGGTCAGCTGGGGACACCTGGGAATCGCCGGCCGGGCCCTGGTCCTCGGCGCGGTGACCGTGGCCGCGCTGGGCACCCCGGTGCCGCTCCTGCGC
>NZ_LRTR01000050.1 GCF_001550375.1 Streptomyces europaeiscabiei | reverse complement strand
GTCCGGGCCGCCCTCACCGAGGCGCGCGGCGCGCTGCTCAACCGCGACAGCGGCCCCGCCGTGCTGGTCTCGTCGGTGGCGGTACTGGCCGGATACGTGGCGACCTTCCTGCTCGCCGCACGCGTCGCCGGGTCCGCCGCGACCCCGCTGGAGGTGCTGCCCCTGGCGCTGCTGGCCCTGATCGCGATGAGCCTGCCGCTCAACGTCGGCGGCTGGGGCCCCCGCGAGGGCGTCACCGCCTGGTCCTTCGGCGCCGCCGGTCTGGGCGCCTCCCAGGGGCTGACCGTGGCCGTCGTCTACGGTGTCCTCAGCTTCGCGGCCGCCCTGCCCGGGGCCCTCGTGCTCGTCGGACGCTGGTACGGCTCCCTGCGGGCCCGCCGTCAGCCGACGGACGAGGCGGGTGCCGACGGCGCCCCGGGCGGAACCGTTCCCGTGTCCCAGGCGTCCGAGGTGACCAATGAGAAGTACGCCCCGAAGGATTCGACGAACCCTGCCAGCAGCTCCTTCCCCTTCGCGGCGGATGCCAGGGACGGACGGCCGATGACACCGGAATCGGTGTAGGCCGACATACCGAGGGAGAGGAGATGACGGCGGTCGTCGGCAAGGAAATCGGTGGTCTCGTGACCGGGCCGGACCAATTCGGGGTGGCAATGCAGAAGTATGGAGGTCTCTATTTCTCCCGCATGCATATCGCTGAGCAACGAGGTCTGTACGCCCGCCCGTTCGCGGGCGGATTCCCAGTCCTCCATCGCCGGGAAAAGCGCCATTCGATGTCCCGCCGCGGTGGATTCCTGGACGACATTGCCCAGAACATAATTCCCACCGTGACCGTTCACCACCACCAGCGCCTCGACGCCCGACCGGCGCAGGGACGCGGCGATGTCGCGGACCATCGCGTGCAGGGTCGTCGCGGAAATGCTGACGGTGCCCGGCCAGGCCGCGTGCTCGTGCGAGCAGGCGATGGTCACGGGCGGCAGGAGATGCACCGGGTACGCGGCGGCTATCTCCCGGGATATGGCGCAGGCGACGAGTGTGTCGGTGGCCAGCGGCAGATACGGGCCGTGCTGCTCGTAGCTGCCGACGGGAAGCACCGCGACCTGTCGGCCGGCCCTTGCCCCCCGCGCGCGGACGTCCGCGGTGGTGTCCGTCGGTACAAGACTCGAACTGCTCATCTTTTCAAGGCCTCTCGTCTCTGCTGATGCTCCGTCATTTTCGCATGACGCCAGGGCTTACCAGATTGGAATCAGATCATGACAGAAAATGTTGGTGTACTCGGCACGAATGCCCAGTCCTCCGGCGCCGTACGCGTGGTGAACGCCCCCCTGCCCACGACGTACGGCGACTTCGAGGCCGTAGGTTATCTCGACCAGGACCGCGGCGAGGAACAAGTGGCGTTGGTGTACGGCGACATCAGCGGCGGTGAGGGAATTCTCATACGGCTGCACTCGGAGTGCCTGACCGGTGACGCGTTCGGTTCCCAGCACTGCGAATGCGGCGAGCAGCTCGACAGCGCGCTCCGGTCGATAGTCGCCGAGGGGCGCGGCGTTCTCGTCTATCTGCGCGGCCACGAGGGCCGCGGCATCGGCCTGCTGGCCAAGCTCCAGGCGATGAAGCTCCAGGCGGAGGGGCTGGACACCGTCGAGGCGAACCTCGCCCTCGGGCTGCCGGTGGACGCCCGCGACTACCGGGTGGCGGCCGAGATGCTGCACGACCTCGGCGTACGGTCGGTCCGGCTGATGTCGAACAACCCGCGCAAGCGGGAGGCGCTGCTGCGCCACGGCATCGCGGTCTCCGAGCAGGTGCCGCTGCTGATCACGCCGTGCGAGGACAACATCACCTACCTGCGCACCAAGCGGGAGCGGCTCGACCACTACCTGCCGCACCTGGACGCGGTGGTCCACTCGTCCTGAGCGCCGGGGTTCGCGCGGCGGCCGTCCCGGAGGCGGCCCAAGGCTCCGACACCGGCCGCCGCGCCCGCCCGGAGCCCCGTACGCAACTCCCCTTCGGGCAAGTACGGGGGCGCCCCGCATGAACGTTCGCCCGTGGTGGAAGACCTGACTCCGTCGGGTGGTCCGACCACGTTCGGTCGAAGGGAGCGTTCGTGATCCGCAGCGCACGGGTCGTCGTCATCGGCGGAGGCGTCATCGGGACGAGCGTCGCCTACCACCTGGCCGCCGCCGGAGTGGACGACGTCGTCCTCGTCGAACGCGACGAACTGGCCTCCGGATCGACCGCGAGGGCCGCCGGCGGGGTCCGCGCGCAGTTCTCCGACGAACTCAACATCCAGCTCGGCGCCCGCAGTCTGGAGGCGTTCGGCCGCTTCAGGCAGGAACTGGGCCACGACATCGGACTCCACCGGGTCGGCTACCTCTTCCTCCTGACCACCCCCGACGAGGTCGCCCAGTTCGAGGCGGGCGTACAGCTCCAGAACGACCTGGGTGTGCCCAGCCGCATGGTCGATCCCGCCGAGGCCCGGCGGCTCTCCCCGCTGATCTCCACCGAGGGCCTGCTCGCCGCCGCGTTCTCGCCCGACGACGGGCACTGCACTCCCGAGTCCGTGGTCCACGGCTACGCCGCCGGGGCCCGCCGCCACGGCGCGACCGTGCTGCGCAACTGCGAGGTCCAGTCCATCGAGACCTGGCGGGACACGATCACCGCGGTGGTCACGAGCAAGGGCCGCATCGTCACCGACACGGTCGTGTGCGCGGCCGGTGCCTGGTCCCGGTCCGTCGGCGCCATGGTGGGTGTGGACCTCCCGGTGGAGCCCCTGCGCCGCCAGATCGCCGTCACGGAACCGGTCCCCGGCCTCCCGCCGAACCTCCCCATGACGATCGACTTCACCAGCAGCCTCTACTTCCACACCGAGGGCCCCGGTCTCCTCGTCGGCATGTCCGACCCGGACGAACGGCCCGGCTTCGCCACCGACACCCACGACCGCTGGATCCCCCGCCTGTACGAGGCCATGGAGCGCCGCGCGCCCGGCCTGCTCGATCTGCGCCGGACGGGCGGCTGGGCGGGCCTGTACGAGATCACGCCGGACCACAACGCCCTGATCGGCGAGGCCGGTTCGTGCTCCCGCTTCCTGTACGCGACCGGGTTCTCCGGCCACGGTTTCCTCCAGGGCCCGGCGGTCGGCGAGGTGGTCCGTGACCTGTACCTCGGGCGCGTACCCTTCGTCGACATCAGCCCGCTGAGCGTCGACCGGTTCACGGCCGACTCCCTGCGCCCGGAGGCCAACCTCGTATGACCGATCTCCACTTGTGGCTCCGCCACGAGACCCGCACCACCGAACGCCGCACCCCGATCGTGCCGTCCGACGCCCGGCGGCTCGTCGAGAGCGGGGCGAGGCTCACGGTCGAGGACTCCCCACAGCGGATCTTCCCCACCGAGGCGTACGAGGCGGCCGGGTGTCAGGTCGCCGACCCCGGCTCGTGGGTGTCGGCGTCCGCGCAGGCCGTGATCGTGGGACTCAAGGAACTCCCGGACGCGCCAGCGCGATTGACTCACCGTCACATCTTCTTCGGGCACGCCTACAAGGGACAGCCCGGTGCCGGGACGCTGCTGCGCAGGTTCACGGCCGGGGGCGGTGCGCTGCTCGACCTGGAGTACCTGGAGGACGACCGGGGCCGCAGGCTCGCCGCCTTCGGCTTCTGGGCCGGCTATCTGGGCGCGGCCCTCGCCGTACTCCACCACCGGGGCGTGCTGCGGGCTCCGCTCCGGCCGACCTCCAAGGAGGAGATGGAGGCCGAGCTCCGCGCGTCCACCGGTGACGTGAGCGCGCTGGTGATCGGCGCCCTGGGCCGCAGCGGCCGGGGTGCGCGCGTGGCGTTCGGCGAGGCGGGCGTCGAACCGACCTGCTGGGACCTGGCCGAGACCCGCGACCTGGACCGACCGGCGCTGCTGGCCCACGAGTTGATGGTCAACACGGTCCTGACGACCCGCCCGGTACCGCCCTTCCTGACGGACAAGGACCTCGACGGCCCGGACCGCCGGCTCAGGACGCTCTGCGACGTCACCGTCGACGTCGGCTCACCCATGAACGTCCTGCCGGTCTACGACACGACCACGGAATGGGACCACCCCGTACGGCGGCTGCGCGAGCACCCTCCGCTCGATCTCATCGCCATCGACAACCTGCCCTCCCTGCTGCCCCGGGAGGCGAGCACCGACTTCTCGGCCGCGCTGCTGCCGCAGTTGCTGGACTTCGAGACCGGTGGTGCGTGGGGCCGCTGCCTGGACCGATTCCGTCAGGTGAGCGACGAACTGGGGCTCACAGAAAGGTAGTCGCCCGATGACCGAGATGGTTCCCGCGAGCGGTACCGTCCACTGGGTCGGCGCCGGTCTGTCCACGGGCAGCGGCCTGGCGGCGCTGTGCGACACCGCCGCCCGGGTGCGGCTGTGGCACCGCACCGAGGAGCGCGCCGGGCAGGCCCTGG
>NZ_LRTR01000005.1 GCF_001550375.1 Streptomyces europaeiscabiei | reverse complement strand
CGCGACCTGACGGACGGTCCGCTGCTCGCCGGGCTCGCGCCGCGTGGAGCGCCCGCGGGCACGGAGATACCCAAGGGCACCGCCCGGCTCACGCTGACCGCCGCCCTGCACAGCACCACGCCGGGGCCGGGAGCGGACGTCACACTCACGGTGCGGGACCGTCACGGAACCACCTACGACATACCGTCCGGCCACCTCGCCTCCGACGGCCGCTCTCACCGGCTGACCCCGGATCTGAACGGCGCCCGGGGCCCGTTGACGCTGACCGGGCTCGAACTGAGTACGCCGCAGCCGATCAGCCGTCCACACCGGCACCGCTTGATCCTCGGCGCGTTAACGGCGACAGCGGGCGACGGCGACGTCCGGCAGCTGACCCTGCCGACGAGGTGGGCGACCGCGGTCGAGGCCGACCCGGCCGCCGTCCCCGACGACAACGCCCGGCCGACCCGCCCCCGGATCACGTCGACGACACCCGTCACCATGACCTACGGCACCGGGTACCAGCCGCCGGACATATCGCCGCCCGCATCGCCGCTGGAGGTCCGGCTGAAGGTCGCCCAGCCCGCGGCGCCCGAGATCGTCGCGGTCGCCACCGACCGGTACCTCACCGCGTCCGGTGCGCGCGAGGGCCAGCGCGTGGAGGTGACGTTCGACGGCCGTTCCGTGCCTGTACGCATCGTCCGCACCGCGAGCGCCCTGCCCACGACGGAAGCCACCGCGCAGGACGGCGGGGCCCTGCTGGTCGATCTCCGGGCCGTCAACCGGGTGCTGCAGGCCCGCTACGGAACCAGCCTGGAGCCCACCGAGTGGTGGCTGCGCACCGCCGCGCCCGGCGCAACGGCAGCGGCCGTGCGCGCCCTGCCCGACGTCGATCCGGAGCAGGTGATGGTGCGCGACGAGATAGCGGCCCAGCTGCGCGACGACCCGTTCGGGGCGGCCCCGGAAGCAGCGCTGGTCGGGGCGGCCGTGGTGACGGTGCTCTTCGCCTCGCTCGGCTTCGCCGTGAGCGCGGCAGGGGCGATGCGGTCCCGGGACGGTGAGTTCGCCGTGTTGCGCGCCCTGGGGACACCACGCCGTCGGCTGGCCCGGCTGGTCGCCGTGGAGCACGGCGTACTGGTGGCCCTGGCGCTGCTGGTCGGCACCGCCCTGGGCACGGTGCTGACGCACGCGCTGGTTCCCCTCGTCGTCCTGACCGGGCAGGCCACCCGGCCGCTCCCACCGGTGCTGGTCGAACTCCCGCTCCCGCGCCTGGCCGCCCTGCTGGCGGCCCTCGCGGCGGGCCCCGCCCTCGTGACCGTGGCCCTCGCCCTTCGACGGGCGAAACCCGTGATGGCTCTCAGGGACGAGGTGACGCAGTGACCGCGAAGCGGGTACCCCCTCAGGACGGGGGGACGAGGGCGGTGCCACCGCACGTACGGGCCGGGTTGTGGACCCGGCTCAGGGCCTTCGCCGCTACGTCCGTGGCCCTCGCGCTGCTGGTGGCCGTGACCGCGGCGCTGGCCGCCGCGTACCCGCGTGCCGTCGACCGCTACGGGGACGCAGGGCTGCGCCGGGCGGTCGAGCAGGCTCTACCCGACCAGACGACCGTGGAGGTGCAGGTCCCGCTGCCCTATATGGACACGGTCGAGGAGATGGAGGCTGCCCTGCGTGTCGGTCCGCTGACCGCCGCGCGGGCCGAGATTCTCGCCACCGCCGAGGCACCGCTGGTTCCCGACCCCGCGCAGTCGTCGTACGGCGTGCGCACGACCGTCGCCCTCGAGGCGTCCGACCCCTGGCTTCCCCGGCCCGCCGGCCTGCCCGCCCAACTGGTGCTCGCCGCCCAGCAGGACCTGGCCTCCCACGCCCGGCTCAGCGCCGGCCGGTTGCCGCGCACCACGGGCGCACCGGTGACCGCGGCGACCGCGCAGGTCGAGGCCGCCGTCACCGTGGACACCGCCCGCACACTCGACATCCGGGTGGGCTCGGTGATCCACGTACCAGGCTCGGCACACGACCCGCTCGCCGTCCGGGTCACCGGAATCGTCGTCCCGCGCGCCCCCGAGGGCGCCTACTGGTCGGCACAGCCGGTGCTGCGCACCCCCACGCTGAGCCGCCGGCCCGACCTCTTGCCGACGGACGTCCACTGGCTCGGTGGCCTGCTTCTCGCCCCCGATGCCGGCCCGGCCCTCCTGGGCACACCCGGCCGCCCGCACCGGTACTGGCACGTGGCCCCCGACGTCGCCACCCTGCGCGGCCACGATCTCGACCGTCTGGCGTCCGCCGTGGCCGCCCTCGAGTCGGGGCCGGGAGTGCAGCGACTGCGGGCGGTCGTGGACGAGAGCCTGGAAGCCCAGACGAATCTCGACGAGGTCCTCGCGGACCATGCCCGACTACGGTCGGGGATCGATCCGCTGCTTCTCCTCGCCGCCGTCGGGACCGGCAGCCTCGCCGTGATCGTCCTGGCCATGGCCGGCGGCGTGGCAGCCGACCGCCGACACAGCGAGCTGGCCCTGCTGCGTGCCCGCGGCGTCTCACTGCCCGGCCTGGCCGTCCGGCTGCTGGCGGAGACGGCGGTGGTGGCCGTGCCCGCCGGCGCCCTCGGACTGACTGCCGCACTGCTCGTCCTGCCAGGTGCCCGCACCGCGCCCGCCCTCGCCGCCACCCTCGCCGTCACCCTGCTCGCCTGCGGCGCGCTCCCCCTGCGCGTCGTGGTGGCACACCGCACGGTACGGATGCACGACGGGCGGGAGGACCTCACAGCCGCCCGGCCGTCGCGGCGCCGAACCGTGGCGGAACTGACCGTCCTGGTGATCGCGTCGGGGGCGATCGCCGCCCTGCGCCGACAGGGCTCCGGCAGCACCGGTCTGGTGGCCGCCGCTCCGCTGCTGACAGGCGTGGTCGCGGCTCTGCTGCTGGCACGCCTCCACCCCGTGCCACTGCGTGCGCTGAGCAAGGCGACCACTCGCATGCGCGGCCTGGTGATTCCCCTGTCGCTGGCCCATGTCGCCCGCGCCCCCGGCTTCGCCGTGCTGCCCCTGCTCGCCCTGCTCAGCGCCCTGACCACGGCCGCGTTCGGCGGCTCGGTCCTGGCAGGGGTCACGGCGGCCCGCGACCGGGCCGCGCTCCTCGAAGTGGGCGCTGACGGCCGCGTCGAGACCATCACCGGTGAACTCCCTCGAGCCCTGCCCGACCGCGTACGCCAACTGCCCGGCGTACGGGACATGACGCAAGCGAGCGTCACCTACGACGCGAAGCCAGAACAAGGCAGTCAGCCGGTACCGCTGGCCGGTGTGGACCCCGACGCCTATGCGCTCCTGTCGCACCACACGGGACTGGGACCGTTCGAGGCGGCGAGCCTCCGGCAGGCGGACGCCGGTACGGCGGGCAGCACCGACCGGCCCCTGCCCGCGCTGGCCTCACCTCGCGTGGCCGACGAGTACGGCACCGGCCCCCACTCCGTCCTGCTCCCGGACGGCACCTCCGTCACCGTCCGGATCGTCATGGTCCGAGACCGCACCCCGGCCGTGTTCGGTGACGACTTCCTGATCGTGGACCGCGCCGGCCTTCCCCGCGGCGCGGCGCGTACGACCACCCTGCTACTGACCGGCGACGCTCTGAACGGCCGGGCGCTGCGCTCGGTCGCGGAAGGCACAGCGGCAACCGTCCGGCTGCGCACCGAGGAACGCACGCGGCACGTCGACTCACCGCTGCAGTCCGGCGCGGAACGCCTGTACGGTGTCGCGGTCGCCGCGGGCGCCGGGTACGCGATCCTCGCCCTCGTGCTGACCGTGCTGCGCACCGCACCCGAACGCAGCGCCCTGCTCGCCCGGTTGCGCACCATGGGCATGACCCGGTCCCAGGGCCGCCGACTGCTGATCCTCACGGCCCTCCCGCAGGCGTTCCTGGCCACGGCCGGTGGCATGCTGACCGGCTGGATCGGCATTCACCTGCTGTCGCCCGGCGTCGACCTCACGGCCATCGCCCTGGCCTCCCCGTCCGCTCTCGAGGGGGCCGCGCTGCGCACCGATCCGCTCTCGCTGGCGGTTCCGGCGCTCACCGTGCTGCTGCTGGCCGTCGGTGTGCCCGCCGGCCAGGCCTGGTGGACCAGCCGACGTGGCTCGGTGCGCGAACTGAGGCTGGGTGACAACTAGACAGTGAGCGGAGCCTTGAGACCTGGGACCTGGCGTTCGGATCACGCCGGCTTCGAAAGCGGCGCCGTTCGGCCGCCGGTGAGCGCGGCGCGGCGCGTGCGGCTGCACGGCGGAGGAGGGCGTGAACGCGGAGCGCCGGCAACCGACGGCAACACCGCCGGGAATCCCTCCACGCCTTCAAGGCAGTGGGGGAGCGATGCCACGCCCCACGTCCCGGGCGTGATCCGAACGACAGGTCCCAGCCCTTCCGGCACCGGCCCGTGTCCCTCCGTCCGCCAAGGAGCAGCCGATGACCAGCAGCCCGACCTTCCACGAACTCGCCGACCGTGCCCTCGCCACGCGCGACGCCGCCGTCTACGGTCACGACGCCCTGATCACCTGCGACCGGCTGGTACGGATCTTCGCCGCCGACGGCGTGGAGGTCCAGGCACTGCAAGGCCTCGATCTCCTCGTTCGCAAGGGAGAGCTCATGGCCCTGGTCGGTGCCTCCGGCAGCGGCAAGTCCACCCTCATGAACATCCTGGCCGGACTGGACAGACCCACCGCCGGCGCTGCCCGCGTCGCCGGCCACGACCTGGTCACGATGTCCTCCAAGGAACGCCTCGCCTACCGTCGCAAGACCGTCGGCTTCGTCTGGCAGCAGACCTCCCGCAATCTCCTGCCCTATCTCACCGCCGCGCAGAACGTCGCCCTGCCCCTGCAGTTGGCTCGCGCCCGAGACCGGCGCCGAACCCGGGCCGACCGCGCCATGGACCTCCTCGACCTGCTGAAGGTCGCCGAGTGCCGCGATCGTCGGCCCCAGCAGATGTCCGGCGGCCAGCAGCAGCGCGTCGCCCTGGCGGTCGCCCTCGCCAACGATCCCGCGGTCCTGCTCGCCGACGAGCCCACCGGCGAACTCGACTCCCACACCGCTGAACAGGTCTTCGCCGCGTTCCGCACCGCGAACGAGGAGCTGGGGACCACCATCGTGATCGTCACCCACGATCAGTCCGTCGCCGGTGAGGTCCGCCGTACGGTCGCCATCCGGGACGGCCGCACGTCGACGGAGGTCCTGCGCCACAGCGAAGTCGACTCCGCCACCGGCCAGGAGAACCTGGTCGCCCGCGAGTACGCCATGCTCGACCGGGCCGGCCGCCTTCAGCTGCCCGCCGAGTACACCCGGGTCCTGGGGATGCGCGACCGTGTCGCCCTGGAACTGGAACCCGACCACATCGCCGTCCGCCCGGACGACGCACGGAACGACCGGCACGGCCAGGGCTCAGCCGAGGAACAGCGTCACGGCCAGGGCTCAGGCGAGGACCAGCCGGAGCTCTGAACCGAACCAGGTGAGGTCTGATGTGTGCTGCCGCAAGGCGGCGGAGACAGTCGACGCGACGAGGATCTCGTGCTCGAAGAGCTTGGGGGAGCGGGGGAGCGGGGGAGCGGGGGAGCGCATGCCGGCCCCGTGTCCGCGGTGCTCCAAACGACCGGCTTCAAAACTCGGTGATCTCACCGTCCTTCAGTTCCAGCACACGATCGGCAAGGTCGAGAAGCGTCGTGTCATGGGTGGCCACGAGAGCCGTGATCCGTTCGCTTCGAACGACCGCGCGCAGCAGTTCCATCACGGAGTGACCGGTTTCCGCGTCCAACTGGCCGGTCGGCTCGTCGGCGATGAGAATCGAGGGACTGTTGGCCAGGGCGCGGGCGATGGCGACGCGCTGGCGCTGCCCGCCCGACAACTCTCCCGGGCGCTGCGCGGCATGGTCGGCGAGCCCCACGAGGGACAGCAGCAGTTCGACGCGCTCCCGGCGCTCGCGCGGGTCCGCCTTTCGCAACCGCAGCGGTATGCCCACGTTTTCGGCAGCCGTGAGGATGGGGATGAGCCCGAACGACTGGAAGACGAAGCCGATACGCTCCCGGCGCAGCGCGAGGAGGGCGTCCTCACCCTGGTCCCGCAGGTGCAGCCCGTCGACGGTGACGCTTCCGCTGTCCGGCTCGTCCAGACCACCGATGATGTTGAGCAGAGTGGTCTTGCCCGAGCCCGAGCGTCCCTTGAGAGCAACGAGTTCCCCACGCGGGACCTCGAAGGAAACGCCACGCAGGGCATGAACGGCGCCGGCGCCTCGACCGTACGACTTGTGCACATCCGCCACCTGCAGCATGGCTGCGGCCACCGCCTGGCCCATCGCGCCCCCGTATGCTCGCTGATCCCGCGGCGCGTCATCATCTCACCCGGCACCACAACCGGCAAAGCGTGGTGCGCCGAGGCGTCTCCGTTCCCACGCGTCGGACCTCCGGCGGGTGACGGTGCGTCAAGGGAAGTGCCCCCTCGGCCTACCACCCCCAACCCGTCCGCTTCCCTACCTGCCCGGTGCGCCGCGGCACACTTCCTGACGCCCCGCGGCACGACCGACGGCGGGTGCGACGCACTGTCATCCGCGCCTCGACGGGACAGCCGCCGTTCGAACTGCCGCCGGAGCGACCGGAACCATGGTTCCCGGAGCCCGATGAACCTGCAGCGGCCGGCTTCGAGGTGCTAGAAGAACCCAAGTTTCCGAGGGCTGTAGGAACAGAGAATGTTCTTCGTCTGCTGGTGGTACACGGTTTGCGCAGTTCTGACCAGTTGCAACAGCCCAAGTCGACGAAAACTTCAGCCCCCTGGCCCGCGTGTGGTCCGGATCTTGGTCTGCCATCGGTGCCGCCTCCGTCTTGGAGGGACTGGACCGCGCCAGCACGTCGCCCGGAACCAGCCCCCGCGAGTATGGGAAGCGCGAGACAGCGAGCTTCTGCTGTTCGCCTTCGTAGGGGGCGGCTCCGGGGGACTTTCGGTGACCCGTCGGGCGGTCTTCAGAAGACGAAGGTCAATTGAAGGTCACTGGGTCTTTTCAGCGTGACCACCGATCAGGTGACGGCTTCGGCGCCCCTGGCAATAAGCACTCGCCGAGGAGACAGTCAGTGGAAAGCGTCAGTCATGCAGTCCACCCAACAGTCGGCGGCATCAAAGCGCCGGCGGAGGGCGGCAGCTGCCTCTTCGTGCCCCACGAAGTGCCCGTAGTGCTGGCACGCCACCCTGGTCACGTCCCCGACCGTGACGATGGCCGGGTCGCCGCGTGCGGCCCGGCGGCGTGCTTCGGCGATCGCCATGTCCGCAGAATGCAACAGGCTTCTGGAACGGTCCCGGATCACGGCCGCCTGGGCCCGTTTCGCCGAGAGGGGGCGCAGGACACGTCCCCTCCAGACGTAGCCGGCGGCGACAAGGACGAGACCGAGTGCTACGAACAGGAGTCCGCCGGGGGCGTGAGGTCGCATCTATCCAGTCTTCACCACTCGCGTGGTGATCGTCATGCCCGCGCCGGCGTGACGCTGCCGATTTTCGGAGCGACTTGGTGTCAGTGATCCTTTCAGCACGGCCACCGATCGGGTGGCGCGGCCGGGATGCACAACGCACGAGGCTCCCGTGCCGTTGGGGGAGGTGTTCGAAGTCTCAACCCACGGGCACAGGAGCCGCGTTGGTCCTCCGTTCTGCCTCACTCGACCTGCCCCACGCCCTGGTCGAGTGGGTCACCATGCTCATCGTCACCCGCGAGAGTGACCGCCGCTGCAAACTCCCGCCGCACCAACGTGCGCTCGTCGGCCTGACGTACCTGCGTAAGCACGACACGCTCGCCCAGATCGCCGTCGGCTTCGGTATCTCGGTGGGCACCGCTCACGCTTACACACCTCGGTGATCAGCCTGCTCGCCGACCGTGCACCGGGCCTGCTCAAGGTGGTGCGCGAGGCCGATCCCGACTACGTCCTGCTCGACGGCACTCTCGCGGAGTGCGACCGCCTGGGCGAGGGCCGGGCCGACTACTCCGCCAAGCACCGCCGACACGGCGTGAACGTGCAGGTGGTTACCGATCCGGAGGGCCGGCTGCTGTGGATCTCGCCCACACTGCCCGGCCGAGCGCACGACCTGACCGCGGCCCGCACCCACCGGATCATCCGGATCTGCGAACGCCAGGGCGTCCCGGTCCTCGCCGACCGTGCCTACATGGGAGCCGGACCGTGGGTGACGACACCCCTCAGACGCCCGCCGGGCCGTGACCTCACACCAACCCAGCGAACGGTCAACCGCGCTCGCGTATGCGGACCTGGGCTGAGCCGGCGATTCGCTGACGTGCGGGTACCCGGGTCGCTCCCCGCTGTTCCCCGC